>JBBRLA010000103.1:0-17207 GCA_038231615.1 Polyangia bacterium | reverse complement strand
TTCAACTCCAATCGTCGACTATGGCATCCGAGCCGACTTCAGCGCCGCGCTGGGGCTGGGGCGTTTCCTGGAAGGAGGGATCTCCCTGCCGGTGAGCCTGTACCAGGCCGGTCCCGGCGTCACGCAGGGGACCGCCGCGGGGGACCTTCAGATCCACCTGAAAGGGCGGGTCTATGCCGGGGAGCATCTTTCGGCGGGTTTGATGGGCACGCTCTTCCTGCCCACCGGCAGCAGCGCCGCCTACACCGGTAGCGGGCAAGTGGCCTTCGCCCCGCGCCTGGCGGCACAGGCGCGGGTGAGGTGGCTGCGTGTGGGGCTGAACGCCGGGGTGCTGATCCGGCAGGACGGCGGGCTGGGCCAGCTGTCCCTGTCCCATGAGCTGACCTATTCGCTGGGCATCGGCCTGCGGCCTTTCCGCCGGGTCGAGCTTTTGGGCGACCTTTATGGGTCCACCGCGCTGCTGGCTCCGTGGCAAAGCCGAGACCAGAGCCCCCTGGAGGCAGTGGTCGCGGCGGCGGTGCATGTGGGACCGGTGATCCTGGCGCCGGGGGCCGGGGCGGGCGTGGTGAACGGCTATGGAGCGCCGGCCTGGCGGTTGTTCCTGTCGCTGCGCTACGAACGCGAGCAGGCACCGAAGACACAGGTGGTCGTGGCGCCGCCGCCGCCGTCGCCGGTCTACCCGCCGCCGCCCCCGCCCCCCACCGAGCTGGCGCCGCCCGAGATGCAGGTGGAACAGACGACGATGTACCGCGGCAATGCCGAGGTGGCGGTTACGGCCACGGAGCTGATCCCCACCAAGGCGATCTTCTTCGCGCTGAACCATTCCCGGATTCATCATGACTTCCTGCCGATCCTGGACGCCATGACGGCGGTGCTGCTGGCGCATCCCGAGTTGGGGAGAGTGCGCATCGAGGGTCACGCCGATATCACCGGCACGGCGGCATTCAACCTGGATCTGTCGCGGCGGCGGGCGCTGGTCGTGCGCGAGGCGCTGATCCGGCGCGGGGTGTCGGCGGCACGGCTGGAGATCATGGCGTTCGGGTCGACTCGTCCGGCGGAAGAAACGGGCGCTCGGGGGAACCTGGCGCGAGACCGGCGGGTGGTGTTCTTCCACGACCGGGCGGCACAGCAGCGTACCGCTAACCGCAACGGTCCTCTGTAGTGCGGAGTTGGCGACTACTTCCCGGCCTTGGGCTGCCGCATGGACTTGAGGATCAGCTTGAGTTGATCGCGAGGCAGGAGCCGCAGGTCGCTGAACGAACCCGCCCCCGCGAGCCACTCCGCGCCGTCCATGGTGACGCAGTCTCCGTTCTGATAGGGGCAGGCGTCGCTCATCAGAAAGACCGCCAGGTTGGCAATCTCGCCATGTTCGCCCAGGCGTCCCATGGGGATGCGCCGGAGGGCCTGCTCCTCGGCCCCCGGCAGCATCAGCGCCTTCCAGGCGCCATCGGTGGGGACCGGCCCCGGGGCGATGGCATTCAGCCGGATGCCTTGCCCCCCCCACTCCACGGCCAAAGAGCGGGTCATCGAAAGGACGCCGGCCTTGGCGCAGGCGCTGGGCAGGACGAAGCCGGATCCGGTCCAGGCGTAGGGTGTCAAGATGCTGAGGATGCTGCCTGGCGCGCGTCGCGCAAGAAGGTGCCGTCCCACCGCCAGGGTGCAGTGCACGCTGCCGTAAAGGACGATGCGAACGACGGCATCGAAGCCGCCTGGCGTCAGGTCCTCGGCGGCCACCAGGAAGTTCCCCGCGGCGTTGTTGACCAGCCCATCGATTCGCCCGAAGGCCTCGACGGCCCGATGCACCATCTGGTCCACCTGTGCCGGATCGCGGACGTCGGTGGGCACGGCGATGGCCTCTATGCCCTGCTGGCGCAGGCGCTCGACGGCGGCATCCAGCCGTTCGGCGGTGCGGGCGGCCAGGACCAGCTTGGCCCCGACACGGCCCATGCCTTCGGCCATGCTGTAGCCAAGGCCCGTCCCGCCCCCGGTGACCACCACGATTCGATCCTTCATCAAGTCAGGGGCGAACACGGCGGTCTTCGTGGGTCGGGCAACGTCAGCGGACATGGTTGTCTCTCCTCAGTTGGGGTGGCCGCAGGGTATCATCGCTGGAGGCGGGGTACACGTAAAGGCAGAGTCGCAGCTCCTGCGCTGGTTGCCCTGACTCGGGTAGAATGCCCCACGATATGATGCCTTCCCATCGGCCAATCCCCGCCATGCCCTTCGGCTTCGCCATCGGGCTGGGTGCTTTCCTGCTCTTTCAGGTCCAGTTCATCATGGGCAAGCTGATCCTTCCGTGGTTCGGCGGCGCCGCGGCGGTGTGGACCACCTGCATGCTCTTCTTTCAAGTGGGCCTGCTTTTGGGCTACGCCTACGCTCACCTTTTGGTTCGCTGGCCGCCGCGGCGACAGAGGAACCTGCACTTGCTTGTGCTGGGCCTGTCCGTGGCGCTGGTCCTTTTCCGCTGTCTTGCGTGGCGCTCGCCGCTTTTGCCTGGCGACGGCTGGAAGCCCCGGCCCGAGGCGACCCCCACCGGTCAGATCCTGGTGCTGCTCGCGTTCACTGCGGGTCTTCCGTACCTGGTGCTCTCCTCGACGGGCCCGCTGCTGCAGGCCTGGTTCGCCCGTGCCCGCCCCGGCGTGTCGCCCTACCGGCTCTATGCGCTTTCCAACCTCGGCTCGCTCCTGGGATTGCTCAGCTACCCCTTCCTTCTGGAGCCCAACCTTTCCTTAACCTCCCAGGGGCTCGTATGGGCCCTGGGCTTCGTCCTTTTCGCCGTGGGTTGTTCCTTCTGCGCCGTGTCCATCGGGCGACTCCCTGCCGATTCTCACGCCCTTACTTCCGATCCCGCCGCTGCCTTCGAGCCCCGCCCGCCTGTGTCGCGCTATGCCCTGTGGTTCGCCCTGGCATGGGTCGCATCGGTGATGCTTTTGGCGACCACCAACCAGATCTGTCAGGAGGTCGCCGTCATTCCCTTTCTGTGGATGCTCCCGCTGGCTCTGTACCTGCTCTCGTTCATCCTGTGCTTCGAGTTCGACCGGGTCTACGTGCGCAAGGGATGGGCCCTGGCGCTGGCCCTGGCGGGCGTCGCAGGTGGCGGGACCTTGGCCTGGGGCCTCAAGGCACCTCTCATCGCGCAGATCGGCATCTATTCGCTGATACTCTTTGTCTACAGCATGTTCTGCCACGGAGAGCTGGCGACACAGCGGCCCGCGACGCGGCACCTGACCTCCTTTTATTTGACCCTGTCTGCCGGGGGTGCCGCCGGGGGCCTTTTCACCGCTCTTCTGGCGCCCGCCATCTTCCCCGCCTTCTGGGAGCTTCACATCGCCTTGTTCGGCGGCATCCTTCTGCTGGCCGTGCTGATCGGTCGCGCCCGGTCTCCCTTCGGGCATGGGCCCCTGGGTCCGGCAGTTCGCGTGGGGGGCGTGGCCGCGCTCCTGGCCCTGGGCGCCGGCCTGGTGTTGCAAGCGGGCCACGAGGCCCACCTGGCCTTCTACACTTCGCGCAATTTCTATGGAACGTTGCGGGCGATCGAGAAGAACATCGGCACGCCCACCGCGCTCGTCGAACTGAAGCACGGGCGCATCGTCCATGGCCTTCAGTTCCTCGACGCGCGGCGGCGCCACGAACCGACCACGTACTACTCGCCGCACAGCGGCGTGGGTCTGGCCCTGCGCACCCATCCGCGGCGGCTCGCCGGCCTGCCGCTTAGCGTGGGCGTGGTGGGCCTTGGGGCCGGGACCCTGGCTGCCTACGCCCGGCCCGGCGATTCCTTTCGCATCTACGAGATCAACCCCGAGGTGATTCGGCTTTCCACCGGGGCCCACCCGATCTTCCATTACCTGGAGGACGCGACCGGACAGGTCACGACCATCCTGGGCGACGCCCGGCTCTCCCTGGAGCGCGAGACGGCTCAGGACTTCGATATTCTGGCCCTGGACGCCTTCAGCAGCGACTCCATCCCCGCGCACCTTCTGACCCGCGAGGCCATGACCCTGTACCTGCGGCACCTGCGCCGGCCCGACGGCATCCTGGCCGTCCATTCGACCAACCGCTACATTGACCTGCTCCCGGTACTGCGCGGGCTGGCCGAAAGCTTCGGTCTCAAGAGCCTGCTGGTGAACCACGACGCCGACGGTGACCATGACGACGACGACGAGATTTATGCTTCTCAGTGGGTGCTGCTTTCCCGCGACCCGCGGAACTTCGTGGCCAAGGAGTTCGACGAGGACGGCGGTCCCCTCGACCTCAACCGGCGGCAGGTCATCTGGACCGATAACTACAGCGACCTCTTGCGCCTGCGTCGCAGGTAGCTTCCGCGGCCCCACTCTGTGCTAGCATCCACGGCGTGGACGTCGCAAAAATCATGAGCCAAAATCCGGTCGCGGTGCATGCCGACGATCGTCTCAGCAAGGCCGCTCAGACCATGTCCGAGGTGGCCATCCGGCACCTGCCGGTGGTGGATCGGAGCGGCCTGCTCATCGGCCTCCTCAGCCACCGGGACGTGCTCGCTGCGGGCGACCTGAGCAAGCGCGTATCGGATGTGATGCGCACCGATGTCAAGGCGGTGGCCCCGGACACCTTCGCCCACGAGGCGGCTTACCTGCTTCTGCACTACAAGATCGGATGCCTGCCGATCACCGACGCCAGCGGTAAGCTGATCGGCATCGTCACTGAGGGCGACTTCGTCCGCGTCGCCTACACTCTGCTGGGCGGCCGAATCCCCATCGGGGAACTGGAGATTGAAGATCAGGAAGCCGGCAAGGACTGAACCGGCTGGCGCGTGATCGGGCCGGAGTCTCCGATACCGAGCATGGCACTTTCGGCGGATTGACATGGAAGCGATACACCAGCAGTGCCCGCGCTGGTGTAGAGACGTCCTGCCCCTCGACCGATCGGCGGCACCGCCCTTGTTCATCGCTCATCGTTCATCTCTCGACGCCGACCAGGTAGCGATCCGGGTCCCGCGCCGCCAGCGCCAACTCCCAGATCGTTTCCCGGTCCAGGCCCGCGTTCATCACCCGCGCCTGTTCAGCGGCAGGCGATTCCCAGGTGGCGCGGACCTTCCGCCCCGATCGCAGCACTACATAGCCCTCTATCGTCTCGGCAGCGGGTTCTTCTCGGGCGCTCTCGGTGTCTCTTGCGGCGGCTTTGACTTGATGATCGTCACCATCCCCTCGGGCGTCGACACGGCTTCGACCCCGTCTGGGCAGGCCGACAGCAGCGCCGTGAAGCAAAGCAGGACTGAGGGAAGCAGGCGGTTTCTCATTTGGATCGCATCCGGGGGCGGCTAGGGCTGAAAATATGAACAACGTCGAGACCACCCATGAAAGCGAGCAACCACAATCCATGGCCGCCTTCTTCCAACATCTCGTCCGCCGTTTCTATCTAGATTCTTATCACAGATCCCGGCAGAGTGGGAGATTCGCCCTTGCGAAAGGATGACGGCCCAGGCGATCTGCGCTACCGTCCCCTCATGAGCGACCCCGGCGACTTCTGCTACCGCACGTGCAACGTCTGCGAGGCGATGTGTGGCATGGTGATCCGCCTAGAAAACGGCGGCAGCCGCATCGCCGAGATCCGCCCTGACAAGGAGGATGTCTTCTCCCGCGGCCACATCTGCCCCAAGGGACCGGCCATGCGCGAGGTCCTGGAAGATCCAGATCGCCTGCGCTTCCCCATGCGGCGCACGGCTTCGGGCTGGGAGCGCGTCGAATGGAAGGCCGCGCTCGACGAGACTGCTGCCCGCCTTCTTGATGTCCGCCGCCGCCACGGCAAAAATGCCATCGGCCTCTACGTCGGCAACCCCACGGTCCACAACCACGGGGCGGTGATCGCCCTCCAGGGCTTTGCCCGGGCCCTGGGCACCAAGAATCGCTTTGACGCCAACTCCCAGGACGCCAACCCCAAGCTCTTCTCCAGCATGCTCATGTTCGGCGATCAGCTCTCGGTGCCGATTCCGGATGTGGACCGCACCGACTACCTGCTCATGCTCGGCGCCAACCCTGCCGCCTCCAACGGCAGCCTGATGACGCTGGGGGACGTTCGTGGGCGCCTGAGAGGCATCCGCGATCGGGGCGGCAAGATCGTCCTTATCGACCCGCGCCGCACCGAGACCGCCGCTTGGTGCGACGAATACCATGCCATCCACCCCGGGGGCGACGCCCCGCTCCTGTTGGCGCTGCTCCAGGTGATCTTTTCCGAAGGGCGTATGCGCGATGAGCCGGCGGTGCGAGCGAGCACCCGCGGTCTCGACGAAATCATGGCCCTGGCGGCGCGCTTCCCGCCCGAACGGGTGGCGCCCGCGGTGGGAATGACGCCCGAGGCGATCCGCGGCCTGGCCCGGGCCTTCGCGTCAGCCCGGACCGCGGCGGCCTACGGTCGCGTGGGCACGTGCCAGAACGAGTTTGGCCCCCAGGCAAGCTGGCTCTTGGACGTGCTGAACGTCGTCACCGGCAACTTCGACCGTCCCGGCGGGGTGATGTTTCCGACGCCGGCCGTGGACGTCGGGCTGCTCGGGCGCAAGCTGGTAGGCAACCACTACGCTCGATGGAAGTCTCGGGTGCGCGGCCTGCCCGAGTTCGGCGGCCAGCTCCCGGCGGCGGTGATGGCCGAGGAGATGGAAACTCCCGGCGACGGCCAGATTCGCGCCTTCGTGACCCTGGCAGGCAATCCGGTGCTCTCGACGCCGAACGGGGATCGGCTGTCGCGGGCGCTGGCGGGGCTCGATTTCATGGTGGCAATCGACTTCTACCTGAACGAGACCACCCAGAACGCCCACCTGGTGTTGCCGCCCGTGCACGCCCTGGAGCGGGGACACTACGACGTAATCTTTCACACCCTGGCCGTGCGCAACACCGTCAAATATTCGGAGCCGGTGGTACCGCGGGCCCCGGGGTCGATGGACGACTGGGAGATCCTCTACGAGCTGGGGATGCGCCTGGGCGGGTTGCGGTTCGGCATCCCGCTGCTCGACAAGGTGGCGCACCAGGCGTGGCGGCTGGGGCTGCGCCCGTCACCGGACCACGTCATCGACCTGCTCCTGCGCCTGGGGACCTACGGGGACCGCTTTGTGCCGATGAACCTGTTTCACCGTCCCTGGGGGTTGAACCTGGCAAAGGTGCGGGCAGCTCCTCACGGCATCGACTTGGGTCCGATGGTCCCGTCGCGCAAGACGCGGGTGCGGACGCCGGATGGCAGGATCGATCTGGCCCCGCGGCTGCTGATGGACGACTGCCCGAGGATCGACCGCTGGATCGAGCAGCGGCAGACAGCCGGAAGCCTGGTGCTGATCGGGCGCCGACACCTGCGGACGAACAACTCGTGGATGCACAATGTAAAGTCGCTGACCAAGGGCAAGGACCGGGCTACCCTCTGGATTCACCGGGAGGACGCGCGGCGGCTGGGAATCTCGCCAGGGCAGGCGGTGCGCGTGCGCAGCCGGGTGGGGTCCGTGACCGCGCCAGCCGAGCCAACGGACAACATCCTGCAAGGGGTGGTGTCGCTGCCCCACGGCTACGGCCATGAGCGCGCGGCGGCGACCCTGCGGGTGGCCGGGGCCTTGCCGGGGCCCAACGTGAACGCGCTGACCGATGAGGAGCGGGTGGAGCCCCTTCTGGGCACGGCGGTGCTGAACGGAGTACCGGTGACGGTGGAATCAATACCCGATGGGACCGATCAGAAATCGTCGCAAGGAGTGCCCAGACGCTCGCCGGTGTAGACGCCCAGCTCGTTGAAGATCATCTGCTCGTTGTCGTCCACCGGAACCAGGGTCAGCTTCTTGACCTTCTGGCCCTCGATCCAGCTTGACTCCTGCTTGCCCAGGATGAGGCGCAGGCTGCCCGTCTTGGTGGCGAAAATCTCGCCCTCGGAGTCGGATACGACGTTGGTCATCTTCTGCTGCTTGAGGTTGCCCTTGGGGCCGACGAAGAGCCGATAGCTCTTCTCGGTGCCGGGGACAAAGCCGCGATCGACGTAATAATACATGCCGCTGTCGTCGCGGGCGAGGCGGTGGGGGGCGGACTTCCGGGGACTGGGCAGGAAGGTGGCACCGTCAAGCATCCCCTTGGCCTTGGCCGACTCGACCACGGTGAGCTGGGTGATCCGATCGCCACAGGCCAGTTCGCAGCCCTTGCCGTCCTTGGTCGGCTCGATGCGCGAGTAGCGGCGTAGATCGACGCCGCGGAAGCCGCTGTTGTAGCTCTTGTTGTAGGCGCGGGGCTCGGGGAACCATTCGCCGGTGATCATGCCGCTGGTGTCTCTGGGCACCAGAAAGAAGGTCTTGCCATCGCCGTAGTACAGGCGGTGAGTGATGTGTTCGTCGGGGGCGATCATCACGTAGTGAGACTTGCCATCGGTGCAGAGCACCGCCTTGTCAATCACCGCGGCATCTACCGTGAGGGCCTTTTGTGGGGGGACCTTCTTGCCGGCGTGGGCCGCGGCAGGGGCCAGGCTGAAGGTCAGCAGGAGGAGGGAATGGTGTACCCAGGTTTTCATATGCCGATATTTTATCATGACTCTCGCTCCGCGAGAACCGAGCGGCTCGCTGTGACATTCAGTACGCGGCGGTGCGGGAAATGCTTCTCCAAAGGGGGAATGACTTCATTCACATTCTCAAGGATGGTCCGCCTTGCGCGGGAACATCTGCGGTGGGGCAGGGTCCTGGATAAGGAAGTCCACCCGCCGGTTCGTCCGCCAGCAAGCCTCATCATGCTCCTGGCACAGCGGCTGCACCGAACCGAAGCCCTTGGATTGTAGCCGGGTTCCGTCCACCCCGGCGTCGATCAGGTATTTCTTCACCGCCCGGGCCCGTTGCTCCGTCAGCTCTAGATTGTGTCCCGCGCCGCCCCGCTCGTCCGAGTGGCCCTGAACTTCGATCAATCGGATCTGCGGGTTTCCCTGCACCGTGGCGAAGATGCTGTCCAAAACGGGATAGCTCTCGCGCTGCAGGCGCGCCGAGTTCAGGTCGAACTTGATTTCGTCCACCGGGCAGATGTCCCCGCGCTTCATGACGACGAACTCCACCCGTCGGTTCTTCGACCAGCAGTTCTCGTTGTGCTCCCTGCATGGCGGATACACCGGGTCCGTGGTGCCCAGGCCCTTCCATTGGATGCGCTCCCTTGGCACCCCCTTGCCGATGATGTACTCCATCACCGCCCGGGCCCGCTCATCCGTCAACCGCAGGTTGGCCGCGACGGAGCCGCGCTCGTCCGCGTGGCCGCGCACCTCGACCAGGATGATCTGCGGGCTGCTCTTCATCCGCTCGGCGATCTCGTCGATCGGCAGATGGCTCTCGGGCTTGATGTCGGCCTTGTTGGTGTCAAACTCCACGTTCAGTGTCGGGAACTGAGCGCACGAAACCCGCACCTTCTCCGGCGTTGCCGCCATCGGTACCGTGACCGGCGGGGGCATCACCACAGAAGGCGGCGGCGGCGGCTCTTGCTGGGCTACCACAGGAGGCGGCGGTGGCGGCGGCGTCAGTTGAACCAACTCGACCGGGGCCGGGATCATTTTCTCGCGCTCATGGAAGGGCGCATAGGCCAGTCGGAACAGTAGCCGGAAGTCCGGGGTCCCCGGCTCCCGCAGCGTCCCGATGCCCGCCGCCAGGCCCGCGTTGACCGCGCTGGCGATGTTGTACCAGGCGCCGAGCAGCAGTTCCAGGCTGGTGAAGTCCTTGCTGAACGCATGGCCATCGGTCACCGTGGTCAGCAGCAGGGCCTCGGGGCCAATGCTGAAGCGCCGGACGCGGTCGGCATAGGCCACGGCCCCGCCGATCTGAAGCGCCGGACCAACCTGGTTCCCGGGCGCGTCCAGCACGGATCCGATGGACGCCTTCGGGCGATAGTAAAACCCGCCGGTGAAGGACCAGCGCAGGTGGTCATGAACCCCCGAGAGCACCAGCTTGGGCAGCGCCCGCACCCCGGTATCCCCGGTCAGCTTGCGTTCCAGGCCGAATGGGGTCCACACGTCGATCCCCAGGCTCAGCGAGAAGGGGTCCTCCTCCGGCATGCCCAGGATGCGAACCATCATTCCCACCCGCAGGTCGCCCACCGCGGCGCCATCTAGCGGCGCGACCCCGTCTACTCGGTTGCCCTCCTCCAGCAGGGTAAGCGGCAGGGTGAGGGAGAGCGTCAGACGGTCCAGCAGCGAGAACGCCACGTCCAAATGAAGCTGTAGCTGGTGCTCGATGACATTGATCTGCTTGGTGAAGTCACCGCTGACGGAACGCAGGCCGTAGACCAGCGGCTCGTGCCCATAGTTCAACGTCATGCCGGCGGCCAGCAGGCGTTGCGGCGAATACCACGGGTGATCGACCGCGAAGGTCCACTCCCCGGCGGGGGTCGGCTCGTAGCGATTGAGCTGAAAGCCGATGTTCTGGGCCCAAGCAGGGGTGGCCAGGACAAGGGCCCCCAGCAGGATCAGACAGTGAAGTCTGCCGTGTCTCATCGACGCTCCTGCGGCGTTTTGAGAACAATCGACCGCGGCGCCTGTGCCGCTTGGTGAACGATTGACCGCGGCGCCTGCGGTGCTTGGCGAACGAGTGACCGCGGCGCCTGCGCCGCTTCGCGAGCGGCGCCGGAGGCGGAAGAGCAGCAGCCCAAGCAGCCCCGACACTGCGATCATTCCGCCGCCCGAGTTGGTCCGTCCTGCCGGGATGGCCGTGCAGGTGAACCCACCCCCGGCGAAGCTCATGCTCCCGTCCGCGCCGCCGTCACCGCCCGCTCCCCCACCGTCGCTCGTTCCCCCGCCGTCTCCAGCGTTGAGCACATCGGTAAAACGGTTGTTCGCGGTGTTCGGGTCCGTGATCCCGAAGGGCGGGTCAATCTCGACGGTGTTGCTGACGCCCACCGCCGCGGGGTCCACATCAGCCTCGACGGTGTAGACGACAGTGCCTCCGGGTTCCAGGTCCACGCTGGTGTTCAAGGGGCCGGTGCCGCCCGGGGTCGCGCAGGTCCCGCCGTTGCCGGCCTTACATGTCCACGTGGGGTTTTTCACCTCGCGCGGAATCACATTGATGATCGGCGCCCCGGTGACCGGGTTCGGGCCCTGGTTGATGACCGTCACGGTGTAGACGACCTTGCCGCCCGTGACCTGGTGGGTGACCGTGACCGAAAGATCCGCGAGCAAACAAGCAGGGATGGTGGTCTCGATCGTCTCGCCGGGCTGGCCCTTGGCGCCCTGGGTGGCCCCGTTCACCTGGAAGAGCCGCATGAAGGCCGACAGGGTGACGCCTGCGTCGGCGCCTGCGGCGCTGGTCTTGGGGTTACCCCCAAGGACCGCGATGTACCCCCCTCCTCCGCCCCCGCCCGGCCCCTCGGCCTCGCGGGAGTTCCGGAGGACCGCGCTGTCGAGTTGCCGCCCGCCTTTGCCGCCGCTCGCCGAGATAGAGATCCCGCCGAGCGCGCCCGCGCCGATGACCACTGTGCCTCCAGCGCCACCACCGCTGGCGCCGTCGTTCTGGTTCCTGCGGTTGTCGCTGGCAGAAAATCCATCCGCCAGGACCTGGCCCGCGCCGCGAACGCTGCCGGCGATCAGATAGACAAGCCCGCCGCCCGCGCCCGCCGTTCCGACCGCCATGTCGTTGCCATTGCCAGCCCCGCCGCCGCCGCCGAAGAAGAGGCGGCCCTGGGGATCGTTGTCCACGGGATGCCCGCCCAGCCCCCCCACTTCGCGGCGGAAATTGCCGCCCCAGTTCATGCCGCCCGGCGCATAGGTGCGCGGGTCCGGGTTGTCCAGCCCCACCGATTGGGAGAAACTGTACCCGCCGCGCCCGCCGCCAGCCGAGTCGGTGAGTTTATTTCCATTGGCCGCGTAGCCCGGGTCCAGCGTCCAGGCCACGGCGCCCAGCGCCATCGGGTTCATGACACCCTGGCCGTTCCACGCCTTGCCATTGTTGCCGTTGGCACCGCCGCCCCCCGCGCCGTTGTGCGAGTTGCCTCCGCCGCCACCGTTGGCCGGCGCTCCGCGCCCGAAGAGCGCCCCCAGCGCCATGTACTCCCCCGCGCCACCGGCAATGCTCTCCCCCTTCTCGGCTCCGTCGGTGTCGTCGCTCGATCGGTAAATATCGACCCCGACGGGGTCGTCCTTGGCGGTGTTGCGCACGGCGCCGCCGTGGAACCCCCGCCCCGAGACGTCGATGGCCCCTTCGAGCTGCGCCTGCCCGCGCACATGGACCGCTACGATCCCGCCCACGGCCCCGTTCCACGCCGGTGCGGTGATCGAGGCCCCGGCCACGACGTTCAACGTCGTCCCCTGAGGCACCCGCACCACCTGCACCTTGCCGCTGGCGGTGTACGGGTGGCGCAGGCCGCCGCAGCCCCCGTCCAGCGTGATCGTGTTCCCACTGACCGCCTTCACCGGAACGAACTCGTGGAAGCCGGCGTTGTTCGGTGCGGTGACCGCACCGAAGTCCGCGCTGTCGCTGGTGTTGATGCTGGCCCCTTGCATCTGGATGATGAGCAGCAGGTCTCCCGGCTCCAGGGGCAAGAGCGGCGCGGACGAGACCACCTGGATGCTCTGGGCGCCAATCGGTGCGTCGGTGGCCAGGGCCGCGTAGCGGTTGAGGAGGGTGCCCGGCCGGGTGACCTTTATGGCGCCGTCCTTGCCCAGCAGCGCCTGGCCGTGGCCGGCTGGCCCGGGGACATCCGCGGTGGATGCACAGCCCGCGGAACACAGAAGCAGCAGCAGGAGACCGCGCAGCCTGGAAGTTCGCGCCGCCCAAGAATCGGGAAATCGATCCGCACGGCCCAGATGTTTGCTCATGAACATGAAAATGCGGCTCCTGTGTACCGTTCTGCTCAAGATGAGGTCCCCGCGGGGCAGGGGTGCCGAGGTTTTGTAAGCAGTTGGCCGCAAGCTAGCCCAACGCAGTTTTCCGAACAAGTGCAAAGATATTTTTCCTCCTGCAAGCCACAGGCAACTTGAGCATTCCCGCCGCAAGATTTACCCTCTATGAA
This sequence comes from Polyangia bacterium, assembly GCA_038231615.1. Lineage (GTDB taxonomy): Bacteria > Myxococcota_A > Polyangia > Palsa-1104 > JAEUJZ01 > JBBRLA01. Next base: position 4,248 of record JBBRLA010000103.1, on the reverse strand, counting down.
ATGCAATCGCGCTCCGACACGCTGCTGGCCGGCACCGGCCCCATGACCCTGGGCCGCACCCTCAAAGGTCAATACCGCATTGAATCTGAGCTGGGCAGCGGCGCCATGGGCATTGTCTTCCGCGGCGCCCACATCGCTCTGGGCAAGGCGGTCGCCATCAAGATGCTGCGCCCCGACGGCTTCAACTCGCGTGATACCCGCGAGCGCTTCGAACGCGAGGCCCGCATGGCCAGTTCCCTGAACCACCCCGGCATCGCACAGGTCTTCGACTATGGCATCGAGGAGGGAATGCCCTACCTGGTCATGGAGTTCATCGACGGCAAGGAACTCTCGGACATCATCCGCGACGAGGGCCCCATGGCCCCCACCCAGGCGGTGCAGATCATGCGCCAGCTCGCCGCCGCCCTTTCCGAGGCCCACCGCAACGGCTTGGTCCACCGGGACATCAAGCCGCAGAACATCAAGCTGGTGCGCTACACCAAGGGCGGCCAGATCTTCATCAAGATCCTCGACTTCGGCATCGCCAAGCAGGTCGGGGGAGATCAAGGGCGCCTCACCGCCACCGGCGCGGTCATCGGCACGCCGGTCTACATGGCGCCCGAGCAGGCCAGCGGCGGCCCCCCGGGCATCGACGGCCGCGCCGACCTGTACGCCGCCGGCATCGTGTTCTACGAGTTGCTGACCGGTACCGTACCCTTCGACGCGCCCTCCCTGGCCGGCGTGCTCATGGGCCACCTGACCAAACCCCCGCCGGAATTGCCCCGTGCCGTGCCCGAACCGGTGCGCCGGGTCATCGCCCGGCTGCTCAAGAAGGACCCCGACGACCGCTATTCTGACGCCGACGCCCTGGACCGGGCCCTCGCACTGTGCGAGGACGCCTGCCGCGGGGTCGCCCCCATTCCTGCGGGGAGCGTTGAGTCGACCCGGGCCGATTCCCACCCCGGCGCCCTGTGGACCTGGCGCAGCGCCCTGATCATCGGTCTCGGGTCGATGGCAGTGGCCGGGGTGGTGATGGTGCTGGTCCTTTTGTATGGGCCTTTCGGCAGATCGGCGACCCAGACAGGCATCCCGGGGCCGGGCCCGAGGGTCCCGCCCACCCAGGTTACCCAGGCGGTCCCGGATTTGCACCAGAAGACCGTCCCGGAGACGCCCCGCACGCCCGGCACCGAGAAGCATCGCCCCAATCGCGAAGCTCGCGATGCGCCCAAGCCCCAGGACTCAGACCCGCCCCCCGAGGCGCCCGCGTCGCACGTGTCGGAGCACAAGGAGGTCCGCGAGATCCTCGACAGGGCCAAGCACAGCCTCGACGCAGGGGAACTGGACGAGACCATCCGCCTGGCCCGGCAATCGCTGGGCTCCCAGCAAACGCCGCGGGCCCACAAGTTGATCGCGCTGGCCTTCTGCAAAAAGGGCGACCTGGGAAACGCCAGGGCGTCCCTTTTCTCGGTCGCCGCCGGACACAAGCGGGAAGTCATCGAGGCCTGCCTGCGCAACAACATTCAGTTCTGACGATCCCCGGAGCGCGGCCACGCCGCCGGAGAAGTGGAGCACCAGGCAAAGCGGCATCGACGCAGACTCGCTGACGGTGCCGCTGCCCTGGTACAAGACCGAGTCGGCTGGTGAGAGGGCCGCCGCGCTCAGCTCGCTGCCCGGCAGGACCCCCGGGACGAGAGCCTGATTGCCCATCGACCCGGCGTGGCAGATGAAGAACCGCGGCGGGGTGCCATCCGGGTCCGCCGACGACACCAGGCGCACCCGGTCCACCCCGGCGTCGGTGCAGTCACGGCCGTCGGCGAAGGACCAGGTGACCCGGACGTCCAGGGGTGCCGGGGACCCGCAGGCCGACCCGGCCAGCAGCGCCAGAATGACAGCGCCAGCCCCCCTTGCCGCCGGCTGGCTTCTTGAGGCTGCGTGGCGCCGTCCAGACACGCAAGCATGCTACCATGGGAAGATGATCATCAGGCGACGCGCGCGGTCGGCGAGGCCCGTGACTTCAGGGTCCTCCGAATCCCGGGGTCCAGCAATGGCTGAGGGCACGGCGGCGAATCAACGGGCGCGGATGGCGAGTCCGCAGCTTCCGGAATCCCCGGTATTCGGCAATGGCTGAGGGCAAGGGCCGAGGCGGCCCCAAGGTCCCCGACGAGGGGATGACCCGGCGCGACCTCTTTTCCATCTTTCGCCGCTCGGTGGACGCCGCGCGAGCGCCAGAACGAGCCTCGGCATACCTGCCGCCCCCCTTGCGCCCACCCGGGGCGCTCTCCGACGAGATTCTCAGCGAAACCTGCATTCGCTGCGGGGCCTGCGTGGAGATCTGCCCCCGCCAGGCGATCCTCCCCCTCCCCGAGACCTACGGACGCTCGGGCGGCACGCCCTACATCGTCGCCCGACAGGCCCCCTGCGTGCTCTGCCACGGCCTCCTTTGCACCACCGTATGTCCCAGCGGCAGCCTGATCCCCATCGGCTCCATCGGCGACGTGCACATGGGGATGGCGCAGATCGACACCGGCTCCTGCCTGCCCTGGCGCGGCACCCCCTGCGGGGTATGTCACGAGAAGTGCCCCGTGCCGGACGCCATCTCTATAGACGACCAGGGGCGGCCTTCGATCGGCCTCTCGTGCACCGGGTGCGGACTTTGCGAATACTTCTGCCCGACGCAGCCGACCTCGGTAAAGGTGCGCCCGGAGTCGGCCCTGTGACAAACCCGGCGTTCCACATCCGGCCGGCAGGCCCCGGCGACGCGGACGCCATGATCTCCTTGGGAAGATCCGTGGCGGCTCAACCGCTGCTGGTGCGCTACGGAGTTTCGCCCGAGGTGCTGGGAACAGAACTGCGCCGCCTGGCGCTGGCGATGCCGGAAGCCGGGGATTTGCCGGCCCCCGGGCACACCGATTCGTACCTCCTTCTGGCCGAGCCGGCCCATTCTTCGGGGCCCTGCGGCTTCGCGCGGTTCCAGCGATCCGGGTCGCTGGGACCGGGGGCCTACCTGCAACTCATCGCCCTGCTCCCCGGCACGGAGGGCCGCGGCATGGGTTCGGCGCTCCTTTTGGCGGTGGAGGCCGAGGCGGCACGCGGCAGCCCGGCGCTTCTTTTGCTGACCGCGGACTTCAATACTCCGGCGCAGCGCTTCTACCAGCGCCACGGCTACCGCCTCGTCGGCAGCTTGCCTGACTACGTGCGCCCGGGGATCGCCGAACTGCTCTTTTACAAGCTCCTGCGCGACCCGGGGATCGCGTTTCCTGCTGCCAGGTCCTCGACGCCGCGATAAAATAGAGCCGCTCATGCCCCCATCCAACCACGACCGCGTCCGCTCCCTGCTAAACCGCGCCTTCTCCCTGGGGGCGGCGCCCCTTTCTGCGGCCTACCTGGCCGAGCGACGCCTGATGGGCGACGAGATCGGCCGCCGTCTGATCGGCAGCTATGGCGGCCTGATCGGTATGTTCCCGGGCTTTTCCGGCGACTTCCTGCGCCGCGCCTTCTACCAGCGTGTTCTCCGCCGCCTGCACCCCACCGTGACCATCTCCCACCACACCCTCTTTAGCAGCGAGGACGTGGAAATCGACGAGGGGGTGTACATCGGCGGCGGCTGCTCCATCGGCCGGTGCCGCATCGGCAAGCACGCCATGCTCAGCGACTACGTGGTGGTCATCCCCGGCCGCCACAGCCACCGATTCGACCAGAGCGGCGTGTACGATCCCGAGGTCCCCGGCGATGAGATCCCCATCCGCATCGGCGCTCACTCGTGGATCGGCGCCCACGCGGTCGTCATGGCCGACGTCGGCGATCGCACCACCATCGGGGCCGGCGCGGTGGTGGTCAAGCCCATCCCGGATGACATGGTTGCCGTAGGCAACCCCGCCCGCGTAGTCCGCCGCCGTCAGTGAACAGAAGCACCTGGCCGGGCAGCTTTTGGCGTACCTCCTCGCTCCGTCGGTCACGTACAGTAGTACGCTCCCTCGGTCGCTGTGGGGGGGCGCCAAAATCTGCTCCGGACAGGTGCTTCTTACTGACTTTTCATCAACTGACTTTGTATAGAGCGCTTGGTACATGTCCCCGGCTTGCGCTCGACGTTCTTCATGGGCTGCTTGGATATGAGGACACACGCTGGGTACCGGAGCAATTTTTCTGTACGCTCTGTTTCGGGGAAATCGCTTACTTCTCCAGGTCGGCGGCTAGTTCGGGGCGGTTGTTGCTGGCTACGCCCCATCTGGTCTTTTTCCAGTTGTTTTGATAAGCCATCCACAGGCCCAT
>JBBRLA010000102.1:0-17263 GCA_038231615.1 Polyangia bacterium | reverse complement strand
GCCGTTCATGACCGCCAGGCCGGGCAGGTTGGCGTGCAGTCCCTCGCGGATGTTGGCGGCGGCCTGGGATTTGCCATAGCCCGGGGCGGCGACGGCGCCGATGAGGTTGGCGACGCCCTGATGCAGGCTGGTGGTGCGACCGTCGGGGGTGCAGCCGACGACGGTGTGCAGGCGGGCGACGGAGTCATCGCCGACGTAGATGGTGCGGGCCTGCACTGCTTGTTGGGTCTGCTGGTGCTGCTGCTCCGCCTCGACCCACTGGGCCTCGCACTCCTGGGCCTCCCGGACCTCCTTGGAGAAGCCGCCGGTCAGCTTGCCCAGGTTGGCCAGGGCATCCTGCAAGGTCAGCTTGATCTGGTACGCCAGGTCCGCGGCGACCCCGTCTCCATCGTCGAAGCAGGTCTTGAAGCTGAGCAGGGCCTGATGGGCGGCGGCGCACAGGGCGATCAGGCGGAAGACCATGCGGCGCAGGTCGCTGACCTCGGGGTGCTCGGGGTCGTGGTAGGGGGCCACGACCTCGATGGGGACGAAGGCCATGGGCCGCTCGGGCTCCTCATAGGGAGTGATGGACAGCCAGTCGAGCAGGTGATTGGGCATGAAGGACTCGATGGCGGGGGCCGGGGCGGCGGCGGGGTCGTCGCCGCTGTCGCGGGAGAGTTGTTCCAGGAAGGCCAGGCCCTCGGCGGCGGGCTCATCCAGGGTGGGCAGGAATTCCATCGCGCAGTTCTGGAAGCGGAGGATGACGCGGACCAGGAAGAGCAGGAGGCGGGGGTCGGCGTGGTCGTATTGCAGGGAGTGGTAGCGCAGGTTATAGACCGGGGTGCACAGGACGAAGGCGGCGCACAGGAGGGCGATCAGGCAGGCGCCATGGCGCTCGGCGCCGGACAGGTTGCGCACATCGGCGGGGAAGGACACGGCGAGGAACTCCTGACCCTCGAAGGCGGCCATGGGGCGCTCGGCCACGGGGAGTTCGGGTTCGGCGGTCGGGGTCACTTCCGCGGCGGTCGGGATCACGTCGGCGGAAGCGGTCGGCTTCACTTCCGCGGCAGTCGGGGTCACTTCCGCGGCGGTCGGGATCACGTCCGCGGAAGCGGTCGGCTTCACGTCCGCGGAAGCGGTCGGCTTCACTTCCGCGGCGGTCGTTGGCCGGGTCTCCGAGGTCGCTTCTGCCGCAGGCTTTCGGGCCCCTTCGGGCGGCACCGCGGCCCGGCCAGCCCGGCCGGGCCCGCCTTTGTCAGGGCGAACCCTCTCGCGCCGGCCGTCCTGTCCGGGCTCCGGCTTGGTGGGTGTGACGTTTGCCTCCGGGGCCTCCGCTGCCCGCGCGATCCCCTGAATCCCGTTGTTCAGCGCCTTCAGCAGCAGCGCGGAATTCGCTTTGATCTCACGGACATCTTGGAAGACCTGATCCATTTTCTGCCTGAGTTCGCCGACCTCCTGTCTGAGTTCGCTGACCTCCGTGCCTGAAATCGCCGTCCCTCCCCGTTTCGGCGACTCTGCCATCATCGCCTCGATCGCCCTGGCCCGCGCCCTGTCCTCCGTCTCCTCTTGCAGCAGGGCGGTCTGGGCCGCCTTGACCCCGCAAAGCAAGATCGTCGGGGACTCGCCCTCGATCAACAAATCGATGAAGAGGTCCCGGCACCTGGGCGACTTCAGCCTCGCCATCTTCCCCTTCAGCGTGATGCTGCCGTTGCGTGAGTAGGCCGCCTCGTCCGGAAGAGTCTTCGCGATGGCGCGATACTCCCGGCGCCACCGATCGTCGATCTTTTCGCCGGGCCACAGCAGTCCCCGGTCCTTTGCCATCTGCTCCGGGGTGTTGAATCCATGCAACCGGTAGAGGCCCTCATCCTCGATCTTCAGCACCACGCATTCGTAGTCCAGGCGCCGGCAAACCCGGTCATGCTCGGCCTCGCGGGACCGCTCCCGGACGCTGGCCGTCTCGTGTTTCAGCTCGGCCTGCGCCTCTTGCAGGATTTCGGCGGTGTCGCAGAGCGCCTTGGCCTGGCCCGTGAGAACCAAGAGGCGTTGCTCCTGGGAGATGCAGGAGTCCAGGTTGAGCCGTTCAATGATGGCGCGGACCGGCCGGTCGGGGCGATCGGTTTCGTTTTGGGGCCAAAGGGGATCGGGCCCGTTGTGCTGGGTGGCTTGTTCCATGGAGGAAGACCTAAGCGCCGCCCAGGGCAGTTCAAGCCCGGATTGAAAATAGCTGAAGAAAAAGCCCCGCTCTTTTGCGCGGCTCCCATGCCATGTCCCTGGTCCATGAACCAGACCCACGATATCTTTGGTGTATTCGGGAACGATCGGCCCCACGGCGCGCCTGACGATCGCACCTTCGCCGATCGCATGGCCCCCCTGCTCATCAAGTAGGGCCCGAAGCGGTGGACCTCCCTGCTCTGGCCCGAATACGAGCGCCGCATGCGCCAGCCCCGGATCGGCAGCGACACTCGGTGAGCTTCGAGATAATTGGCCAGGTGAGCTGCACCTACCGGCTGCCTGAAGGCAGAACTCCGGTGCAGGTCGCCTCTTCCCCTGACCCATGACGGGAAGTCGACAAGGCCATGGTCTTGTAAACCTCCCCATCTCGAACAGCAAGGAACTTGAGCCCGCCGACCACAGGCGACAGCAGCGCCTGGCCGCGCTCGCGCTGCCCGAGGTTCGGTAGCGTCAGATCTAGATGCTACGAAGGGCGGACAGGAGGGTGCCGAAGCTGGCCGAGCGGTTTCGCCCTGGGTCCATGTGTGCCGCGATCTCGCGGGCTGCCTGCTCCAGTCTACTCTTCAGATCATGCAGGTGGCCCTTCGCCTGTCTCTGCTGGACCGGCGGGTGTTCCTGCCGCTGTGGGATCTGCTGGTACTGGCGGGGATCGACCCGAAGGTGGTCGGGCGCTACCTGCGGTGACGGGCAGCGAAGGGGCGTTGATTGCGCCTTGAAGCAGATCGTTCTAGGATTTCGCTCATGCAGACGCAGTTGACGGAATTGAACTCCTTGCCCGCACCCCATGACCTGGTAGGTACGTTCCGGCGTTTCGGTCCATTTGGACCCACATATAAGATCACGGAAGTCCTGGAGTGTCTGAAGGACGGCGAAGCGATCCTCCAAGCCGAGGTCGTGGAGACGGGAGAGAAGATTCAGCGCCGGTATTCGTTCACCTTACAGGACCCGGAAGAGTCCTGATGTTTGCCATCGCCTTCGATCTGGTGGTCAAGGACACCGAGTTACATCACCCCAAGCACAACTGTTCCCACGCCTATCAGGACATTCGCAACACGGTGGAGAAGTTCGGATTCACGTGGCGGCAGGGCAGCCTTTACACCACGGAGAGCACCGACATGAGCAAGCTCTTCGCGGCCATCATGGCGCTCAAGGCCCTGCCGTGGTTCCCGAAGTCAGTACGGGACATTCGCGCCTTCAAGGTCGAGCAGTGGTCCGATTTCACCGCCATTATTAAGGGCCCCTGATACGTCTCCAACCTCTTCGGTAGAAGGCCGGGGCGATCGCTCGACTACAAGGGGGGCCCGCTGATGCAAGTCGGCGGCGGTTGGGGGCGGTGTGCCCAGAGGGAGGGGCGCAGGCGTTTTTTTGTAGTTCTTCTTCAGATTCACGTAAAGGCGATCTGGTCACGCTGGCTGCTGTGGCGCCCCACCTGCGCACGGGATGTGGGCAGCTCACTCCGTCTCGAAGAGCTGCTTGGGGAGACCGGACTGTCTGATGATCGACTGCAGGGTGCCCGTGCGAAGCTCCGCATGGTCAGGAACGGGAACAGTGATGGTGGTGGTTTCCAGGGCCTTCTGCATGACGATGTGACTGCCACTCTGGCGTACCTGGCGAAAGCCATGGTGCGACAGGAGAGAACAAATCTGTCGCCCAGACAGAACCTTGAGCTTTCTACCCAACGGCAACCCGGAGACGAGTGACGTAGACCTCCTGATGAAGGCGCTGCTCCACTTCGGTCGGGCTGGCGCATTCCAGGAAGAGTCCGACCGCCTCTGACAGGTTCTTCTGGGCTTCTTCCACCGTATCACCCTGGCTGGCGACGTCCAGTTCGGGGCAGAGGGCGGCATACCCGTTCCCCTCACGCTCGATGATGGCGGTAAATTGATGGATCTGCATGGGACTCCTCAACCTTACTTCACCTTACGCCGTCGAGCGGCGCTTGCCAACAAACGACGGCATGAGATCGGCGCGGCGCCGCTCTTCTGTGCGGCCAGGGAGGGGACCACGGCGATCGGCACCGCAGCCAACCAGTCCCTGGTACGGGTCGAGTACAAGCGCCAGGATCTTCATCCGTCCCCCGCGCTTTTCACATTTTAGCGCGTCAATCCCGAAGCTACGGCACAGAAGCTCAGCCCAGGCCAGACGACGGCCCCGCACAGCTTTAGGCTCCGGCTCGGAGAGTACCTGCTTGCGCTACTGCGCTGCCGGCGACCGGGTCCAGACCGTGTCGATCAGCCGCCTGGCCAGCCGCTTGGGGGGCCCACCGATGTGAATCGGCGGCGGCTCGGGCGGTGTGCCCAGATGGGTGTCGCAGGCAGTTTTTGGCAGCCTTTCTTTCAAATCTGCGGCTGCTTGGTCTGCTGTGTGGCCGGGGACGGCAGGGGGAAGTTCCGGGGCCCAGGGAGATTTCCTGGGCCCCGGACAATCCGGATCGTACAGACAGAGACGATTAGGGGCTGAAGACGGCGGGCTCGGCGGGCTCGGCGGAGGCAACGGACTTTTGCAGGAACGAGGCCGGGGCGACCGCGGCCTGCTCGGTCAGCTTGAACTCGGCCCCGTTGAGGTCGAAGTGCCGGTGGTGGACCGCGGTGGTCTTGTCCGAGACCATCACTTCGTAGCTGGCGTACGCGGAGGTCTTGAGGGACTCCACGAACGAGGTGTGGCGGATGGAGACCTGGACCTGTCCGGCGGGCAGCTTGGCGCGCATGGCGGAGGCCTGCTGTGGGTCCTTCATGGCGGTGGCCATCAGCTTGGCCTCATCGACCGCCTTCTGGGGCACCGCGGGCCAGTGGACGCCCTCGGTGACGATGGAGCCGTCATTGGCGAAGCGGGCGAAAGCGAACGAGTCGGGGACCGGGATGCCATCGATGGAGCGCCGGAGGATCGAGTAGTGGGCGGTCATGATGGGGGCATTGGTCTCGTGGACTTCGTTGAGCGAACCACCACCGACGCCCTCATAGCTGGTCTCGACCCCGGAGATCTGGTCCTTGGGAATGCCGGCGTTCTGGAAGTAGGTCAGGGTGTGCTGGTTGTGGGCCTCGGCATTGTCGAACATCGAGGGCAGGGTCAGGACGTGCGCGCTGGCATTGGGCACGGCCATCGACATGCCGTTGAGTTCGTGGACGACAAAGACGCCCTCGCTGCCAATGGAACGGGACAGGTTCTGCTTGGACAGGTAGGTGACGCCGGAGCCCAGGCGGAAGAGCGAGGCCTCCTTCTGGTGGGCGTAGCCGCGGACCATGGGCCCCTGGGAGACCGGGGCCGGGGTGCTGGGGGTGGTGGCCGCCGGGGTGGTACCCTGCGACGGCTTCGAATCGGTGACCTGCCCGCAACTGGCCAGCAGGCTGAAGGCCACCGGAGCAAGAAGATGCTTCATGTTGGTTGCCATGTCGGTTGCCCTCCTAAACTAGGGGTTGTTCCAGAAGTACGTGGCTGGGCCGCCGGCCGGGCCGCCGCTGTAGTTGCAGACGAAGCGGTAGTTGTAGTAGTTGGCTGCCTTTATGTCCTTGGAATCGTCCTGGATGACTTGATTGAAGGTCTCGTTGGTGATCCGGTTCAGCGCCAGGGCCTGGGTAGAGTCCACCACCATGGTCACCTGACAGCCGCAGCCGTTGTAGCCCTGACGGCCACCCTGGGAGAAGTCGGCCTTGCCGCAGGCGGTGCCGTCAACGGCAGGGAGTCCGACCGTGGCGACGTTCCAGGCCAGGCTGATGGAGGCATCGGCGTTGGCGTTGAACTGGAACATGGCGGCGATGACGCGCTTGGTGTCGTAGTAGACGCCGCTGGTGATGGGCACGGCCGCGTTGGGGTTGGCAGCGGTTACGTTCATGGTGGCGGAGATGGCGTGGACCCCGGAGAACATGCGGCCCCACTCGGAGGCGAAGAGGGCGGGCTCGATGACGTTCTCGGCCTGGAAGATGACCCAGTTGACGCCGCCGTTGGTGCCGACGCCGGCCCAGTCGCCGGAGAACGGGCTTTCTCCCAGGCGGACCTGACCGCCGCTGATGTTGGTCTGGTTGTCGAATTTGGCCTTGCCATAAAGCGGGCCCGTGGGGCCGGGGTTGTCGCCGTAGGTCGAGGTCAAGAGGTAGCGGTAGTTGTTGTAGCGGCAGACGCCCTTGTGGGCATCACCGGCCGGGAGGGAACCGGGGAAGCTGCGGCACAGGGCGGGGGCGTAGAAGCCGGCCGGAATGCTCGCGGTGCATTCGGAGTCCTTGTTGCAGGGGGTCTCGCTGACGCCGTCCGCGTTGGGCGAGCCATTGTCCAGCGAGCCGTGCCCGGAGAAGTAGCTCACGTGAGAGTCGCTGTACAACTGCCTTTGCGTGCTGTAGGCATATTGCGGGGCCCCCCACCAAGAGCAGCAGGTGTAGACCTGGTCGCCACCACTGTTGCTGTAGCCGCCCGGTCTGTCGATGTAGTTGGTGTCTTGGCCGTAACTCGACTTTTCCGTGTCGAGCCAGTAGGTGTCGTCGGCGTTGCCATAGTACTGTTCGTCGTAGTGGGTAGTGGCGCCCCACCAGTTGCTTTGGTCGTGTGCGAGCTGGTGGGTGCCAGTATCGCCCGTATACACGTTGCCGAAGTCGAAGCCCGTGAACGAGCCGTTGGGGGTGTTCTTCATAAGATCGCTGACGCCGTACTGGTCGGTGCTCAGCCCGTCACAGGCACCGGGGAGGTCGGTAAGGCCCACCAGGGCCGGGGTGACCGCGCGGGCCGCGGTGTAGTTGGAGTAGCACATGGCGGTGAAGTAGCCGTGGCCGCTGGTCAACACGGCCGATACCGGGGGACACGGGATGCTGTTGCCGCCGGAATTCAAGCAGCCGGTGGTGATAGGAGGTGTGCTGGAGCCCGTGATGATGGGCGCCGGTATCCCGGCTGCATCGCCCCGGCCGGGAAGGACCAGGGCCACCGCGGCGGTCAGCATCAGTCCGGACAGCCAGCGGTACCGGTGTACTGACTCACCGATCAGTCTGTTCTTGGTTCGCATCATGGAAGTAACCTCACTTCTGTGGTCACCCAAGTGGAAAGCAAGAAAAGTGCCGCTGGAGGCCCGGGGCATTTCGGAAGAATTCATGTGAGAACTCCGCATAGGGGGCGTTCGGGCTTACAAGAATCGTCCCTCTGCTGGAGACGGATGACCCCAGAGAGGGGTGAAGTCGGGATGGCGACTGCGCTTTTCAGGGTGACAAATTTTGCCCGACGCTCTTGCTCAAAGAATGCCCGGCGGATGCCTGGATGGGGCCATTTGTCCCCGCCCGCCACGCCCATTCCGGGGTAGCATCGCTGTGGGATGGCGTGGGATGACGCCCTCCTTGACGAGGGAGGGGGCCTTGTCGCTAAATTATGATGAGGAGGATCTCAGCATGTCATCTGTTATTCCTGGAGCCGGGGCCTTGCCGGGCGTCGGCGGCGCTTCGGGGCCGGCGGGCCAGGGCGGTCCGGATGAAGCGCACGGCGGGGCCGCGGAGATCTTGCATCTGCAGGCGGCGATTCTGGAGTCGTTGACATTGAGCGGCTTGGTGCATCTGCAAGAGGCATTTGCCATGTATCTCAAGGGAGTGCGCGGCAGGCTGGTCAAGCAGGGCGTGATCGATCTGACGGTGGTGTATCAGCCCCTGTCGGAAGATGCCTCGATCACGCGAGAGCAGGCGGCGAAGGTACTGCTCTTGGTGAGCCTTTATGTAGATAGCGTGCTGAAGCTGCCTCTGGCCATCCCCGAAAAGGCACGCGCCGAGATGGACACGGCGCTGCAATCGGTGGAGGACCTCCCGCGCCTGCTTCCCAGCCTGGTGCAGGGGGTCGAACGGCGCACCAAGGCGACGGCCGCCGCGCCCCCTTCCGAGACCGCGCCGCTCCCGCGTCTGGTCGAGAAGAAGAAGCCGCAAAACCCGAGCGAATCGGCCCCCGCCGTCAGGACGCCAGGGAAGAAGGCGACGCGGGAAAAGCACAGCGGACAGGGGTGGATCCTGGGCCTGCTCTCGCTTTTGATCGTAGTGGGGATCGGCGCCTACTGGGGACGTGTGTACCTGCAGATTTCGCGTGCCGAAGAAGCCTACCGCGCCCGGGCGGCCGCGCTGGACCTCAACGCTCTGTCGGAGGTTCTGCCCCTCTCCAAGGCCACGGAGGTCAGGGGCACCTTGATGTTGACCACCCAGGACGATCGCTTCGCTCAGCAAGGGCCGGAGCAGCAGACCCGAATCGCCTCGCGGCTCTTGCGAGTAGTGAACCTGCCGGACATGCGCGTGGTTCAGATCTTCAGCGGCCACACCACCATTTTCTTCCAGGTGAGCGCTGGCGGCCTGGACCGCATCTCTTCCTTTGCCAGGTGAAGATCGACCTCGGTCAAGTGGCCCATTTTTGTCCTCACCCCTGCCAAAATTTGTCTCCCGCAAAAGACCAGCAAACTCGTGGAGATTGCCGGGACCCTCGGCAAGCTGGGACTGCCGCGACCAGCGCGGCGGGGTCGGTTGTCCCCACCGGGCCGATCGTACCGTCGCTAACTCTTCGATACTGCGTGAACGCGTCCGAGCCCGGCTCTTGGCATTATCCCTGCATGCTCATCCTGCCAGGAAGTGTTGTGTTGTGTCGTGTCCCCGTGGGGACACTGAACAGGAAGTTACATATGAAGAGCACGCGATTCACCGCCCTGAGCCGGGGTTTCACGCTCGTCGAGTTGATGATCGTGGTGGCGATCATCGGGCTTTTGGCGAGCATCGCCATCCCCTCCTACATCAAGTACATCTGGCGCGCCCGATCCGTCGAGGCGATCAACAACATCGGCGTGATGTCCAAGGCGGCCAAGGCCTACTGGGAATCGGAGCACGCCGATGTCAACGGCGGCATCGTGGCCAAGCAGTGGCCCGATAACTCGTGGCAGGTGGATGGCATGCCCGACTCCTGCTGGAACTATACCGGGAACAAGTGCGCCGGAGGGAGCAACGACGCCTTCAGCTTCGCGGCCAACAATACCTGGCAGGCCCTGAACTTCGGCGTGGATGACCCGCACTACTACGTGTACATCTTTACTTCGGGTGGCCGGCCGGTGGCGATGAATGCTCCCGCCCCGATCCGCGATGGCATCCAGTCGACGATGATGGCTGCAATGGACGATCCCAGCCTGATCCGCGATCACGGCGGCCGGCCGGTGATGCTGGCCGCCGCGTATGGCGGCGGCAGCGGCAGCGGCTGCGACAGCGGCGGCGGCGGCGGCGGCGGCGGGGGCGGTACCAGCGGTGGCGGTGGCAGTGGCGGTGGTGGTGGTGGTGGTGGCGGCGGCGGCGGCGGCGGTCTTGGCGGCGGCGGCGGGGGTCTTGGCGGCGACGGCGGCGGGGGTCTTGGCGGCGGCGGCACCGCCGGCAGCGGCGTCTACACCGGCGACGGGAGCACCGTGCAGGCATGGTGCGCGGCTTTCGGCTACCACGCACCGCCGGGAACGGGCGTGGGCGACGATCACTTCGACTTGCGCGTGGCCTTTGATGGCTCGACCGGCAGCCTGAGCGCGTCGAACGTCACCTCATACCGCGAGGCGGGGCTCAACCGCGGCACCCCCACAGGGCCACCGCCGCCGGTGGTGGCTACCGGCGACCCCAGCCAGTTCGGCGGTGGCAGTCTGGGAAATTCGAGTTCGCTGGACTTCGTTACTCCGGCGGCGATATCACCGGACGGCCTTGGCGGCGGCAGCATGGCGCAAGACCAGGGCTTCGTCGCCTCGGTAGGGGACGGTTTCGGCGGCGGCACTATGGCGGACGACCAGGGTTTCGTCACCCCGTCTGCATCGGCAGGCATTGGTGGCGGCGCCATGGCGGCGGACGACAAGGGCTTTACCACGCCGACAGCGGCATCGGAGGGCTTCGGCGGCGGCGCCTCGGTGGCCGACGATCAGGCCTTCGTCACCGGTGGAACGGCGGCGGGGGCCGACACCACGGCTGGCGGCGATTTCGTCACGGGCACGGCCGGCGACGGCATCGACACCCTGAACACAGCCACTGACGCCGACCCCTTCGGAACGGGCAGCGGCAGCGGCAGCGATACGACTGTCGCCAACTGATTCTGGCCCCCCTCTTTCCTTCGCCCCCCCAGCAAGGCTTCCCCAAACAATTGAAAATATGCGATGCTGATGATAGGCATCCGCATGTGCATACCTACCATTGTAGACACACAGGGGTCGACAAAGATGAAACTCACTCTGCTCCAGCCCATGGGCCTGGCGGTCCTCCTCGTCTTCTCTGCGGCCTGTCCGCGTCCTCCTTCTGACGGTGACGTTCCGGTGGCCCAGATCGACGGCCAGCCCATCACAATGAACGAACTGGACCGGGTTGCCGGTCGCGATCTATACAAGGTCCGCGAGGGGGTCCTGCAGCGGATGATCAACGATCGCCTGCTCGAGAATGCGGCGAAGAGGGCCGGGCTGGCCCGCAACGACTACCTGCGGCAGCAGTTGGAGCAACGTTCCGAGCCGGTCACTCCCACCGAAGCCGAGGGTTTTTTCGAGCGAAACAAGGAACGCATGCCGGCCTTTGCCGGCAAGGCCTTCGAGGAGGTCAAAGCGAAGATCTTCCAGCGCATGGGGGAGGAGCGGCGCCACCGGGCCGCCGGCATCCTTTCCGAGGAACTGCGCGGCAAGGCCGACATTAGGATGAACCTTCACGCCGTGGTCCAGGTCGATGCCACGGGCCCATCCAAGGGAGTGGCAAACGCCAAGGTGACGATCGTCGAGTTCACCGATTTCCAGTGCCCGGTGTGCAACCAGGGGCGGCACCTGATGGATCGCCTGTTGAAGGAGTACGACGGCAAGCTCAAGGTGGTGTTCCGCGACTTCCCCTTGCCCTTGCACCCCGAGGCCCGCAAGGCCGCCGAGGCGGCCCACTGCGCCGAGGAGCAGGGCAAGTTCTGGGCCCTACACGACAGCCTCTTCGACCACCCAGAAACACTGACGCTGGAGGACCTGCAGGCCCAGGCGCGGAAGCTGGGCTTGGATGGCGCGAAGTTCGATGCCTGCGTAAGCAGCGGGAAGTACGGACAGCTGATCGACGACAGCATTCGCGCCGGGGAGTCCTATGGAATTACCGCCGCACCGACCTTCTTTATCAACGGCACTCAGATGGAGGGGGTGACCACGTATGAGGGGTTCAAAGCCGAGGTCGATCGTATCCTGGCGAAGTGAGACGGTGTCCTTCTACGGGCGCTTTCGCCTTCTGTCCCAGAAATGACAGGAACGCCCCGGGTGCCTGCAACCCTTGCAAGCGCCCGAGCACTTCATTCTTCGGCCCCAGCAGCACAAAGGCTGGCGTCTGCCACAGGTCGAGGGCGTCGAAGAGTCCCCATCCGTCGTCGTGTTCGATGCCCACCCGGGCAAAGGCGTAGCCGCCCAGGGCCCGCCGCACCCGCGGATCGCTCATCGTGCTCTCCATCCGCAGGCAGGCGGAGCAGCCCGGCGCAGTGAACTCGACCAGCACGGGCCAGCCAGTGTGACGAGCGGCTTTCCGGACGGCCGCGATGGGTGAGAAGTCCGGTGGACCGGCCGGCGCGGTCGCCGGGGGTGGGGCGGCTGCGCGGCCCACCATCGCGATCAGGGTTTCCTCGATCTGGTACGGTGCCGCCCAATTGAGCTTGGCGCGCAGCACGCCGCCGCGCGCGATCACGAAAGCGCTGTTGTCCCAGCGGCCGTAGGTCCAGGTAGTGCGTCCGTCCAACTCGTCCACGAGGAGCGGGATCACGCCCGGCACCTCGCGGCGGAGCTGCTTGGCCGCCTGGATCCGCTCGGCATAATTTACGGGTGCTTCGAAGTCCTTGAAATCGTCGAGCCGGCAGGCTAGGGCAAGCTCGTGCGAGCGCACCGTGCCGTCATGATCGATGTCGAAGGAATTGAACAGCTCGTCAGAGCCGCGGTACTCGTCCCGGGTCACCATCCCGTCTCGATTGCGGTCCTGACCTTGCATAAACTCAATGCTGCGTTGAATCTCCATTTTGCCTTCACTCCGCGGATGGGCTTCCCTCAAATAGAGGACGTAGAAGTCCGCGCGACCGCGCCAACGCTCAGCCAGCTCATCGAACCGCCTGGACCCCATGCGGAAGGACGGGCAGGAGTAGGAGCCGGTGATAAGGACCACCGGCCTTAGCGCCGTCGCCTCGGACAGGTGGACCACCACGCCGTTCAGGCTCCGCAGCGAGAAGTCGGGCGCAGGAAGGCCGACCTTGGGCTCGAACGAGATGTTTTTCAAGGAGAGAAGCGAGGGCTTCTGTGAAATGCCATGAATCGGGGACGCGCCTACGCCTCCCGAAGCCAGCGCGAGCGACACAATCAGGAGAGCGCACCGGGTCCTCTGGATCATGCTTTTGATATTTAGCATAGGGCATGCCGCAATTTTGCCTAGTTCGTCATTTACGTTCTTTTTCGCGCAGATGGCGCTCGCGTCAGGCCGGCGGACGTCTGGTTTCTGAAGGATTCTGAGGCTTGTAACCCCCGAGTGGGGTATCTTGCCCGCAGAGCGGAAAGTTCACCGGTGGGCATTTGGCTCTTCGCTTACAGGCAAGCGCAAGCTTGAGCGCTCTACGTTTGGCGCAACGCGGAGCGGAAAATTCGTTTTTTCGCGAAGGGCCTCTTTTATTGTGATTTACCGGACATTCTGGCGGCAAGTTCGAACGATTGAACGACGTCCCGCCAGTCGTTGCCATACAGGAAGGCGTTCTGGCCGTCGGAAGGGAACGCCGGCAGCCAGAGATCGGGCTTCACCTTGGCCAGCCGCTTCGAGGCGGCGAAGTGATCCTCTGTGTTCCTGCGTCTGTGCTTGAAGTCCTCGACCACCGTTTTCATGTTGCTCTCGGTGGGTTTGAGCGGTGTCCGTCCGGACACCAGGACCGTCTTTTCGCCCCATGCAAGCAGGTAGGCCACGGGTCCACCGCCATGCTCGCTCAAAGGGATCGTCGAGGCGACGAACCATCCCTGTCTGGGAAGGTCTTCCGCCGACAAGAATCGAGTCCCTACAGGGCAGGCGTGCCTGAGCTGCTCCCAGGCGTCCTTGGGTGCGACGAGCTGTGGCAGGCCCTTGCGGCACAGCTCGGCCATACCGGCAGCCTCGTCCGGTTCGCCGGATGTCAGAAGGACCGCGGTCGGTGCCACCGGTGCTACGCCGAGCTTGCCTAATTGTTCGCGCAGGAAGGCGCTGATGCCTTGTTCCCCGGGCGCGTTCACGACGAAGAATTTCGCCGAGGAAAAAAAGCCGTACACCGCGACACCTTTGAAATCACCCAGATAGTACATGTCTGGCAAGAGCTTCCGAGGAACGCCATCCAGGAAATTGGCGCCGTCCTTCCTGTACCGTGCAACCAGCTGCTCCATCTCCCGGATTCCTGGATCGAGCAGCGCTTCCCAGTGCTCTTGTGTCATCAGAGGACTTGGGGGAGGCGTGTCGTTGCGTGGATGGCCCGGCAGCACCATCTGTGGAGCAGGCAGCGCCCGCAGCCTCTTGAGGGTGGTCAGATAGGACGCCGCGTCTCCGCGATAACGGGGTGATAGGTAGGTCGCATAGGTGCCCAGGGGCCGGGACATGGGCGAGCCGGCATCGGTATTCGCCGTCAGTGACCAGATGACGTCTCCCGAGAAAAGCACTTGCTTGCCGCCGCGCTCCATCAGGTAAACGATGCTCCCCGGCGTGTGGCCGGGCGTGGTGAGTGCCTGAAAACGGACATCGCCCACGGTGATGATCTGATCGCTGCCTATTTCCACATCCACCGTTGTGGGGTCGGGCGAGTCCGTACCGAGCATGGGGACCGCGCTGAAGAACGCTTCGCGCGGCCCGCCAGCCCGCACGATCGCGGCATCTCCGCTGCCAATATACACTTTTGCCCCCGTGGCTGCCCTCAAGTTCTTTGCTCCGCCGACATGATCGCCGTGACCATGCGTTAGCAGGATGGCACGTACGCGCCGCCAGTCCAGCCCCAGCCATTCGAGTTGATGCTTCACCGCGCCCGCGCTTCTGTCCATGCCCGTGTCGATCAGGACCAGCCCGTCCGAAGTCTCTACCGCATAGGCCGCGCCGGGCGACAATTCGCCCAAAAGGTGAATGCCGGGGGCAATGGTGATGGCGATGGGGGACAGCGGTGGTGTCGGCCGGACCACGGCAGCCAGCTTGTCATCAGTCCGATGGCAAGCGGCGATTGTCAACGGTGCAAGGAGCAGCACGGCCAAGCGAGGAAATAGTGGGAGTTTTTTAACTCGACGCATGGACCGTGGACCGTACCCGGGTTCCGATGTTTTCCTTCTGAGGCATTACTCTGGCTGGTTCGAAAGTCTGTCGGGAGTGAGCAACCCAAAGCTCTCTGTGGCCACGCCGAACGCCTGCCGGAAACGCTCGTACCGCGCACTGGGGGCCAGGCCCATCACCAAGAAGACCAGCGGCCCTTGCTGGACCAGCCGTGCGCGCACCATCGACAGGCCCCAGGCGTTTTTGAGTTCGATCAATTCTTCCAGAAAATCGTGCCCTTTGATCTTCCCAGACTTGCGCGCCAGCACGACCCACTTCGACCTGGCCTTCACCATGTCCGGCGGCTCGTTCCCACCCAGGACCAGCTCCATCAAGCTGGATTCGAGGAACTCGTTCAGCTTCACCACGCCTGTGCCCCGGCGGATCCGCCAGTAGCCTACCCGGAGCAAGACATCTTTTTGATCGGGCGCTTCCACCTGGGCCAGCACTACGTTCATGGGCCAATCCGCCTGTAGTTCCAGCGACGAGATCTCGTGAGGACGGGCCTGCCAGCCGCGGGGGACGCGCATGCGGAAGAAGAGCCTGGTGTCGCCGAGCGGGTGAAACTCCATCCATCCGAAGCGGTCGGCAAGTTCCCTGGCGCCAAGGCCCTCCCCATGGATGAGTGGGTCCAGATTGGTATTCTCCTGGGGTGGAGGCGTCACCTTGCGACAGGCGGAGGGACCGATCAGCGCCACGGTCCCCAGCAGCGCCGTCGCCAGGAAGAACGCGGTCTTTTTGCCGTGGCGGCTCATGGCTTTTTGCTCTCCTTCCCCGTCCCCTCGCGGATCTCGATCCGCTGATCCGCGGGAAAAGGACCGAAACGCTCGCGCCGTCCGGACGGCCACTGCACCGTCAGCAATGGCACCAAGGTCGCGGTCCCGAGTCCTATGTGGACGCGCGATTCGCTGGCCGAAATGTAGCTGTCGCCGGCCGCTACGGGGAACACGCGCTCCTGGCCGCCGACCTCGGCGAAGACCGTCGCCCCGGTGCCCTCGCCGAAGGACTCGCCCTCCTGGTCGCGCAGGCGCACCGACAGGTAGTGCCCCGTCTTGGGAGACTCATTGTGCAGAAGCATTACCGTCCCGACATTGTCGACCACCAGGACGTCGAGTTTACCGTCATGATCGTAGTCTGCCAAGCACATCCCGCGCCCCATGATCGGGCGCGCGGCGCGGCCTTCCAGCTTGCCGGTCAGGTTGAAGAATTTTCCCTCCCGATTGTACAGGAGCACGAGGGGCTGCTTGAACGGCTGGTTGAGGGCCTGCTGCGAATCCGGGTTGATGTTGCCGTTGGCGACCAGCAGGTCGGGCCAGCCATTGTTCTCCAGGTCAGCGAAGAGGATGCCCCATCCGACCAGGGGGAAGGTGGCGGCCTTCACTCCGCTTTCGCCGGCCACGTCCTTGTACAGCAACTTGCCGATGTTATGAAAGAGGCTGGCCCCGGTGTATTCGCGGTCGCTCATGGCCAGGTCCAGCTTGCCGTCATGATCGAAGTCCGCCACGGTGACGCCCATCCCCGCACGAATCGCGCCCACCGGGCTGAACGCCGTGCCCGAGGCGATCCCCTGATCCTCGAAGCGATCCCCCTTGCGTCGGAAGAGGTCGCCAGGCGCTGAATCGTTGGCCATGATCACCTCGACCTGTCCGTCCCCGTCCAGATCGACGGCGCTGACCGCCAGGTTCTTCCCCGAGGAGGCGTCGAAGCCCCAGGCGTGAGTCATGTCTTGAAAACGTCCTCCAAGGTTCCTGAATACCTGCGGTCGCTCGCCGGCATAGGCCGGAGGGCCGCAATCGAAGCTGATGCCGTTCCGTTGGCACATACGCATTTTGCTGCGCTCGTAGACCAGGAAATGACCCACGATCAGATCCGGCCAGCCATCGCGGTCAAGGTCGGCGAAGGCCACCGCGCTGGTCCATCCGTTGTGTACGTCAATGCCCACATTGTGGGTCACGTCGCGCAGGTGCTGGCCGTGTTCGTTGTGCAAAAGGACGCCGCCGTGGTAGGCGCTCAAAAACACATCCGGGAAGCCGTCGCGGTCGTAGTCCCCAACGCCGACGCCCATGTACTGGAGTTTGGGAAGGTTCTCCAGCCCGGCGGCAACCCTGGCGAAGCGGCCATTGCGCAGGTTGCGATAGAGCTGGGGCTGTGGGCCGACCAGCAGCACATCGACCCAGCCGTCTCCGTCGAAATCGAGGAAGGCGGCGCCGTTGCCCATGGCAGTCCTGACGGAATAAGGCGGCGATTCCTGCAAGGCCCAGCGGTAGTTGATCCCGGCTGTCTCCGCCACATCCACCAACTTGAGCGAGACTCGCGAAAGTTCCGGTGTCATGGTCGGCGCGACTCGGGTGGCCTCGGCGAGGATGATCTGCTCGGGCACGGGCCCCTGCTCGACGCGCTCGGCCCGTCCGGTAGGTTGGCAGGCCGGCAAAAAGCTACTCAGCACAAAGATGGAATTGAGCACCAGCCCTCCAGAAGGAGCAAGGGGCCGGTGACGGTCCAAAACTTTTGTACAGGCCATTTCTCATGGAATCATAATCTTTTTTTGCCGACGAACCAAGAGAAAGAGCAAAGAGAGCAAGCTGCCGACCAGATGCAGATGCCCACCTACTACCACCTCTCTGCGTTCGGACCTTTGGTCCAATGTCTGCAGGCAAAGCAGACAAATCGCCTTGACATTTCTCGGCTCGCGTGCGAATTCTATATAATGATGCCCAAGGTTTTTCTTGCGCCTACATTGGCTTGGGTGGCCTTGCTCTTGCTCTCTGCCGAATCCAAGGCGCAGCCGCGCTTTTATCCTCCATCCAGCTATG
>JBBRLA010000101.1:0-17278 GCA_038231615.1 Polyangia bacterium | reverse complement strand
TCCGCCTCGTCAGCTAAGAAGCACCTGGCCGGGCAGCTTTTGGCGTACCTCCTCGCTTCCTCGGTCACGTACAGTAGTACGCTCCCTCGGTCGCTGTGGGGGTGCGCCAAAATCTGCTCCGGCCATGTGCTTCTTAACTGGAAGAAGGGGTTCTCATCAACGTGACTAGGACTGACCTGACTGGCGTGACTAGGACTGGCGTGACGCTGCCGATGAAGACTTCGCGGGCGACGCGGTTTCTGGCGGCTTGCAGGGGCGAGCCGGTGGATACCACGCCGGTCTGGTTCATGCGCCAGGCCGGGCGCTATCTGCCGGAGTACCAGGCGACGCGCAAGAAGGCCGGGGACTTCTTGACGCTGTGCAAGACCCCGGACCTGGCCTGTGAGGTCACCCTTCAGCCCGTCGACAGACTGGGGGTGGACGCGGCGATTCTCTTCTCCGACATCCTGGTGGTTTTGGAGGAGATGGGCTTGCCCCTGAGCTTCACCGAGGAGGGCCCCCGAGTCGAGCCGGTGCGCGACCGCGCCGGAATCGATGCCCTGCGGACGCTGCATCCCGGGGCCTGTGGCTTCGTGATGGACGCCATCCGCCTGTGCCAAAAGGGCCTGGCCGGCAAGGTGCCTCTCATCGGCTTCGCCGGGGCCCCCTTTACCCTGCTCACCTACGCCACCGAGGGGCAGACCGGCAAGCAGTTCATCGCCACCAAGCAGCTGCTCTTCGCCGCCCCGGAGGCAGCCCACGCGCTCCTTCACAAGCTCACCGAGAGCCTGGTCAGCTACCTGAGCGATCAGGTGGCCGCGGGGGCACAGGTACTCCAGATTTTCGATTCGTGGATCGGGGCGCTCGGGGCAGACGACTTCGCGGTCTTCGGCGCCCCCTACGTGCGGCGGCTGCTGGAACGGCTGCGGCCCCTCGGGGTGCCGCTGATCTACTTCGCCAACGACGGAGCGGCCCTTTTGTCCCAGGTGGGCGAGCTGCCGGCGGACGTCTTCGGCCTCGACTTCCGACTGCCGCTGGATCGGGCGCGGGAGCTGCTTTTTCATGGCGGGCCGGAGCGGCCGGTGCAGGGCAACCTGGACCCGTGCTCGCTCTTCGCGCCGCTGCCCGAGATCGAGCGCCGCATCGGGCGGGTGCTGGAGGCAGCCCCCAAGGTGGGGCACATCTTCAACCTGGGTCACGGCATCCTGCCACCGACGCCGGTGGAGCACGCCCAGGCGGCAGTGGAGATGGTCCATCGCCTGGGGGAGAAGAAGGCTGCGTGAGGGCCAGCCTCTAGCCGTCCTGCGCGACCCGGAAAGACCATGAAACACATCGTCGTCATCGGCGCCGGGGCAGCGGGGTTGCGGGGGGCCCTTGACCTGTGCGAAAAGGGCAGCGAGCGGTCGGTGCAGGTCACCTTGCTGGAGGCGGAGCCCCAGGTGGGCGGGCGCATCGGCAGCGAGCAGCACGGGGAGTGGCACATCGAACGGGGGCCGGCGACCTTGCAGGAGGGGGCCCCCGGGCTGCGTCCGCTGATTGATCATCTCGGGCATCTCGGGCATCTCGGGCATCTCGGGCGACCTGGGCACGCGGGTCTTGCGGACGCCGTCGTCGTCTCCGATGAGCGCGCCGACCGGCGCTACCTTTTTCTCGATGGCGCCCTGCGGGTGGTGCCGTCCAGGCCGTCGGCGTTTCTGACCTCGCCGATCCTGCCCTTTGCCGCCCGGCTGCGCCTGCTCGGCGAGCCCTTCGCTGCCAAACCCCTCGATGGCGATGAGTCCATCGCGGCCTTCGTGACCCGGCGCCTGGGGAAAAGCGTGGCCGACCGGGTGGTGGACGCGGTGATGGGCGGCATCTACGCCGGGGACATCGGGCAGCTCTCGGTGCGCAGCGCCCTGCCCCGAGTGTACGAGATGGAGCGGAAGCACGGGAGTCTTTTCCGGGCAGTCCGCGCCCTGGGCAAGGAGCGCCGGGCACAGCGCGCCGCCGGGGAGGCGCCGCCCTCGCAGCGGCTCCTCGGGTTCCAGCACGGGCTGGGGCAGCTTACCGAGGCGCTGCGGGAGGCCATCGAGGCCGCGGGCGGGCGCATCCTTCTGGGCACCCCGGCGCGGGCGCTGGAACGGGAGCCAGGCGGGGCCGGCCGCTGGCGGGTGCGCACCGATGGGGGCGAACTGCTTGCAGACGCGGTGCTCCTGTGCCTGCCGCCGCCATTCGCACAGGCGCTCTTGCGGCCGGTGGACGCGGTGCTGGCCGAGGCCTACGCCGGCATCCCCATGGCGCCCATCGCCGCGGTGTGCCTGGGTTACCGACGCGCCGACGTGCCCCACCCCCTGGACGGCTTCGGCTTCCTTTCGCCCCGGCGCGAGGGGCTGCGGCTGCTCGGGGCGCTCTTCATGACCAGCATCCTGCCGGGCTGCAGGCAGGCCCCCGAAGGGCACGTCCTTTTGCGGGCGATGTACGGCGGGGCGCACGATCCCGGGGTGCTCGACCTGGACGACGGCGCCCTCTGCAAACACGCCCGGGAGGACCTGCGGGCGACGCTGGGGATCGATCCCGTTTCCGCGGTCCCGCGCTTTCGCCATGTCCAGCGCTGGCCCCAGGCGATCGAACAATATGTGATCGGCCACGGCGAACGGGTGGCCACCATCGATGGCCGATCGGTGGGCACGGGCCTCTCCTTCGCCGGCGCCGCCCTTCACGGGGTCAGTGTCCCGGATGTCCTCCGCGACGGGGCCGCCGCCGCCGATCGGTTGCTTTCCGCTCTCTGACCCGAGCCTCCCCCCTACCGACGGCTCTGATCGCTCTTCGCAGCAGATTGGCCGCTGGCAGGGCCCAAGGTCTACCCCTTTCCGCCAGGTTCTGTACCCGGTTGGAGTCAGGGGCAATGCCGTTGTCCCATCGTGGATACCTGGCATGAATGGTCGAATATGAATCGGATCCCCAGCATGCATTGTGCAAGCATATATGCACTTCAAGCTACAAATATTTCGATTGTGTGACCGGGAACAACATTTTCGTATCATTACAAATCTGTCTATCGTTGTCCCAATGGACAGAATTGTTGTCCATTGAAAGGACAAGACCGTACCAATTCTGCACGCACTTTGCCGTGGCGCGACTCAGTGGATTTCGGGCAAAACATTCTCACGGTTTGCAGTTCGCGAAGGCGAGGTCTCATGTCGGCAAAGAGTGTTGCGACGTCCCTGGAGCAGATGGGTTTGTGTCCTTTCGAGCAACTGGCCATGCAGATGCTCGAACTGGTGACGGAGGTGATGGTGGATGATGTGTCCCTGGCGGAGCAGATGCGCACCGCGGTCATGACCATCTGGCTGGCCGAGCGGCGCATCGACAATCCGCAGTATTCGTGGGTGGCCTGGCGCGACATCCAGCGTGGGGAGCAGCAGCTTCGCCGGCAGCTCTATCAGGCGCTGCGCCGCGGGTATGTGGATTGCAAGCGATTCGACCAGGCGATGTCCCTGCTCAGCAAGAGCGCGGCGCATCGCCTGTCCTGTCTCAAGCCGCCGGGCCCAGAGGCGCTCTTGATGTGATTCCCGGGGCCGCGGGTTACTGCAAGAGCCGTTCGGTCCCCTGCCAGCGGAACAGATAAAGCCCCAGGGCGTTCCCCGCGGGCCAGGAGGCCACCGGCTCCCAGCCGAGCAGGCGCAGCGACTCCGCCAGCTTGTCCCCGTCGTAGCGTTTGATGTATTCCATCGAGAACCGCCGCGTCGACCCGTCGGCGGACTTCACCGTGATGATGGTCTCGATGGCGTAGCTCCCCGGCACGGTGCAGGAGGTGGTGTCCAGGGCCGTGTGGATGTACTGCTCCGAAAGAGGCGTCCCCGGCGGCCGGGCGTAGCGCTCGATGGGCCCGATCAGCCACTCCCGCTCGAGCTGTTGCAGGGTGCGGGTCATGGTCCCCGACAGGCGCGGGTCCGTCCGCCGGATCTCGTCCGGCTGGTCCGCTGGCGCCCGCACCAGGCTCACGTAGATGAGCAGCATGTCGCCAGGGGCAAACCCCACCAGGCTGTTGCGCACGAAGCGGATCTCGTTCTCCAGGTTGCCGAAGGTGCCCCCGAACATGCACAGGATGCGCCGTCGGTGCGCCCGCTGCGGCGTGTAGAGCAGCTGGGTGTAACAGGGCAGCCGATGGAAGTCGCCCTGGATGGCGAACACCGCCACCCCCCGGTGGTCCGCCAGGCTGTCGGCAGCGTGCTTGTAGGCGAACCCGAGGAGCGGCTGGCTGATGTCGAGCAAATAGAGGCGCAAGTCACTGGGGTCGTGCTGCTGCAGGAGCAGCTGCGCCAAGCGTACCTCTTCCTTTCCGTCGCCACACCCCAAGCCGATCAGGTCCAGCCCGGCCCCGCCCACGTACTGCTGGATGGTCGCCGCCGCCGTCCGCAGCGGCAGCATCTCGCGCACCGTGGCGGCGTAGTCCGGCTGCCCCACGATGGCACACCAGCACGCGGCGCTCTTGGTATCCAGATAAAGGAAGGTCTGTTCGATGTGCCCGCCCCTGCCGCCCAGCCGGGTGGTCAGATCGTGGGCCATGGCGATGGGGTCGAAGCCCGGGGCCAGCCAGCAGTTCATCGGCGGACCGGCCTCCGCCTCCCGCAGCGGCGAGAGGGTGAGCAGATCGTACATGTTCAGCTTCAGTTCGCTGACCGCGCAAAGCTGCATCAGCGTCGTCCTGCTGGGGGTGTGCTTGCCCGCCTCCAGGTTCTTCAAAGTGCTGGCCGAGACCCCGGCCCGCAGCGCCAGGGTCGAGCGGGTCAGGCGGGCCACCTCCCTGCGCCCCCTGACCATCTGTCCCAGCTCCAGCATGGAGCCGAGCTGAAAACTATCCATCATCCGGGTTGCCGTCGTCGTTCTCGCCATGAGCGAGACAGTACTCAAAAAAAAAATCCAATGGAAGCAAGAAATCACTTTCGGCAAATCTTTTTTCTTCGTCTCATGACGACCACTGTGCAAGCTTTGCACGCCTGCACATAATTTGCTCAATCAAAGTCGGGCCCCATGGCCGGGTGCGCTGGATGCAGGTGCGTTTTCCATCCGTATGAGTATGCTCCGCCCATCTGTGGTTTCGATTTCCTGCTCGCATGTTCACCGGCCCCGATCCTCCCAAGGAGGCACCATGAAGGATTCCGCCAGAAAACCCGCGGCCCGGGAAAAACCCGCCAAACCCAGCGAACCTGGCCCGCCACCGAGCGTGATCAAGCTGGGGGGCGAAGCCATCTCGCCGGCCCTTCTGCCGACCATCGCCGCCGAGATCGCCACCTACTGCCGGGACGGCGGCCAGGCCATCGTCCTTTACGACGCCGAGTTTCAGCTGGGTCGCATCGAGGAGGCGCAAAAGGCCCCGGGGCGCTACGGCGCCAGGCGGCGGATCATGGACGCCGCGGCCATCGGCCGCCTGGAGATGGCGCTCGGGCAGGCGGGATTCGAGCTCTGCGCCGCACTGGCCGCTGCCGGGGCGCCCCCGGCGGGGCTCTCGATGCCGATCACCGCGGAGCGCCGGCCGCCCCGGCTCTATGGTGGCGACACCCCGGTCGACCTGGGCCTTTCTGGAGATGCCATCGCGGTGGACACGGAGTTTTTGCGCCGGCTTCTTTCAGGGGGGCGGCTGCCGGTGCTGCCCTGCCTGGGGCTCTCCGAAACGGGGGTGCTCCTGCGCCTGCCCTTCGACGCGACGGCGCACCTCCTGGCCCGGGAGATGGGGGCCGGGCGGCTGGTGCTGCTCGGCGGGATCACCGATGGACAGCAGGCGGGGCGCAAGGAGCTGTCCCTGCAGCAGGCGCAGGCCCGGCTGCACCGGCTGCGGGACGTGACCACGGTGCATCAGCTTCGCCTTTCGGAAGCCTGCCTGGCGCTGGAACTGGGCGCGGTGCGGGAGTGCATCATCGCCAGTTTCACCGGCAAGGGCATCGGCGGCGGGACCGGCGCGACGGTCCTGCGGGCATAGCATCTACTCATAAGGTATATTGACTGCGCGAGGGGAGCGGGATAGACGAGAGCGATGAAGAAATTCAAGGCAGCCGTTATCGGCGGCAGCGGTTATGGGGGAGGGGAGCTGATCCGGCGCCTGCTCCTGCACCCCGAGGTCGAGTTGATCCGGGTGTCCTCGGTCGACTTCGTCGGGGAACCCTTGAGTGCCGCCCACCCCAACCTCGAACGCTTCTCGGCGGCTGCCCATCTGCGTTTCGAGAACCTGTCTCCCGAGGCCGCCGCCACCGGGATGGACGTGGTCCTGCTCGGCCTGCCCCACAAGGTCTCCGCCCAGCACGTCCCGGCCCTCATCCAGACCGGCGCCCGCATCGTCGATCTCTCGGGCGACTTCCGCCTTCGGGACGCCGCAGCATACAAGACATACTATGGTGGCGAGCACCCCTGCCCAAAGCTCCTCGGCACCTTCGTTTACGGCCTGCCCGAGCAGAACCGCGAGAAGATCCGCGCCTCGCGCCACGTGGCCTCCCCCGGGTGCTTCGCCACCACCATCGAACTCTCCCTTTTGCCCCTGGCGCGGGCGGGCCTTTTGCGCGACCAGGACGTGGAGATCGTCGCCATCACCGGCTCCTCCGGCTCCGGCGTGGTCCCCACCGCCGGCACCCATCACCCGGTGCGGGCGGTGAACCTGCGGACCTACAAGCCGCTTCACCACCAGCACGTCCCCGAGATCGACCTTTTGCTGACCGAGGCGGGGGCCAGCGGGATGCGACTGCGCTTCGTGCCGGTGTCGGCGCCACTGTCCCGGGGCATCTTCGCCACCTGCTTCGCCCATGTACCGGCTTCCGTCGGGCCAGCGGAGGTGGCCGCGCTCTACCAGCAAGCCTACCAGGGCGAGCCCTTCGTCCGCGTCCCAAAGGGGCGCCTGCCCGAGGTGGCCGCCGTGGCTGGCTCGAACTTCGCCGAGGTCGGGGTGCAGGTGCAGGTCGATGACGCTGCGGACGGGCGCCGGGTGGTGGTCTGCTTCGGGGCGCTGGACAACCTGATCAAAGGCGGCGCCGGGCAGGGCATCCAGAACATGAATCTCATGCTCGGCCTGCCCGAGTCGCTTTCCCTGGAAGATCCGGGAGGATGGCCATGACCGGCAGGGTGGTGATCAAGATCGGCGGCGAGGTGGTGGGGTCGGCGTCCTTGCCCCGTCTGGCCGCGGGCATCCGGGCGCTCGTGGAGGAGGGCGCGCAGGTGGCGGTGGTCCACGGCGCCGGGCCGCAGGTCTCGGCGCTGCAGCAGCGCCTGGGGATCGAGGCGCGGAAGGTGGTCGGCAGGCGCTACACGGATCAGGCGACCCTCGACGTAGTGAAGCTGGCGGTGGCCGGGCAGGTGAACGTGGACCTGTGCACCGGGCTGCGTCAGGCGGGGCTCTTGCCCGTCGGGCTGCACGGGGCGGTATGGGCGCGGAAGCGGCCGCCGCGGGTATACCCGGGGGCCGGGACGGAGCCCATTGACCTGGGCCTGGTGGGCGACGTGACCGGCTTCGATCTTCCGCTCTTGCGAACGCTCTGGCAGGCCGGACGCCTGCCGGTGCTGGCCTGCCTGGGAGTCGAGCCGGGCCAGCCAGGCGGCGGCGGGGCGATCTACAACATCAACGCCGACACCGTGGCCGCGGCCCTCTCGCGGGCGCTGCCGGCACAGCGGCTGGTGCTGGTCAGCGACGTGCCGGTGCGGCGGGAACTCGCCGATGCGAGAAGCCGCATCGATACCCTCAGCGCGGCGGAGGCCCGGGCGCTCATCCGAGACGGGGTGGCCAGGGGCGGGATGGTGGCCAAGCTGGAGGAGGCCTGCGGCGCTCTCGACCAGGGCGTGCAGGAGGTGTTGATCACCGCCGATCTGGCCGCGGAGACCACCACCCTGCGTCCGTAGATCCCGTGAGATCAGTTGTGTCCCTCTGCCTTGTGCGTCAGATACAGCGCTAGGCCGATCAGTTCTCCTGAACGGCTGCGGGGAAAACCATGGTGAAAGTAGCTCCCCCACCAGGTACATTGTCCAGGGACAGCGTCCCATTATGGCGCTGGACGAAGGCGTAGACCTGGGCCAGCCCCAGGCCCGTCCCCGTCTCCCCCTTGGTTGTGAAGTAGGGCTCGAAGATGCGGCCCTCGACCTCCTTCGGGATGCCGGGGCCGTTGTCGGCGATCTGGACCATCGCCCTGCCATCCTGTTGCGCGGTGCGGACCCGGATCGTGCCGCCGGCCGCCGCTATCGCATCCATGCTGTTGCTGATGAGGTTGATCAGCGCATTGAGGAACTCGTCCCCGTGCAACTGCACCATCGGCGTCTCGCTCAGCTCTTCGATCAGGGCGATCTTGGGACCCAGGTCTGTGATGCTGAGTCGTGACCGGCAGAGGCTGGCGGCCTGTTTGACGATCTCGTTGATGTAAACTGCCAGAGGGGGAAGCTCTGGGGTCTGTCGTCCGAAACTGCGCAGGCGGTCCACCGTTTGCACGCCGCTCCACAGGACCCGCTCCATGCGCTCCAGGGTCCTTTCCTGCGTCTCGGAATCCAGGTCCGGGCAGCGCCGCAGATGCTGCACCTGCAAAAGCAGGGGGCTCAGGATGTTCTTGAGATCATGGGAGACGCCGGAGGCCATTTGCCCCAGGGCGCGCAGCTTCTCGGAACGGGTCAGGATCTCGCGGGAGGCGCGCAGCTCGATATAGGAGCGGCTCAGCTCCGCATACTCGAAGGTCCGGTGGAGCGTGATGGCCGCCAGGTTGGCCAGGGCCTGTGCAAGCTTGGACCGGTGCTCGTTCATGGCTTGAAGATCGGAGAAGAAAAGGGCCAGGGCGCCGAAGAGGCCCCCGGCGCTGATGAGGGGCAGGATGTGGATCCGGGGGAACTGCCCGCAAAGGATGCTGTGCAGGTGGCCCTCCAGTTCTCCGCCGAGGGCATCGACAGGCATGTGCAGCCGCCGAAGCCCCTCGGGAAGGTTGCGCAGTGCGTCCAGCCGCAGCTCCGCGGACTCGGTCACCTGGAAGACCGCGACGCCGCTCGCGCCCAGATGTCCCAGGGCTGCGTCTGCCAGCAGGGGCACGATCTCGTCTGAAGTGCTGGCGTCCGCGGTGAGGGCGCAGAACTCGGAGAGCATGTCAATGGGGCAGGTGGCGCAGGGGTGGAAGGAACCGACCAATAAAGACGAGATCACGGCCATGTTCGCTCCTGGGGACTCTTTGAGTAGGTGCTGGCTCGCCCTGGACATTAAACCTCGGAGGGCCGGGGTCTCAAGTCACATTGACAGATAGGGTGCCGGCCCGGCCGCCTCGGCGCGCCCTCAGCGCCGCCGCAGGGTGAACAGGTGCACCTGGTAGCGCATGGTGCTGCGGTCGTGGATCGGCACGTCCCAGGGCAGCGTCGCCTGGTCGGCCAGTTCCAGGTCCGAAAGCGCCGCTGGGTGGGGGCTGCCCGAAAGGAGCGCCAAAAGCGCCGCCTCGCTGCGCCCGCCCTCGGGGCCGCGCTGGGAGTGGCCCCCGATCCAGCCCTCCACCGGCGTCGCCGAGGTGGACCAGTCGTAGGGCGTGCAAAGAACGGCCCGGCCGCCGGGGCGGATGACGTGCGCCAGGGACGAAAGGTGCGCGTAGGGAGAGGCCATGCAATCGAGAAGATTGAAGCTGGTGGAAAGGGCGAAGGTGCTGGCGGCGAAGGGCAGGTTCTGGGCATCGCAGGCCCAGAAATCCACGTTCTCGCGCTTCGGGAAGGCCACCGGGAAACGGCGCCGGTCGTAGACCAGCCCGATGCGGCGCTGTGGGTAGCACACCTCGCCGCGGCGCAGCGCCCGGGAGGCCAGCCGCAGCATGGAGAAGTTCACATCCACACCCAGGACCAGCCGGTCGGTGCGCTGCGCCAAGGCGAAGCTGCTGCGCCCGACGGAGCAGCCGGCGTCCAGCAACGGGCCCGACCCGGGGTCCCCGGCCTTGTCGACCTGCTGCAGGCCGGCGTGCAGGATGTCGAGCAGGCTGCACCCCTGCCCGGGAGCTTCGGGGTCCAGGTCGCCATAGTGGCCGCGGGCGTAGGACGAAAGGTGCTGCCGGGTCTGATCGAAGGCCGATCCGGGACCGCAGCAGTCGCCCAGGACGCTCTCGGTCAGCTCGCTCAGGTCATCGCGCTGGATAAGGTGGAAGATGTTCTGCTCCACGTAGCTGCGCAGGGTCGGCAGGAGCAGGGGCACGCCGTCGAGGATCGGGTATTCGCGCTGGCACCGCGGGCACAGGAGCAGGCCTTCCAGCACGTCGTTTGCGTCGTGCTCGTCCCGGGAAACGACGCGGCCGAGGCACAGGGGAATTTCATCTCCGGGGTCCTGTCGGCAGACGGCGCACAGGGGGCGGAGGGCGTCGAGGTGGCCGAGCTTCATCCGCCGATCATCACCGTCGGGCACCCTGGCGGCATCACCTTGCCGACGGGAGACGGGATGGGGGCGACGCACGAGGGGTGCATGGACAGGTCATTGACCCGGGCGGCGGGCTTGCCGCCGACGAGCACGGTGAACGACCCGAGGAGGACCTTGCCGGGGCCGCCGGGCACGCAGCCGGGAAGCATGCACGGCGTGGTGGTGCTGTCCATGAGGCCCGTCGCCGCCGGTTTGCCGCCGATGAGCACGGTAAAGCAGCCGGTGAGGATGGTCAGCGGCAGCGCGGGGTGGGGTACGGGCGTCGGCACCGGCGCGGGCGGGTGGATGGGCGCGTGGCAGTGCGGCGCGTCCTGTTTGACCATGCCTCCGACCGTGGCGGCGATTCCCATGGGGTGGCTGCTCCTATAAATACTCCTCTCCATAATAAAGGGCCGCTGGCACCGCTGTCAAATGGGTGCCTGCAAAGGTAGTGAGTCAAATTGATTTTCCCACCTCACATAGCCCACTTTTCCCGCAATAGCTCACATAGTTCACTTTTCCCGCAATAGCGATCACTACCAGCACACGATGTCACATCACAAGCACTAAGTGTGTCATTCGCGTCATCCGCCCCACGCTGTGCCACTTAGCGCTTGACACGGATCGGCGTACGGAGTAGGGCTGGACTGATGGTCAGCCCATCCCCGCGGCTGGTCCAGGATGGCTCGGTGTTTTGACTTCGACGTCTACCGAACGCTTTTTTTGAAAGAGCAAATAAAGGAACATCAACCCGAACCCACAAAGTAGGGTTGAGATAGCGCCCCCAATAAACGCCAGCACCAAGGGCCAAACCGAGAACTTGAAGTGCATCTCTGAGGCGGCGCCACGCACTGCCGCGGCGGTAATCTTTTCCGTCTCTGATTCCAGGGAATCGTTGGCACGCAAGTGCATCTCTGAACTGGCACCTCGCACGAACGCGGCAGCGATGCGCTCCGTGGTCGCCGCCAGCGTATCGGCGAGCGGACCATCGCCATGCGCTCCCAGCGCTTGGTGCATTTCCGCGAGGCTCGCCCCCAGGGCACCGGCGACGGCTTCCGTGGTGACCTGGCGGGCCACTTTGCCGATGGTCTTTTTGTTTACATTCGCCTGATTTACAATCTGGCTGGTAACCATCGGTACCGCGTCGGCGGCCCCATCTAGCACGCTCTTCACGACCTGCTTGGCCCCGCGGGTGACCTCTCCCGTGTCGACCGCCTCCGCCGCGCCCTTAACCGCCCCTTTGGCCGCGTTCTTGCCTGCCTTCTGGACCAGCCCTTCAGCGTAGACACTGCCAGCCGCTCCGAGCAGAAAGATACCCAGGGGCCATGCGACCCACATTTTCCTCGGCGACATGGCACCCTCGCTCATCGAAGACATTTAGTTTGGCCAGCTTCGATGCATGAAACATGCCAAATGAATGCCTGAACGCGCCACCCTTGCCAGAGCAGACAGTGATTTGTTGCTAGGCTTGGCTCAGCCTTGCCCTTTGTTTTGCCTACTCCCAAGGAATTTCGCGCAAATTTTTCGGCAGACCCAACCTTAAAAAGGCCAAACTTTCGCATTCTGACGCGTGAGGTAGGCCGCGATCTGCCCGATGGGAAGGACCCGGTCGGGGAACACAGCAAGGAGGGTCGCCGCCGGCATGACCGGGACTTCGGCGGTGTCGGGGTCTTGCACCACGACCTGGCCGCCGCGCTCCTTGATGTGCCGCGCCCCCTCGGCGCCGTCCTTGCTGGCGCCGGTGAGGATGACCCCGATCAGCCGGTCCCGGTAGGCGATCGCGGCAGATTCGAAGAAGACGTCGATGGAAGGGCGGGCGTGGCCCACCCGCGCCTCGGTGGACAGGGCGAAGCAGCCGTCCTCCACCAGCAAATGGTAGTCGGCGGGGGCCAGGTATACCCGGCCCCCTACGATGGGCTCCTTGTCCTCGGGCTCGGATACGGGCAGGGGGCTGTGGGCCTGGAGGTAAAGCGGCAGGGTCTCGTCGGATTCGCTGCTCCGGTGCTGCACGATGGCAATGGCGGTGGGGAAGTCCGGCGGCAAGCCGCTGAGGAGAATGCGCAGCGCATCCAGCCCCCCCAGGGAGGTGCCCACTGCCACAAGTTCAACGGTCACTGGGCCACCTTGCGGTAAATCCGCTCCCGGCCGTCGAGATCTTCGTAGTCCTTTTGGTGGACGGTACCCTTCAGCGACTCCTTGTGGCCCAAGCCGAGGATGCCGAAGCGGCGCAGGCTTTCGTAGAAAAGCCGGTGTACCCGGGCCTGCAAAGTGGCGTTGAAGTAGATCATGACGTTGCGGCAGAGAATGACATTGAACTCATTGAACGAGCGGTCCGTCACCAGGTTGTGATGGGAAAAGACGATGTGCTTGCGCAACCCTTGCCGGAAGATGGCGTGATCGTAGCGCGCGGTATAATACGCGGAGAGCGAGTGCTTGCCTCCCGCCCGGAGGTAGTTTCCGGCGTACTCCTGCATCGAATTCAGCGGGAAGATGCCCTCCTTGGCCTTTTTCAGGACGACTTCATTCATATCGGTGGCATAAAGGCGGCAGCGCTCGTAAAGTTCTTCCTCCTGCAGGAGGATGGCCATGGAGTAGACCTCTTCCCCCGTAGAGCAGCCGGCGTGCCAGATGCGGATGAACGGATGGACACGCAAAAGCGGGACGACCTGCTGCCGGAATGACAGATGGAAGCTCGGGTCGCGAAACATGGAGGTCACGTTTATCGAGAGGTGCAGCAGGAACCGCTCCATGGCGGCCCCCTCGTGGAGGACCTTGTCCTGGAGCGCCGAGACAGTATGCAGACGCTCGGCGTGGACCGCGTTCCATACCCGTCGCCGCAGCGAGGCGTAAGAGTAGTCGCGGAAGTCGCAGCCGTACAGACGAAAAACGCCTTCGAGCAGCAGTTCAATCTCGATGTGCTCGGTCTCGTCGTTTCGTTGCGACTCGGTCATCCCATCGCCCGGGGTCGTTGGATTACCGGTAAAGCCATACCCGCAGGAGCGAAAGCAAGTGCTCGGGCTCCACGGGCTTGGTGATGTAGTCCGAGGCGCCGGCCTCGATGCACTTCTCGCGGTCTCCCTTCATGGCCTTGGCCGTGAGGGCGATGATGGGCAGGGTCAGAAAGCGTGGGTTCTTGCGGATCTGGCGCATGGTCTCGTAGCCGTCCATCTCCGGCATCATCACGTCCATGAGGATGACATCAACCGTGGGCGCCTGCCGAAGGGCCTCCAGTGCCTTTTTGCCATTCTCGGCGTAGAACACATCCATCTTGTACCGTTCCAGCACGCTGGTGATGGCGAAGATGTTGCGCACATCGTCATCCACGACGAAGACCCGCTTTCCCTGGAGCACCGGGTCCGATTCGTGGAGTTGCCGCAGCAGCCTACGTTTCGGCTCGGGAAGATTGGCCTCGATGCGATGCAGGAAGAGCGCCGTCTCATCGAGAAGATGCTCCATCGAACGCACGCTCTTGACGATGATGGCATCGGTGACGCGTTTGAGTCGGGTTTCCTCCTCTTGTGTCAGGTCCCGCCCGGTGTACACGATGATTGGGGTCTGGTTTTGGCCGAACTCCTTCTTGATCTTCTCGATCAGCTCGAAGCCCGGCATGTCGGGCAGGCCGAGGTCCAGCACGATGCAGTCAAAGGTCTGCTCGCGAAGCAGAGCCAGGGCCTCTGCCGCGGTGCCGACGGCGGCGGTGTGTACGTCTCCGTTGCCGATGAGGGAGACGATGCTCTGGCGCTGCACTTCGTTGTCCTCGATCACCAGAAGGCTGCGGATGCGGCGCTCGACAAAGCCCCTGACGTTGGTCAGGGCCTCGGCCAGCGCCTCCTTGGTCACCGGCTTGGACAGGGAGGCGATGGCCCCCTGCGTGAGGCCCCGATGACGCGAGCCGTCGACCCCGGTGATGACATGGACCGGGATGTGGCGGGTGCGCGAGTCATGCTTGAGCCGGTCGAGCACGGCCCACCCGTCCAGCACCGGCAGGTGAATGTCCAGGGTGATCGCGTCGGGCTTGTACTCTTGCGCCAGCGCCAGGCCGGTGTCGCCGCGCAGCGCCACGATCCCCTTGAACCCCTTGTCCCGGGCCAAGTCGAGGAGGATCTGGGCGAAATCGACGTCATCGTCAATGATGAGCAGGACGCGGTCGCCCGGCTGGATCTGCCCCCGATCGTCGCTGACCTGGCTGGACAGGAGCAGCGATGGGTCGATTTCGGCCCGTTCATCGCGTTCGGCGCGCTCGGTGGCGGCCTCGGCTGGCGCCAGCAGCGATGTGGGCCCGACCGTGCGCCACTCGCCGCTGGCGGTACGCCCCCAGCCTTCCCGGTTGTCGCGGTTGGCGAGCGGCGAGTGGCGTTCACCCAGGCGGCCCTCGGTGACCGTCGGAAGCCGCGGCGCCGGTCCCGTGGTTTCCACAGAGCCCGGCCCACCGGCCCCGTCGGGAAAATGCGGCAGGTACGCCAGGGGCAAGAAGAGCGTGAAGGTGCTGCCTTTGCCCAGGCTGCTCACGACCTTGATCTCCCCGCCGAGGAGCCGCGCAATCTCCCGGCTGATCGAGAGACCAAGCCCGGTGCCGCCGTACTTGCGGCTGGTGGTGCCGTCGGCTTGCTGGAAGGCCTCGAAGATGATCTTTTGCTTGTGCGGGGCAATGCCGATGCCGGTATCCTTCACCGAGAAGGCGATGACGGAGTCGGCGCTGCCGAGCAAGCGGTGGTCCGGGCTCCAGCCCGAGGTGACCGTCTCCACCTTGAGTGCGACGCTGCCCTGGTCGGTGAACTTGAAGGCATTGGCCAGCAGGTTCTTCAGCACCTGCTGCAGACGGCGCGGATCGGTATAAATCGCCGCCGGCAGGCCCGGGGACAGCTCGATGCTGAAGCCCAGGCCCTTGTCCTGGGCCAGCTGGCGGAAGGTCCGGTCCACGAAGTCCTTGAGGTGGCTGAAGAGGTGCTCGTCCACCTCCACGGCCATGGTGCCGGACTCGATCTTGGACAGATCCAGGATGTCGTTGATGAGGGAAAGCAGGTCCGAGCCAGAGGAGTAGATGGTCCGCGCGAACTCCACCTGCTTGGGCTCCAGGTTGCCGTCGGGATTGTCGGTCAAGAGCTTGGCCAGGATGAGCAGGCTGTTGAGCGGCGTACGCAGCTCGTGGCTCATGTTGGCCAAAAACTCCGACTTGTACTTCGACGACAGGGAAAGCTGCTGCGCCCGCTCTTCCAGGGCCAGCTTGGCCTGTTCGATCTCGCGGTTCTTGCGCTCGACCTCGGCATTCTGGACCTGAAGCAGTTCCGAGCGCTCCTCCAGCTCCTCGTTGGTCTGCTGCAGCTCTTCCTGCTGGTTCTTCAGGCGCTCCTCCGAGGCCTGGAGGGACTGGGCCTGCTGCTCTAGGCGGCGGTTGGTTTCGGTGAGTTCGTGTTGCTGGCTGCGCAATTCCTCGGCCAGGGACTGGGACTGCTTGAGCAGTTCCTCGGTGCGCATGCCGGCGGAGATGGTATTGAGCACAATGCCGATGCTCTCGGTAAGCTGGTCGAGGAAGGCGACGTGGATCTCGTTGAAGCGGTAGAACGAGGCCAGCTCGATGACCGCCTTGACCTGTCCCTCGAAAACCACCGGCAGCACGATGATCGACAGGGGCTTGGCCTCGCCCAGCCCCGAGCCGATCTTCACATAATCCCCGGGCACGTCAGTGAGCAGGATGCGCTCTTTCTCCAACACGCACTGCCCGACCAGGCCCTCGCCGAGCTGGAACTGGTTGGACAGGTGCTTGCGTTCCCAGTAGGCGTAGGTGCTGAGCATCTTGAGCACCGGGCGGCCGTTGCCCTCGTCGACCATGTAGAAGACGCCCTGCTGTGCGGCGACCAGCGGCGCCAGCTCCTTGAGAATCAGCTTGGTGACCGCCTCCAGGTCGCGCTGCCCCTGGAGCATCCGGGTAAAGCGCGCCAGGTTCGTCTTGAGCCAGTCCTGCTCGGTGTTCTTCTGCGTGGTCTCACGCAGGTTGGCGATCATCTGGTTGACGTTGTCCTTCAGGGCCGCGAGTTCGCCGAGGGCCTCGACGGAAATCGAGCGCGTCAGGTCGCCCTTGGTCACCGCGGTGGCCACCTCGGCGATGGCGCGCACCTGCGTGGTCAGGTTGGCCGCTAGCTGGTTGACGTTGTCGGTCAGGTCGCGCCAGGTCCCCGCGGCGCCGGGCACTCGCGCCTGTCCGCCGAGCTTGCCTTCGATGCCCACCTCGCGGGCCACGCTGGTGACCTGGTCGGCGAAGATCGCCAGGGTGTCGATCATCTCGTTGATGGTCTCCGCCAGCGCGGCGATCTCGCCCTTGGCCTCCAGGGCCAGCTTGCGCTTGAGGTTCCCATTGGCCACCGCGGTCACCACCTTGGCGATGCCGCGCACCTGGGCGGTGAGGTTGGACGCCATGGAGTTGACGTTGTCGGTCAAATCTTCCCAGATGCCGGCCACCCCCTTGACCTCGGCCTGACGGCCAAGCTTGCCCTCGGTACCGACCTCGCGGGCCACCCGGGTCACCTCGGAGGCGAAGGAGCTGAGCTGGTCCACCATGGTGTTGATGGTGTTCTTCAGTTCCAGAATCTCGCCCTTCACATCCACGGTGATTTTCTTGGACAGGTCACCGTTGGCGACGGCCTTGGTGACGTCGGCGATGTTGCGCACCTGGCCGGTCAGGTTACTGGCCATGAAGTTGACGTTGTCGGTCAAATCCTTCCACGTGCCACCCACGCCCTTGACCACCGCCTGACCGCCGAGCTTGCCCTCGGTGCCGACCTCCCGGGCCACGCGGGTGACCTCGGCGGCGAAGGAGCTTAGCTGGTCCACCATGGTGTTGATGGTGTTCTTCAGCTCCAGAATTTCGCCCTTCACATCCACGGTGATCTTTTTGGACAGGTCGCCATTGGCCACCGCGGTGGTGACGTTGGCGATGTTGCGCACCTG
>JBBRLA010000100.1:0-17296 GCA_038231615.1 Polyangia bacterium | reverse complement strand
TGCGGTCCAGGTGGTCCAGGTCACCAGCGATGAGGCCGCGGGGCTGCTGCGGCACGCGCGTACGGAGTTGCAGGTGAATCACAGCCCCGACGTGTTCCACTCCCAGTACGATGTCAGCCGGGGAACGGCCGGGGCACTGGACGCACCTGCTCCTGTGCCCGGCGCCCGAATTCGTGGGAATCATCTCTAGCCAGAGCACAATGTGCAGCCGCGCCGACTTCTTGGCGAGCAAATCGTGGACGACTTGCCACTCATTGTCTGGGGCGCGGCGGTGCGCACCACCGGGGGCACCTCCGGCACTTCCGGTGCCCCCCCCGCCACCGCCAAAGCCGCGCAAGACACCCAGGCCGCGAACGCCAAGGCCACGGCGCCTCATCAACAGCAGCGCGACCAGGCACTGAAGGCCGCCGCCGAGATCCGCACCCTCGACGCCTGGATCCCCACCCTGAAGAACAAGTGAGCCCTCCTGACCTTCTCCCTCGCGTGAGCCCCGGTGCACCGGGCTCGCGCGGGCTTTCTTTTCCTCCCAGCCTACCAAGGAGTTTGAAAGCGCGCATTTGACAGGCCCTTGCCCAGCCCCGTACGCTGCTGTGGCGCATGCGGCGTGTCCCCTTACTTCTTCCCATTTTCTTGATGCTCCGGTGGACCCTTGGGCTGGCCCTGATGACGCTCTGCGCAACAGGGTGCGCAGAGCTCGGTGTCGAGCCCTTCCAAGGGTCATGGATCGCGCTCTCGCTGAACTGGCCCCTCTTCGTCCCGCCGCAGATGGCCGGGCAGACGCCGCAGCCGTCGCTTCTTTCCCCCGGCGAGCACCTCGACATGTGGGCCATCCTCCCCCCCGATGGCAGGCCCGTGCGGCTGACAGTCAACAAGTACACCGATCCGGGCAAGTTCCCCGGGTTCAACGTCGTCCCGGCGCTGGACCCCAACGATCCCTGCCTTATCGACGCCAACGGCAACCACCTGCTCGGCATCGTGGCGCAGAGCGGGCCGGACAAGGAACTGCAGCAGCAGGCGGTGGTCCAGAAGGTCCGAGAGGTGGTCGCGAAGACCACGACGATCGGCGCGGCGGCGGGGGTCGCGGGGAAGGCCCCGGTGCCGCTTCTGGGCCTGGTGCAAGATGGGGGGCTGAAGCCCGACGACATCCTGAACCTGGCCAAGCTCAGCGTCCAAGGGGACGCCCAGGCGATCCAGGATCGGCTCGCGTTCTGCCCGTCCTTTCTTTCGTCGCATTTTGACTACTACCAGGGCAACCCGCTGCAGCTCACCGCGCCGCTCCACGGTACGCTCTTCGGGTTCTTCAACTTCAACACCATCGGCCCCGAGTTCCAGACCGCCGACCCGGCGACCTTCCTGCCACCGCAGAACTTCGGCGGCATCGCCATCACCACCCGGATGTCGCTGCACGGGATGACGGCGCTCCTTCTGACTCGCGAGACGGCGCAAAACCCCGCGCTGCCTGGGACGGTGGTGGTGAAGGGCGGGGCGCTGCCCCCGGCGGCCTCTGGGCGCGGCGCGATCCGTTTCGGGCTTCAGGCGACCATTCCGGTGGGAATGGGCATGACGCAGACCGTCACCGTGGGCACCGCCTCGGTGCTGACCGACCTGGATCAGGGGATCGATTGATGCGCCCGCTTAGCACCGTGGCGGTCGCTCTTCTGGCCTTCGTCTGCCTGGCGTGCCTGGTGACCCCCGCCGCCGCCGACCGCAGCATCGACGTGGCGCTTTTGCGGCCCACCGGGGACGGCCAGGGCCTGGTGACCCTGGAGCGGGCGCAGACCCCGATGCGATGGGAAGTGGGCGCCTCGCTGCTTCTTTGCTACGCCAACGCCCCGCTGCAACTGTCCCTGCTGAACGCAGATGGAAAGACCCACTCGGCCCACAATCTGATCGAGGACCAGTTTACCCTGGACGTGGGACTGAGCCTGGGCCTGTGGGATTTCCTGGTCTTGGGCGCTACCCTCCCCGTAGCGGCGCAGTCCTATGACGACCAGGCGGTCGGGCAGCTCAGCATCCCGTCGCCGGGCGCCCCTGGGATAACCCCCTTGCCTACCGTGTCCACCGGCATATACCGCAACCAGCCGCGG
The DNA here is from genome assembly GCA_038231615.1 of Polyangia bacterium. Classification (GTDB taxonomy): domain Bacteria; phylum Myxococcota_A; class Polyangia; order Palsa-1104; family JAEUJZ01; genus JBBRLA01. The sequence goes on along the minus strand of JBBRLA010000100.1, from coordinate 15,209 downwards.
GAGAACATCGGCCTCTCCGCCGCCGGGCCGCGGGACCCGCGCCTTCTGCTGAAGGGGCGGCTGTACCACAACGATCGCTTCGGGCTGGCCCTGATGCTCTCGGCGACCTTCCCGATGGGAAATTCTTCATCGTTTTTGGGTGACAAGGACATCACGGTGCGGCCGGTCCTGATCGGCGACCTGGCCTTCGGCAGGCTGGCGTTGCTGGGCAACCTCGGATTTATCTTTCGCTCCGAGAGCGATTTCAACGATCCGCCGGGGGGCCCAACGATCTTCTCGGTGGGCCACGAACTGACCTGGGCGCTGGGCGCCAGCGTTCGTGCGACACCGCTTCTGGGCGCCAGCCTGGAGGCATTTGGCACCGTGCCCCTCGTCGGCCCGCAGAGCTTCACCGAGGCGGACCTGCTGGGGGCGGCGTATGTTTACCCGACCTCGGGGATTCGCATCCTGGTGGGCGTGGGCGGCGGCCTGGCCGTGGGCAGCCCCCTGCGCGACCCGGTCCGGGTGGTCGCTGGCCTGTCCTTCTCACCCTCGCCGCCGAAGGTGGGGCTCAGGTGAGGCGCGTTTCGCGAACGGTCTGCGTCGTTTTGGGCCTTCTGGTTTTTCTTGGGCCTTGGCTGGGGCCTTCTTTAGGGCTGGCCGCGCCCCGCGCGCCGGTCGCCCCGCCGGTGTCGCAAGGGCCCCTTCAGCCGAGCTACGAGGTGCTGCTGCCGGACCCCGAGTCGGCGGCGGAGCGTGGCGCCGCGGCGTCGTCGACGGGCGCGAGCGAGGCAGAGAACGAGCTGGACATCGCCAACCGGGTGCTCTCGGCGGCGAAGCAGATCACCACCGTGCAGGAGGCCCCCTCCATCGTTACCGTCATCACCGCCGACGAGATCAAAAGCCGCGGCTACCGCACCATCAACGAGGCGCTGGCAACCATCCCAGGCTGGCTGAACGTGCAGGGGGTGGGTAACCAGCTCAGCCTGCCCCTGGTACGGGGCACCGCCCAGGCGGCGCTCTTGCTGCGCGATGGCGTGTCGATGTTCGAGCCGGTGCTCAACGCGGCGCTCTTCAACCGCGCCCTGCCGCTGGAGACCATCAAGCGCATCGAGGTGGTCACCGGGCCCGGCGGCGTGCTCTGGGGCGCCAACTCGTTTCTGGGCATCGTCAACACCATCAGCAGGGAGGCCGAAGACATCGACGGGGTCGAAGGCGGCCTGGGCTACGGCGATGGGGACGGCTCGCCGCAGGATGGGCGGGCCTGGGCCCTCTTCGGCAAGGTCTTCGACTTTTCGCACGACCGCAAGCTGCGGGTGGTGCAGCACCTGAGTTATGAGAACTACCTGCCCTCCCGGCAGAGCGGCCTTTTGACCCTGTACCGCAGCCCTTCTCCCTTGCCCCCCGGCCCCAACGTGTTCGGCGGCCCCGCCAGCTCCGACACGATGCGCAGCTACATACTCAACATCGACGGGCGCTTCAGCTATGGCCCGGTGACCCTTTCGTACAGCTACCCCATCGCCGAGATGAACAACTCGGTGGGGTTTGGCAACACCATCGCCAGCGGCCTGGTGAACCCGGCCACGGGGACGCTGACGGGCGATTCGATACGCAACAGCCTGACCACCCTGGACCGATTCCTGACGCTCCAGTACAAGCGCCGGTTCCTTTCCGATCGCATCGGCGTGGACGGGAAGCTCTACGGGGTCCAGTTCGAACGCAACCTCCAGCCGATCACCCTGCCCGGTTCCCGGGCGCTGCCCCGCGGCCTGGGCTTCGCCGCGAACGTCCAGTCCTACCGGGTCGGCGGCACCGTCGACGGGGATGTGGCCCTGCCGGGGCACAACCGGCTGCTCTTTGGCGGCGAGGCCTTCCACGAGTGGGTCCCCGACGTGGGCGTCACCTTCCCCGGCACGCCCACCGACCGGCAGATCCTGCCGCTCGCGTGCCCGCTGGTGAAGGGCAGCACCTATGACAAGCCGGTGTACCTGCCGGACTGCCCTTTGCCCTTCATCTCGGGCGCCAACCGCACCGTGCTGGCCCTGTATCTGTCGGACCAGTTCCGCCCGGTACCTCGGCTGGTCTTCGACGCCGGGGTGCGCTACCAGGCGGGCTTGGGCCTGCGCGGCTACCAGGGCGCCAACGGTGGCGGCAACGGCGAATTTCTGGGCAACGTGTCGGTGGTGTGGAACTTCCACGCCGACCTGCACCTGAAGGCCAACTACGCCACCGGTTTCCGCCCGCCGGTGTTCAACAACACTGACTCGTATGGGCCGGCGGTGCAGTTCTCGGGCAACAAGAACCTGACCAACGAGCGCAGCCAGGCTTTCCAGGCGGAATGGAACGGCAGGTTGCTCAAGAACATCGCCGCCATCCGCGAATTGCAGCTCCGCGCCGACTACTCCTACACCCAGCTCGACTCGCTGATCGTGATCTCTGGCGGCAGCTACAGCAACATCAACCCCACCACCGGGCAGCCGACGCGGCGGGCGATCCATTCGGTGGAGGCGGCGGGGCGCCTGTACCTGAAGGACCACGTGATCTCGGCGGGGTACACCTTCCTGCATATCACCACGGATGATCGGGGTCTTTTGCGCTCAATTCCGCAGCACTGGCTTTCGTTGGGCGCGGTGTTCTCGCTGATCCCCGGCCTGCTGGAGGCCAACGCCACGCTGAACGTCGTCGGCAGCTACGACGACCCCAACCGTTTCCGCTCGGTGGTCCTGCCCGACGGCAGCACCGCGGCGCCCTTCGCCGACCTGACCTTTGACCGGTTGCCCCCCCAGGCGATCCTCAACGTGGGCCTACGGGCCACCTTCCTGCAAAATCGTCTATGGGTCAGCGGCAATGTTTACAACGCCCTGAACCAGCACTATTACCACCCCGACGTGTTCTACGACCTGACGCCCACCCTGGAGACCAGTCCGACCCCGGCGCCGGGCTATTCGTTCTTCCTTCAGGTGGGCGGCAAGCCCTGGGGCAAATAGGCGCGTCTATTGATTCTTGTCGAGGCGGGCCCCAGGGAGGCCGAATACCGCGTAGGACAGCCAGGAGGGGTCGCCATCCTCCCGAATGGACTCCCGGGCCTCCGCCGCGGCCACCGCAAGGGGCCTCTGGCTGGCCCATGCCCGGTAGAACGATTCGGCGAAGAGCGCCGCTTTGGGGCTGCTGACCGGCCAGGTAGTGGCGACCACCGCGCCGGCCCCGGCGTTGAGCAGGCGTTCGATCCACATCGCCGTGCCCGCGGGCTGCAGGGGGTGAAGCGGCGGCGTCGACTCGCTGACGCTGAGCAGCACGAAGGTCCCGCGCAGGGGCGGGCGCATGCCCAGGCGCAGGAAGCGGGCCGCGGGGGCCACCTGTGCCGGGGTGAAGACGCCATCTTCCAGCTTGAGCGCCGCCGCGGCCCGGTCCCCGCGCTCGAAGCAACCATGGCCGCTGATGTGCCAGCCGGCAACTGGCTCATCGCGAAGATAGGCTCGCAGGGGGGCGAAGTGCTGCACCCGCACAAGCCGCGGGTCCAGCGCCGCCAGCGCCTGCTGCTCCCGTCGCGCCGCCGTGCCCGGGGGACACAGGAGCAGCCGGGGTGCCTGGGCGAACCGCTCGGTGTAGGACCCGAGGCCCCCGCGGCTCAAGGCGAAGCGCTCGCCCAGGTAGGCCCCATGGGTGCCCTTGCCAATGCGCAGCGCCTCCCAGGGGACCCAGGGACAGCTGGCGTCCACCTGGAGCAGGCTCCCGGCGGCCAGCCCCTCCAGCGCCTCGCGCACCGCCGCGGGCAAGAGCCGCGCCGTCAACCCCTCGAAGAGCGCCCGCAGCGCCGCCTCGCGTCCAAGTGGCGAGATCGACCCCAGGCCTTGCGCCTCGGGTCCCAGATAGAGCGTCCGCATGACCTCCTGAAGCGACGCCTCGATGCCCATCTCGCCATCGGCGATCCCCTCGGCGATCTCCCCCGGAACCTGCAAGAGTTCGACGCGCAGGGCGCGCTGTCCCGCGCGGTAGGTGCCGACCCCGCCTTCCCGCACCCGCAGCACCAGACGCGGCCCTCGGCCGCTGGAGATCGGCTCTACCGGCAGCGAGGCGGTCACCTGGCTCTCCGGGCCGGCTTCGATCGGTCCCTGTCGCACCTCCGGCCGCAGCAGCAGCGTGGCCAGCCGCGCGCCCCGGTGGTTCACTCCGATCTCGACCCGCGCCGCCCCGGGTTCCCGGGCCCGCAGGGAAAAGGCGAGTTCGGGCGAGCGCTCCGACCGGTTCACCCGCAACACCCCCTCTTCCCCGCCCAGCGCCACCAGGCCCTCATCCGGTAGCGAGAGGAGCACCTCCAGAGCGCAGGAGCGGCGGCAGCGTTGGTCCGCCGCGCCGGTCTCGGCCGCGCCGTGCCGGGCGTCCGCGTGTACCCGCAGCACCACCGTTTCGCCCGGAAGGAGGACCGCGGGCAGCGAGACGATCAGGTTGATCGGCAGGTGGCGCGACTCGGCAAAAGGGAAAAGCAGGACCGGCTCGGTGCTGGCCGCGGCCCACTCATCCAGCCAGGGCATGCGGGGCAAAAGCCCGGGGTGCGCGTTCATCGCCCCGGTCTCGGGCTGCCCTTGCGCCGGGGCGAAGGGCACGGGCCCCTCGTTTTGAGGGGACGCGCGGGAGGGCTGCCCCGAGGCCGCCCCGACCACCTCGTGCACCGCCAGGGTGAAGTCCCCAATGTGGACCCGGTCCCCCTTGTCGATCACCAGCGCCGCCAGCAGCTTGCGTCCGTTCACATACGTGCCGTTGGTGCTGCGGCGATCGGAAACGATGAGGCATTCGCCGGTCCAGTGGATATGTGCGTGGCGCTTGGAGACGTTGCTCACCGGCAGCACAATGTCATTGATCTCGGCACGACCGATGGTCACTTCGTGCTGATCAAATTCGAATCGCTGGGCTTCCACTCCCTTACCCTGCACGACAATCACGAGCATGGTTTCTCTTGCTGGAGCGTACGCTCGATTGTCGCACGGATGAACCGCCTGATCGACGTCCATCGATGAGCGTATTCAGCAGAAAGTGCAAGAGATGTAGGGGGGTGGGGAGGGTTAGGGATGAATGAAGTCGAACATCCGCTGGATGCGCACGCTGCTGTTCTGGCCCGCCGAGTACCAGATGATCCACGCCTTGCCCTTGATCAGGTCGTAGGGGACGAAGCCCCAGTAGCGGCTGTCGTGGCTGTTGTCGCGGTTGTCGCCCATGACAAAGACCGACTGCGGCGGCACGGTCAGAGGGAACGTGCGCTGTCCGGGGGCGGGGCCCATCGATTGTGTGTCATGGATGAGAGTGTAGTGGATGCCGCCGTTCACTTCCTTGTAGGCGATGCACTCGCCACTGTGCCATCTGCCGCTGTTCTCGTCGAAGTCGTCGTAGACGCACGGGCCGGGGATCGCCTCGTCGGGCAAGAGCCGCCCGTTGACGTACACCTTGTCGCCTTTGACGTCCACTGTGTCGCCAGCCACCGCGACGATGCGCTTGATGAAGTCCTTGTCCGGCTCCCTGGGGTAGATGAAGACGATCACCTCGCCACGGCGCGGAGGGCGGATGTTCTCGCCGAGCTTGATATGGGTCCAGGGGATGCGCAGGCCGTAGATGAACTTGTTGACGAAGATGTGGTCGCCCACCTGCAACGTCGGGATCATCGACCCCGAGGGGATCTTGAACGCCTCGACCACGAAGGCCCGCAGAAGCAGCGCGATGAACACCGCCACCCCGATCGACTCGGCATACTCCCGGGTGGGGCCCTTCCGGGCGAAGGACAGGTGCTCCTCCATGGCCCCCTCCAGGTCGGTGATCGCCGCCGAAAGGCCGCTCTCGCTGGACTGCGCCGCCTGCACCTTGCCGATCGCCGCCTCGATCTGTTGCCGCTGCCCGGCGCTCAGCCTGGGGCCGAAGCGCCGCAGCCGCCGCTGTGCGTCCTTCACCCCCAGGTGTGCGTCTCGGTGCAGCGCCACGTCCTCCCGCGCCAGGTCCAGGGGCCCGCGGAAGATGAGATAGGGCACGAAGAACACCGCAGTCACCAGCCCCACCGCCACCGCCAGCTTGACCAGGCCCGGGAACACCAGGAAGCTGAGGTCGTAGGGGTTCAGCACCTTGAACACGCCCCACAGGGTGACGCCGATGAGGGGCAGCGCCAGCAGCCACAGATACTCGACGGTCAGCCGCGCCAGCATCGAGGGGCGCCGTTCGTCATTCACCGCGGCGCTGCGCGCTTCGCGGCCCTCATTCACCGCGGCGCTGCGCGCTTCGCGATCAATCGGGGGCATCAGTCCACCTTCAGGATGGCCAGGAAGGCCTCCTGCGGGATCTCGACGTTGCCGACCTGCTTCATCCGCTTCTTCCCTTCCTTTTGCCGCTCCAAGAGCTTTCGCTTTCGAGTGATGTCGCCGCCGTAGCACTTGGCGGTCACGTTCTTGCGTAGCGCCTTCACCGTCGTCCGCGCGATGACCTTGTTGCCAATCGCCGCCTGGATGGCCACCTCGAATTGCTGCGGCGGGATCAGCTCTTTCATTTTGATGCACACATCGCGACCGCGGTAGAAGGACCGGTCGCGGTGCGAGATGGCCGACAGGGCGTCCACTCGATCGCCATTTACCAGAAGGTCCAGCCGGACCAGGTCCGCCCGGCGGTACTCCAAAAGCTCGTAGTTCAGCGAGGCGTAGCCCCGGGACACCGACTTCAGCTTGTCGTAGAAGCCGAAGACCACCTCGGCCAGGGGCAACTCGTACTTGACGATGACCCGGTTGTCCCCGCTGTAGGTGATGCCGCTCTGGATGCCGCGCCGCTCCTGGCACAGGGTAATGAGGCCGCCGACATACTCCGAGGGGGTGTGGATGGTCGCCGAGATGATCGGCTCCTCCACGTAGTCAATCTGGCCCTCTTCCGGAAGCTGCGCCGGGTTGTCCACCACCACCATCTCGCCGCTCTTTTTGATCGCGCGGTACTCTACCGTGGGCGCGGTGGTAATGAGGTCCATGTTGTACTCGCGCTCCAGGCGCTCCTGGATGATCTCCATGTGGAGCAGGCCCAGGAAGCCGCAGCGGAAGCCGAAGCCCAGCGCCATCGAGGTCTCGGGTTCGTAGGTGATCGACGAGTCGTTCAGGTGCAGCTTGTCCAGGGCGTCGCGCAGGTCGGTGTAGCGCGCGTTGTCGGTCGGGAAGATCCCGGCGAAGACCATCGGCGGGACCAGCTTGAAGCCGGGCAGCGCCTCCTTTGTGGGGTCGTCGGCCTCGGTGAGGGTGTCGCCGATCTTGGTGTCGGCGACGGTCTTGATGTTGGCGATGACGAAGCCGACCTCCCCCGCGCCCAGCTCGGGCAGCTCGACCGGGTGTGGAGTGAACGCGCCCAGCGCCACCACCTCGTAGGTCTTGTTCATGGCCATGAGCAGGATCTTCTGCCCGGGACGCAGGGCCCCCTGCTTGACCCGGACCAGCATGACCACCCCGCGGTAGGTGTCATACCAGCTGTCGAAGATAAGCGCCTTCAGCGGCCCCTTGGCATTGCTGGGCGGCGGGATGTGCTTGACGATGGCCTCCAGGATCTCCGGGATGCCCCGCCCGTCCTTGGCGCTGGCCAGGATCGCCCCCGAGGCGTCCAGGCCGATGATGTCTTCGATCTGCCGCTTGATCCGCTCGGGGTCGGCGGACGGCAGGTCGATCTTGTTCAGCACCGGGACGATCTCCAGGTTGCCGTCCAGAGCCAGGTAGACGTTGGCCAGGGTCTGCGCTTGCACCCCCTGCGCCGCGTCGACCACCAGCAGCGCTCCCTCACACGCCGAGAGGGAGCGGCTGACTTCGTAGTGGAAATCGACGTGTCCCGGGGTGTCGATGAGGTTCAGTTCGTAGGTTTTGCCATCGTTGGCTGTGTAGCTCAGCCGGACGGACTGGGCTTTAATTGTGATGCCGCGTTCGCGTTCCAGTTCCATCTTGTCGAGGAACTGGTCCTGCTTCTCGCGGTCGGTGATGGCGCCGGTGGCTTCGAGCAGCCGGTCGGCGAGAGTGGACTTGCCATGATCGATGTGGGCGATGATGGAGAAGTTGCGAATCAGGCTGGGGTCAGCGGACATGAAGCGATACCTAAACAGAAGCACCTGGACCGGGCAGATTTTGGCGTACCTCCTCGCTTCCTCGGTCACGTACAGTAGTACGCTCCCTCGGTCGCTGCGGGGGTGCGCCAAAATCTGCTCCGGCCATGTGCTTCTTCCTAAAATGACTCTTTATCAACGTGACTCTATTTAGAGGCCGGGGATCGGCAGTGCGAGGAAGTATACACAGAATCACCCAAATCTGCTCCGGCCGGGTGATTCTTCCTAAAGAGGGGTCATGGGGCAAATGGGTTGGGGCGCTAGGGTTTTTTTGAGGGGTCATCGAAAGAGCGCGGCGGGGTTGGGCGCGGGTCGTCGAAAAGGGACTGCTGCTGGCCGGGGATGGTCATCTTGTGGCGTTCCAGAATGATGTCGATGCCCTGGCGGATGTACTCGGCAATGGGGACCTTGGTCTTGTCATGCAAGAGCCTGAGCTGCTCGTTCTGCTCCGGGGTGATGTAGATTGTCGTCGAGACCTTCCTGCGCGACATCGAATGAGCATACATGACAATATAACGCTTTTCAACGCCTCAAGACGTCAGTCAGGCTGGGCCAGATCCAGCGAGAGGCCCTCCCGCGCGACGATGACCTCGGTGGCCGGCGCGGCGTCAGCCATGAAGGCGCGGGCCCGTTCGCCAATGCGGTCCAGTGCGTCGTCATCGCGGTCAGGGTCGTGGTGGAACAGCGCCAGGCGCCGCGCCCCGGCGTCGAGCCCCAGCGTCAGCACTTCGCTCACCGACGAGTGGCCCCAGCCACGCCGACGATCGATCTCCTCAGGCAGGTACTGGGCATCGTGGATGATCAGGTCCGCGCCGACGGCGAACCGGGCCAGCGCGGCGGCGCTGGTGCGCGGGGAGACCGGCGGGTACAGCTCGTTGTCCGTCAGATAGCACAGGCTGGTGCCGTCGCCATCGTCGTCGATGCGGAAACCGTCGCACTCGCCTGGGTGGTTCAGGGCCACCCGGCGCACCACCGCCGGTCCGATGCGCAGGGTCTCGCCGGAGAAGGGCGGCACGGTGACCTGGGCCGGCACTTCGTCGGCCGACACCGGGAAGTGTACCCCGTCGAAGAGCGCTTCGCGGAAGAGCGACTCGGGCGAAAGGAGCCGGCCAGCCCGGGGCGAAAGGCCGTGAAGCACGATGCGGCTGTCCCGTTGCCACAGGGGCTCGAAGAAGGGCAGGCCCAGGATGTGGTCCCAGTGTACGTGGGTGATGAGGAAGTGGATTTCGCTGCCGGCAAGGCCCGCGGGGGCCTCGGGCTGCGTGAGGATGCGACCGAGGCCGCGCAGCCCGGTGCCGGCGTCGAGGATCAGCAGCGAGCCGTCGGAGAGCAGGACTTCCACGCAGACCGTGTTGCCCCCGTAGCGGCTGGTGGAGAAGCCGGGGGCGGCGATGGAACCTCGGACTCCGTGAAACGTCACGCGCATGGTGGGTTGCGGGCACGCCTTTCGTGGAGCGCTCTGCTCAAGAGGAACAGGATAGCACGTTTGTCTCGCGGTGCGCCGGCCCATGGGCCAGCCCGATGAGGTCCGTGGTAGCATCGACGTCATGGCCCCCGTGCAGGCGACCCTCTCTCCAGAGCGCTGGCTGAATTCCGAGATGGAGTTGCGCGTCCTTTGCTGGGAGCCTTCGGCGGGGCAGGGGGCGAAGGGACGTGAACTGGGGGAAACCCCGGCCACCGGCCAGGGGGTGTTTATCCCCGCGCGGGCAAGCTGGTATGTCGAGCCCCTTTACAGCGGGGTCACAGACGCGAGCCTGCAGTGGCTGGGGGCGGAGGCGCAGCGGCTGGCGATCCCGGGACTGTCCCTCCGTGGGCGGGGTCAGGTCAGCAATACCGGTCTGTTCCAGCTTGCGTTGGCGGTGCCGGGGTTTGGCTGGTTGGACCTGAGCGGCACGGCGGCGTCGCCCAGGGGTCTGTCGTTGTTCCGCGATCCGTCCCTCTTGCAGACCCTGATCTTCCAAGGGCTGGAGGCGGAAAGGGGCGAGCTGGCCCATCTGGCCCAACAATGGGCGCTGGCCTACCTGGACCTGAGCGGGCTGCACGCTCCCCGGCAGACTCGCTGGGACCAGTTGCGGGGCAACCTGTGGGAAGGGCCGGCCCTTCAGGAACTATTGCCGCTGACCTCCCTGCGCAGCCTGCGCCTGCGGGAGGTTCTTTTGGGCCAGGGGGACCTGCTGGCGCTCGCGGGGATGGGGACGCTGCGCCACCTGGACCTGAGCGGCGCCGGGAACCTCACGGACCAGGGGGTGGCGCACCTGGTTTCCCTGCATCACCTGGAGTCGCTCGATCTGAGCGGCGCCGTGCTGGGCGAGGAGGCGGTCGCTCGCCTGCGGGCGCTGCCGGCGCTGCGCGAGCTTGTGCTCGGCGTGCCCTCTCCCTGATTCATTTCTCGCGCTCACTGGCCAAACCGATGACCAAGTGGAAAAATTTGACCAGACATCGCCCTGGGAGGATCATGGCTTCACTTCCTCCGGCGCGTCGGTCATTCTGATTCCCGGGACGAGCCGGTCATTTTATTGGAGTGCGCAGTATGAGAATCGCTAGCAGTCGTTTTCTGGGTCTTTTTGTCTCTGCTTCTCTTGGAGTGACCGCGTGTCAGCAGGATGGCACCGGCCCGTCCGGCAGCATCGGGCCGGAAGGGGGCACCGTGAACACCCCCGACGGGGTCAGCATCACGGTGCCAAAGGGGGCTCTTTTAACCGGGGTCGCCATCACCATCGAACGAAGCGGCGAAACGCCCGCGGGCGCCCTGGGCCCCGCCTTCCGCTTCGAGCCGGCGGGCCTGTCCTTCCAGAAGCCGGTGCAGATCACCCTGCCCTATCGGCCCAGCGCGAACCTCCCCTCGGACGCCACCGAGCGGGTGTTCGTGACCCGCGTATCCGGCGGGGGCACCATTGTCGGCAGGGTTGCCGCCCCAGGGCAGGTGAGCACCGACACCCAGAGCCTGTCCACCTTCGTCGCGGTGAAACAGATCTCGACCCCCGTGGCGGGACAGCTCGACTTCCCCAAGGGCCTGGCGGTGAACGCCACCCACACCTACTGGACCAGCGGCGGCGTCGCCACCCAGCAGGCGGCCGGCGGGGTGGTCATGCGGGCGGCGCTCGACGGCGGGGCCCCCGAGGTGTTCGCCAGCGGGCAGGCCGACCCCAAGCACATCGCCCTCACCAGCGGATACGCCTACTGGACCGACGGGGGCAGCGGACCCGGCGTGGGCGACGCGGGCATCATGAAGGCCCCGCTTTCCGGGGGTGCGCCGACCCGCATCGTCCCGGGGAGCTTCCCCATCGATCTGGCGGTCAACGACCAGCATGTCTTTTGGACCGACGCCGACCTGCACACCGTCAACCGCGCCAACCTCGACGGCAGCGACGCGGTGGTGCTGGCCCAGACCGGGGACCGCCCGATGGTGTTGGCCCTTTCCACGACCCACCTCTACTGGCTGTCCAGCGGCGCCCGCGGCGGCCACACCGGCGCGGTGATGGAGTTGCCCATCGACGGCGGCCCGTCGGCGCTGGCGCTGACGCTGGCGATGAACCAGGCGGAGCCGTCCAGCCTGGCGGTGGACGCCACCAGCGTCTACTGGGTCAACGCCGGGGACGGCCTGGTGCTAAGCGTCCCCCTCGGCGGCGGCCCGGCAACGGTGCTGCGGCACATGTCCCGACCCAACGCCATTGCCGTGGATGCCTCTTCCTATTATGTGGGCGAGGTCCTGCCAGGTCTTTTGGTCCGCTACCCCAAGGCCGGTGGAACCGGAGATGTCCGCTCGTCGAACGAGGGTCACCCCAACCAGCTCGCCCTCGACGCCAACAACGTCTACTGGGTGAATGACGGCGCCAGCGCATACCAGGGCGACGTGCAGGTGATCAACAAGTCCCCTTAGTTGCCATCGCCGTCGCCTTCTGTGAGCGACCGCTGCGTCTCCCGCCTTTTTTTCGCCTGTTCCCGCAAGGCCCTCCCAAAAATCAGTCATCCAGGCTACTATGAATGGCCGTGCCAAGCGCATCCCATTCATCAGAGCTCCAGCCAGGGACGCGGGTTGGCGAGTACGAGGTCGTCGCCTTCCTGGGACAGGGGGGCATGGGCACGGTCTACCGCGGCGTCCAGCCCCAGATCGGCAAGCAGGTGGCCATCAAGGTGCTCAGCGCCCACGTGGCCGAGAACCTGGAGGCCGGGGCGCGCTTCCTGCGGGAGGCCCAGCTGGTTAACCGCATCGGCCACCCCGGGCTGGTGGATATCTTCTCCTTCGGCCAGCTCCCCGACGGGCGTCACTACCTGATCATGGAACTCCTCTCGGGGGAGTCGATGACGGCACGCCTTTCCCGCGAGTCTTTTTCGTTCCCCGAGGTGCTCGACCTCTTCGGCCAGATCCTCGGCGCCTTGCAGGCCGCCCATGAGCACGGGGTCGTACACCGGGACCTCAAGCCGGACAACATCTACGTCACCTCGGGCAGCCAGGGACAGAAGACAGTCAAGATCCTCGACTTCGGCTTGGCCAAGGACCTCGACTCCGAGAACGGCATGACCCAGACGGGCATCGCCCTGGGCACGCCGCGCTATATGGCCCCGGAACAGAGCCGCGGCGGCAAGTACGTGGACCACCGGGCCGACCTTTACGCGGTGGGGCTGATGCTCTACGAGGCTCTGACCGGGCGCTTCCCCTTCGAGGCACCCACGCCGATCCTAATGCTCAGCAAGCACCTCACCGAACCCCCCGAGCTGCCCTCGCGCTTCGTTCGGGTGCCGCCTGCCCTGGAAGCGGTGGTGATGCGGGCGCTGACCAAGGACCCGGCGGCGCGCTACCAGAGCGCCACTGAGATGGACGCGGCCTTGCGCGAGGTCAGCCCCAACCCGGCCCGGGTCAGCCTGGATCGCATCGTCCCGTCCGGGGCCCTGGCATCCCTTTCCCAGTACGACAGCGATCAGGCCACCCGCGCCCATGGGCCCCGGCCATTGCAGGAAAGCGCAGTGGCGCCGGCCCCCGTCAGACGGCCCTCGGCCCCGCATGTGGCGGTGGTCCTGCCGATGTTCGAGGGGGAGGAGACTCGCCTCTCGCCCCACCGTGACCATCCGCCACCCCGACCTGGGCCCGCGCACGGCAGTCCCGCGTACGCCGCCGTGACGACGACGACGACGCGCGCCCGCTATCTGATCCCGGGTCTCCTTTGCGGGGCCCTCGCATGCGCGATCATCGGCGTGGCGATCCGCGGCGTGCTGCACCGGGACCCGGCCAGGGACATGGGCACCGCCGAGACGCAGCGGGCCCACTCGCAGCCTGGCGTCGCCAGGGACCCCGCCGATCCGACGCCGCCGCCGGAAGCCGCCGCCGACAAGAGCGCCTTGACGCTGCCGCCGCCCCACCCCGCCCCGGACCGCGGGCGCCGGGAGCGACCCAAGGCGGTCAAGCGGCCCACCCGCCCCGCCAAGGAGATGCCGACGCCCTTCTGACCCCTACCCCGGCTCCTCCCGGGCCTTCAGCAGCCACTTCTTGATCTCCGCCTCCACCCTCCAGATCGCGCGCTCGCGGAACATGCGAAAGATCAGGGGAACCTCCATGCTTACCTGGATGGCCCGGGGGCGCAGATCGACGATCGCGTGTATCGTCATGCCCTTGATGTGAAAGCTGATCTCGCCGTGCTCGGGCCCGGTCCAGACCACGACGGGCTGGTACCCGGGAAAGCGCTCCTGGTAGCTGGCCAGTGCAATCGCCGCCGCTCGATGGACCGTCTCCATCTCTTCCTCGTGGACCACCGTGTGCTTCACCGTGCCAGGGTAGCGCGACCATCGTATAATACGAAGGGATGAACGCAGCCCCGATCCGCGAGTTGTGCGCCAAAAGCGCCCCCAAAAGCGGGCGAAAGTGCCGGTGAAGTAGATCTTTACCGCGCGCCGGGCGTTTGACCTGACGATGTGGCGCTGCCCTGCTATCGTCTGCCTCCTGATCCTTTCGACCCCCGGGCCGGCGCGGGCGGGCGGCGATCCATGGACGCCGGAGCGGCTCTTCAACAAGGGCGCCGCACCGCTGCACCTCGGGCGCCTGGCGCCCGACATGTCGTCCCCTTCCGCCAGCGAGTGCGAGGTGTGCCATGCGGCGGAGGCCAAGGAGTGGAGCCAGTCGCTGCACCGGAAAAGCTGGACGCAGCCCCTCTTTCAGTCGGCGTACCGGGTCGAGCCGATGGCCGAATGCAGAAACTGCCACCAACCGTTGACCGCGAACCGGCGCCCGACCGCCAGCGTGGTGACCCTGCGAGACGAGGGGGTGACCTGCGCCGCGTGCCACGTGCGCCAGGGAAGCATCCTCTCGGCCTCGGTGAGCGGGCGGGCGCCGCACCCGGTGACCCGGGCCAGTGCTCTGTCCACCTCGGAGTTCTGCGGCGGCTGCCACCAGTTCAGCTTCCCCGAGCGCGGCCACCGGGGCCAGCTGCGCGCCACCGATGAGCCGATGCAGGACACCCTGGCCGAGTGGCGCCGGGTGTCCGAAGCCGGGCAGACGGAAAAGACGTGCCAGGACTGCCACATGGGCTGGCAAGAGGGCAAGGACGGACGCCGCCGCCGTGGCCACCGATTTCAGGGCGGATACGATCCCGACGTGCTGCGCCAGGCCATCCAAATAAAGCCCGTGCTGAAGAACGAGGGGGACGGGGCATCCCTGTCGCTGACGCTCTCTGCTCGCGAGGTGGGCCACGCGGTGCCCACGGGGGACCTGTACCGCAGCCTGGAGATCGAGGCGACGCTTGTGGACGCCGTCGGCAAGGAGCTGCCCCTGGCCGGTGTACAGCGGCAGCAACTGAAGCGGAGGTTCCTGAGCCGGGTGGAAGAGGACGGGCGCGGGGCGCTACAGGTGCGCCGCCGGCAGGTTGAGGACGATCGCCTGGTGCCGGGGCAGCCGCGGACCCTGATCTTCCGCTTCTCCGCTTTGGAGAAGGCCGGCGCGACGGGCGTGCGCTACCGCATCAGCCTGCACCGCTCGCCGCCCGGGGACCTGACCTTCGATCGCGAAGCGCCGCAGGCGCCGCGGTTCTTCGATCGCGAAGCGCCGCAGGCGCCGCGGTCCTTCGATCGCGAAGCGCCGCAGGCGCCGCGGTCCTTCGATCGCGAAGCGCCGCAGGCGCCGCGGTCCTTCGATCGCGAAGCGCCG
>JBBRLA010000099.1:0-17344 GCA_038231615.1 Polyangia bacterium | reverse complement strand
TCCAACAGGGCATTGAGCAGGTCGATCAGCAGGTTCTGGTGGGCCTTCTGGCCGAAAATCTTCTTGAAGATGACGTCGGTCTTGGGGTCGGCGAAGAGCGGTCGGGGCATGTTCTATCTGGTAGCACGTCCAGGGTGGCCTTGCCACTGCGGCGACCCGATCAAGGCGCCCACGGCTACGTCCCGTCTTGCTGGGGAAGAGGCGGTTCACCCACGGCAGTTATTTCTATCAACCCGAATGATCACCGCTCTAGGGCCCGCCCGCCGTCAACGCCGCGATGCGCTTTCTGCCCTCGGTCGTGGCGATGTAGCATGCCCTTTGGGAGGTCGGCTCCAGCAGGCCGGATCGCAGCCAGGACACGATGAGCGATGCGGGCACGCCCTCCGCCAGCAGATCTTGCCGGGTCCAGCGAGCCTGAGCCAGATTCGTCGCCGCCGGCCTGGCCGCCTGCGCGGGTTTGGCCGCTACCGCCGGCCTGGCCGCTACCGCCGGCCTGGCCGCCACCGCCGGCCTAGCCGCCACCGCCGGCTTCGCCGCTACTGCCGGCTTCGCCGCTACTGCCGGCCTGGCCGCTACCGCCGGCCTGGCCGCCACCGCCGGCTTGGCCGCTACCGCCGGCGCCGGCTTCGCCTCATCATCCTCTTCCAGATCAATCCCGAAGAGGGCCCCCAGGTCGGCGTTCACCAGGCCTTTGCCTTTGCGCGTTTGCGGCAAGGCCAGCCCTTTGCCTGCCTGCGTGAGCAGCTCCATATGGTCCACGCCGCGCAAGAGAAACATCAGCTCCGGGCGATGGTCCAGCCGCGCGCCGACCCCGTAAAGGGTCGCGGCCACGTGCTTGCACATGGTGGCCGAGTCGGGGCACGAGCATGAGAGGCGGATCTGCACCGGCGCCGGAAAAAGCCCCTTGTCCTTGGAGGTGATGATCTCCATGACCCCACGGGAAAATTTGCCTTGCAGAAGCTCCACCAGCGAGTCGATTTGTCCGGCACACCGGGTGACCACCCCCTGCCAGTGGCCCGCGTCCACCTGCGCAATCTTGATCTCGACCTTGTAGACCGACGATCCGCTGACCAGGGCAGTGACCTTGCCGGCGGTGATCTGCAGGTCCATCACCGATCCGTTGCGGACGTAGGTCCGCCCGCGAGGCAGCCGGTTCGAGTAGTCGCTGTACGCCTCCAGGTTGTCGCACCACGCCTTGCCCCAGAAGGTGGTGGCGATCTTGCGCCCCTCGATGTGTACCGGGGAGACCTGCTTTCCCCCCTTGTTCAGCTTTTCGATTGCTTTCTGTGCCTTGCGCCGCCGCTCTGCCACCGGGACATAAGGCGCGAAGCTGCCGTATCCGTATCCATGGCCGTAACCCATCAGGCTTCTCCACTTCCGCTTTCGCCGACTGCACTCTTGATATCAAGAGAAACCAGGCGGAGCAAATCTTCGTCGTTCATCTCGGTCAAAAGGGCCCCCCCGTCTCCCCCGTCCGCATCGACCAAGTCCTTTGCCATCCCCTGCTTGGCGACGATGAGCGCGTCAATCTTCTCTTCCACCGTGCCGCGGCAGACGAACTTGTGAACCAGCACGTTGCGCTTCTGTCCGATGCGGTAGGCGCGGTCGCTGGCCTGCCCCTCCACCGCCGGGTTCCACCAGCGGTCGAAATGGATCACGTGGGACGCGGCGGTCAGGTTCAGCCCCGTCCCGCCGGCCTTTAGCGAGAGCACGAAGAAGGGCGGGCCGCTCTCGCTTTGAAAAGATTCCACCAGCTTGTGCCGCTGCTTGACCTGGGTGGCACCGTGCAGCACCAGCCCCGGGCGCCCGAATACCTGGGTCAGGTAATCGCAAAGCGGCCCGGTCATCTCCCGGAACTGAGTGAACACCAGGGCCTTCTCCTGCCTGCTGGCGATGGCCTCGCACAGCTCGCGCAGGCGGATGAACTTGCCGCTCTCCTCGGGGTCGTAGCCCCCATCCCCCAACCACTGGGACGGATGATTGCAAAGCTGCTTGAAGCGCAAAAGGAACGAGAGGATCAGGCCCCGCCGCTGGATGCCGTCCACGGCCTGGATTTGCCTTGTCAGATCGTCCACCGCCTGCCGGTACAGCGCCGCCTGCTTCTTGCCCAACGAGCAGTAAGCATAAAGCTCGGTCTTGTCGGGCAGGTCGGCGATGATGCGCCGGTCGCTCTTGAGGCGCCGCAGGATGTACGGGCGGATGAGCTCCCGCAGCGGGCCGTAGTTCGGACGGTCCCCCTGGGACAGGCGTTTGGCGAACCGGCCGAAGACCTGGGTCGAGCCGAGCAGCCCCGGGCACAGGAAGTCGAAGATCGACCACAGGTCCGAAAGGCGGTTCTCGACCGGGGTGCCGGTGAGGGCGATGCGGGCGCGACCCAGAATCGCTTTCACCGCGCGGGTCTGCCGGGCCGCCGGGTTCTTGATCGCCTGGGCCTCGTCGAGAATCACCAGGCGAAAACCGGCCTGCGCGAAGATCGGGAAGCGATGTACCGATCCGTAGCTGGTCAGGACCAGGTCGACCCGGGCCAGGTCCGCCGGGGTCAGGCGCGCGACCTCGGCGCTGGGCAGCACCGATGGGTGGGCGATGAGGGTGGACAGGCCCGGGGTGAAGCGCTCGATCTCGCCCTGCCAGTTGGACAGGAGCGAGGTCGGGGCCACCAGCAGCGAGGGCAGCCGGTCGCCCTGCTCCTTCTGGATCAGCAGCAGCAGCGCCAGCACCTGCAGGGTCTTGCCCAAACCCATGTCGTCCGCCAGGCAGGCGCCCAGGCCCAGTTGGGTCAGGAAAGCGAGCCAGCGGACGCCCACCTTCTGATAGGGGCGCAGCGTCGCCAGAAGGCCGGGTCCCGGATCGGCGCCGGAAAGCCCCTCGGGCCCGCGGAGCTTGTCCAGGACCTCCTTGAGAAAGGGGCCGGCCACCACCTGGGACCACTCCGGATCCGCCCGCCCGGCAGCCTGATCGATGGCGCTTCCCGACCCGCCTCCCGACATCGCCCCCTGCGCCCCGGCGAGCAGGCGCATGGCGTCGACGAAAGAAATGCCTTCGCGGGCCGCCGCCTTGTGGGCCGCCTTCCACGACGAGAGGGCCTCCTTCAGCCGGTCCCGGTCGACCTCGACCCAGCGCCCCTTCAGAAGGACCAGTCCATCGGCGCCCTCGAGGATGTGCCGAACTTCGGCCTCGCTCAGCGTCTCGCCATCGAGGGTCACGGCGACGGAGAAATCCAGCAGGGCCTGCATCCCCAGGCTGGGAAGATCCTTCTTCCCCACGGTGATGCTGACCTGGGGCCGCGAGGAGCGCCGCGCCCGCCAGAAATCGGGCACCCGCACGATCACCCCGGCCTCCTCGAAGACCTGTACGTCCTTGAGGAATCGGTAGGCCTCTTTTGGGGTCCATTCCTGCGCCTCGAACACCTCTCGCGAGTCGAGCAGGTCTTTGAGCAGGGGGCTGTGCTCCGCCGCCCGCTGCACCGGCAGGAGCAACGAAAGCAGGGCATTGCGGTTCTGGCTGCCGGCGTATTCCTTTAGCGCCTTGCCCAGGGGCAGGTGCTTGACCCGGGCCTGCGAGAGCCGGGTGGAATAGGTGGCCATGAAGGCGAAGGGCGCGTCCTGGTTGCCCTTGTTTTCGACCAGGTGGAAGCCCACCCGTCCAACCAGGTTCCACAGCGGGTCCTGCCGCTTGAGGTACGCCCCGACGCTTTCCCGGGTCTCCTGCAACTCGGCGTGGAGGGCCTGCTCCATGTCGGCCCACAGGGACACAAGCGCCTCCTCATTCAGGTACTCGGCCCCCAAAAGTGGCGGCGCCGAGACGGCCATCATGGCCAGGTCGTCCGGCGGCAGGACGTGGAGCGCGTCGCGCTCTTCCTCGGCATCGGGGATGCTGCGCAGGGCGGTGACGAAGCGCCGGCCCAGATCGCGGAAGTAGGCGAAGTCGGGGGGCAGATCGGCGCTGACCTCGGCGGCCCCCAGGTGCAGGACGCCGTGGCCCTGCCCCTTCTGGAAAGCATGCTCGATGCGCTCCGCAAGGGGGCCGGAGGGCCGCGCGGTGCCGAGGTCGTCGGCGTCAGCGTGAAGTGGCGCCAGGTAGACCCGGCCGTGGGGCGAGACGGCGGGGATACGCGGGCCCGGGGGCAGGATCGCGGGATCGATGGAGACGGCAGCGGTAGCGTGGGCCTTCACCCGGGTCAAGCTAATCGGGCGCGGATCGTGACGCAAGGAAGATGTGCATCGGCGCTCCATAAAAGGGCACGAATGCGCCCGGACGTTGACTCGCCTGGGCGCTCGCGCTATCGGGTAGGGGTGAGCCACTTGCAGAAGACCAAGCAGACCAAGCAGACCGCCTCCAGGCCCGGGAAGCCCGGCCCGTCCGGCAACCCCGGGAAAGGGAAGGAGACCCGGGTCAAGGCGGAGGAGCGCGCGCGCATCGCCCAGGTCCTGGACGAGTTGGAGCGGCTGTACCCGCAGGCGGAGTGCGAGCTGACCTGGCATGGCCCCTACCAGCTTCTGGTGGCGGTCATCCTCTCGGCGCAGTGTACCGACAAACGGGTCAACCTGGTCACCCCGGCGCTCTTCCGCCGCTATTCCAACGTTGCCGCCATGGCCGCGGCGGACCCGGCGGAGCTGGAAGGTCTGATCCGCACCACCGGCTTCTTTCGCATGAAGGCCAAGCACATCCGCGAGGCCTGTCAGAAGATCGTCGCCGATCACGGCGGTCAGGTGCCCGCGTCGATGGAGGCGCTGCTCAAGCTGCCCGGCGTGGCGCGCAAGACCGCGAACGTGGTACTCGGCACCGCATTTGGGGTACCATCGGGGGTGGTGGTGGATACGCACATCAAGCGTCTGGCAGGCAGGCTGGGGATGACCCGGATGACCGACCCGGAGAAGATCGAGCGCGAGCTGGTGGCGCTATGGCCCCAAGAACGCTGGATTCAGAGCGGCCATCAGCTCATCTGGCACGGACGCAGGGTGTGCGACGCCCGCCGGCCGCGCTGCGAGTCCTGCACGCTGGCCCCCCTGTGCCCCTCGGCGGAGTTGCCGGCCAAAGCGCCGGTGCCGGCGGTGCCACGACGGCAGGCAAGCGGCCTTCCGGCGAAGGTCCCGGGAAAGCGGGACCGGAGGGCCGAGACGCACTCATGAGCGTGGGAGCGCCCAGAAAACCGGCGAGCGGCCCGGAGGTGCCCGGCAGGCCTGGGATCGGGCCGGGGCCGGGGCCGGAACATGACCGCGGTCGGCCCGGGAAGCGGCCGAGCCAGGAGACGCCGCTGCTTCGCATGCCCCTTTTGGACCGGTCCGCAGACACCCCGCAGGCCGATCTTCCGCCGGACCCGGGCCGGCCCGAGTTTCCGCAGAGCAACTCGTCGTGGAACCTGGGCAGCCCCGCCGGGGGGGCATCCCGGGCCCCGCGCAGAAGCGATGCGCCCCATGGGGCGGCGGTGCCCCGAAGGCCGAGCGGCGAGCACCCCCCGGTCTCGGGTCCCATCACCGCCCCGCCCGTGGCCTTTCCGATCGCCGCCGATCTGCGCATCGTAGATGAACGGCGCTCTCATTCGCTGCGCGCCATCGAAGAACAGCGATCCCCTTCGCTACACGCTATCGAAGAGCACCTGCTGACCCTATTCCCCAGCGCCGATCCGGTGCTCCAGCAGATGGAGCGGCTGGCCGCGGAGCAGTCCTTCCCCATTGCCGGGCCGCTCCTGGGGCGGTTCCTGCGGCAGATGGCCCAGACGATCTCTGCCCGGGACGTCTTCGAGATGGGCTCGGGCTTTGGGTATTCGACGTATTTTCTGGCGCAGGCGGTGGGCGATGGGGGCCGGGTGGTGCATACCGACTTCGATGCAGGGCGCAGCCAGCTCGCCCGGCTGCTGCTTGCACAGGGGGGGCTTCAGGATCGGGTGACCTTCGAGGTGGGCGACGCGGTGGAACTCATCGCCAACTACCCGGGGCCCTTCGACCTGATCTTCATCGACATCGACAAGGAACGCTACTCCGAGGCGCTGGATCTGGCGCGGGCGCGGGTGCGGCCGGGAGGCTACATCATCACCGATGGGCTGCTGGGGTCCGTGAGGGCCATGGAGGGCGTGCCCGGCAACCAGGCGACGGCGGGGGTGCGACGCTACCTGAAGGCGGCGCTGTCGGCCCCCGACCTGTTCACCACGGTGCTGCCCCTTTCGGATGGGGTGGGCCTGCATCTAAAGGGTGTCGAGCAGAGGAAGCGGCGATGAAGCGGCCCGAGGTGGCGGTGGGGGCGATCCTCTTCGACGATTCGGGCCGGGTGCTGCTCATCCAGCGAGGGCACGAGCCGTCAAAGGGGCGGTGGAGCGTGCCGGGCGGCAGGGTCGAAGGGGGCGAGACGCTGAAGGCGGCCTGCGCCCGGGAACTTCTGGCCGAGACGGGCCTTTCGGCGCGGATCGGGGACCTGGCCGAGGTGGCCGAGTACATCGACGCCGAGCATCATTACGTGATCCTCGACTACCTGGCCACCCACCCCTCGGGGCAGCTTGCCGCGGGGGAGGATGCCGCGGACGCGCGCTTCGTGGCCCTGGCCGAGGTGCCGGAGATGCAGATCACGGCGGGGCTTTTGCCGGTGCTCACTCGGGCCTACCTGCGGGTCTTCGGGGAGTAGCAAAAAATCGCGGTCGGCTATCGGCTCGGCGAGGCGAAAGTGCGGAAGGTGCCGGGAGCCAGCCGCAGGGGCCGGCCATCCGGACCATTGAGCGGGAATCGCTCCATGTCGCGAGAGGTCTCGTAAATCGAGTGGGCTGCGATGCTGGGGGTGTTGCGCACCGGCCCGATCATTTCCTGCTCGTAGCGCGGGCGGCGGTCGACGCGGCCCAAGGTGACGCCCCGGAGGATGTAGTGTCCGCCCCAGGCGGCGGTGCGGCCGAGGCCCCAGGCCACGCCCTGTGGCGAGGCGCGCGGGACCGGATCGCCCCAGGCGGCGAAGCGGGCGTACTGGACGCCGGGGCGGTTGTTGGCGGTGATGGGCGCTCCGAAGGTCACCACGGAGTTGGCGTTGTAGCGATCGCGGAAGCGCCGGTCGGTGATCAGGTTCTGCGCCTCCATGCCGCCCAGGCTGTGCCCAGCCACGATGATGTCCGCGCCTCGGGGGATGCCATAGTCCTGCATGGCCCGGAGGATGTTGGTGCGGAACCGGTCACTGGAGTTGAACGCCGAAAAGATGTCCTCGGGAATCCACGTGGCCTGGCCCGGCCGGCGCTCGGTGCCTGACAGGACAATCAGGTAGGTCGGCCGGTTCATCCCCTGGACCTGGATGATGCCGATGGGGTGGCCGGTCTCGTATCGCTGGAAGACGAAGGCTGCCAGTTCGCGGAAGTTGCCGACGCTGCTGGGCGGGGCGGCGCCGGTGTAGGGCCTGGGCCTCGCCTGAGCAGGAGCGGGAGCCGGGGCCGGGCGGGGCGCCGGCATGTCGCCGGACTTGGCAACGGCGCTGGACTTGGCAACGGCGCCGGTCTTCTGCTGGACATCGGAGGCGCGGGCGAACTTGCCCGGCTGCATCACCTGGCCCAGGGAACTTTTGCCGCTCATCGCGCTGGACAGGGTGGTGCGTGCGTCCCCCGCGGCCCGGTCGCTGCCGCCCTGGATCATGGCCCCGACCAGGAGGGTGATGCCCAGGCCGAAGGCGATGATCAGCGCCTTCTCAGCGCCCGACATGCCGTGTTCTTCGTGCAGGAAGCGTTGCGATGCGCGGGTTGGGAACATCATAATAGAATCGATAGCAAGTTCCGAACCAGCCCAGTGTCGTAGGCTATACAGGGTAACGTTGAAGAAGAATCATCTCAGAAAGAAGAGCCATCTCAGAAAGAAGCACATGGCCGGAGCAGATTTTGGCGCACCCCCGCAGCGACCGAGGGAGCGTACTACTGTACGTGACCGAAGGGAGTGAGGAGGTACGCCAAAAGCTGCCCGGCCAGGTGCTTCTGTTAGTGAGAGTTTGATACTGCAGGATGCGGGGCCAACTCCGCGGTCCCCCGTGAAGAAGAATCGGTCCTCTGTAGGAGGAGGTATTGCCAGGCGCACAGAACCAGGGGCAGGAAGACCTCCAGTCCGGCGATCACCCTGAAGTTGTTCCCGTCGGCCCCGAAGCGCAGGATGGCCACCAGGCGGCCCATGCCCCCGAGGAACACGATGAGCCCGGCGGCGCGCAAGAGTGGGCCCTTTCCCTCGATTCGGAATACGCAGCCCAAGAGCACCGCGCCGACCCCGAGCCAGATGCCGCTGACGAAGTGCAAGGTGCCGATCAGGTCCAGGCTGCCCTGCTGATCGCCCGATCCCTCCGGCAGCGGGGCCCCTGCGTGGAGCAGCCGGCCACCGATCACCAGGGCCAGCGAGCCGCACAGAAGAAGGAGGATCTGCAAGGGCACCCGCAAAAGGGGCGCCGTCGCTGTCCCCTTGGCCCGGGGGGTCCCGTCGAGGCGGGCCGATCGCGAAAGTAGGTACTGCCAGAGCGAAAGCCCCACGGGGGCCAGCACCTCCATGTAGGCCGAGCGGACGAATTCGGGGTCTTCATACCCAAATCGATAGATGCCGATGAGCTGTCCCACCCCCCCCAGGAAGATGATGCCCCAGGTCGCGCGCAGAAGCGGCCCCTGGGCTTCGATATGCAAGACGCCGAAGCCGAGCAGGAGGCCGATCGCCGTCCAGACACCGCCGATGAAACGCAACAGGTTGTCGAGGCCGATGTTGTCGGGCAGCGCCATGGCCTCCGCAGGCAGGCCGGCACCGAAGGCCAGTCCGCCCACCCCATTATAGATCGCGAATGCGGCGAGCCCTCCCTGCAAGACCTGGAGCGGGATGCGGAGAAAGGGAGACGTCTGGATCATGGGGGCCCTCCGTGCCACGCTTCAGTATAGGCGGTTCGGAGGGGCTATGGGGGGGCGATCAGTCCAGGTCTACCTTGCGCGGTCCCATGATCCCCGCCTCGGTGCGCATCGCCGACGCCTCGCCATCGAGGCCGTAGTCGCGCATCTTGTCATAAAGGGCCCTGCGGCTGACCCCGAGCCACTTGGCGGTGGCGCTGTTGTGGCCGTTGTGGTGCTTCAGGGCATCCAGGATGAAATCCCGCTCGTGTTTTCGCAGCTCGTTGGCGAGGCGCTCGGGCTTCTTTTCGATTTTGGGATCTTTGTTCTTGGGTCTGCGTACGGGCATCATGGCGGGCATGGTAGCAGAGGGGGGTGACAAGCGGGAGCGGGAATGTGCAACAAGATTCAGCAAAATGCGCCAAAGCCGCAAGTCTGGCACTGTTCGGATGTCACCTGTACCGGCGAGCAGATCGGGCCCCGTCAGCGGGCAGTTTCGCTGGAACGCGAGTTACGCTAGACTCCGAGGCTGGAGTGCAATGTCCCTAAAGCTCGAATCCCTGCTCGCCGACGGTATCGTGAACGAAATCCTGGGTCGTCTGCAAAGCGGCAAGGAGGCCGACGTCTATCTTTGTCGCCGTGGTGACGACGTCCTGGCGGCCAAGGTCTACAAGGAGCGCGAAAGCCGCAGCTTCAAAAACAACGCCGTCTACAAGGAGGAGCGCAAGGTCCGCAACAGCCGCACACAGCGCGCCCTGGCCAGCGGTAGCCGCTTCGGCAAGCGAACCGATGAGGAAGAATGGAAGTCGGCGGAGGCCAACGCCCTGTTCCGGCTGCACGCCGGGGGGTGCGTGCGGGTGCCCGTCCCGGTGATGTTCTACGAGGGCGTGCTGCTGATGCACCTGGTCACCGACGCCGAGGGCTACGCTGCCCCCAGGCTGATCGACGCGGCGCTGACCCCCGCCCTGGCCAACGACCTCTACCTGGACCTGCGCCGTCAATTGATCGGCATGCTCTGCTCCGAGGTCATTCACGCTGACCTGTCCCCCTACAATGTCCTGCTCGGGGCGGAGGGGCCGACGATCATCGATTTTCCCCAGATGATCTCGGCGGCGCACAACCGGCAGTCCGAGTCGTTCTTCCTGCGCGACTTCGACAACCTGTTCCAATTCTTCAGCCGGCTGGACCGCAGCCTCTTGCGCCATGCGGGCGACGCCAGGGAGATCTGGCGGGTGTACCTGCGACGGGAGCTGACCCCGGATTTCATCCCCGTCCCGCAGCGCTTCGATAGCGCGAAGCGAAGCGCAGCGCCGCCCAGGCAAGAGCAGCCGCCCAGGCAAGAGCAGTCGCCCAGGCAGCAGCCGTCCAGGCAGCAGCCGCCCAGGCAAGAGCCGCAGTCGAGGCAAGAGCCGCAGTCGAGGCAAGAGCCGCAGTCGAGGCAAGAGCCGCAGTCGAGGCAAGAGCCGCAGTCGAGGCAACCGCCCAGGCAAGAGCCACAGTCGAGGCAGCCGCCCAGGCAAGAGGCGCAGTCGAGGCAACCGCCCAGGCAAGAGCCACAGTTGAGGCAGCCGCCCAGGCAAGAGCCGCAGTTGAGGCAGCCCCAGCAGCACCTGCCCAGGCAAGAGGCTCAGTCGAGGCAGCCGCCCAGGCAAGAGCCGCAGTCGAGGCAGCCGCCCAGGCAAGAGGCTCAGTCGAGGCAGCCGCAGCAGCAACCGCCCAGACAGCCGCCTCCCAGACAGCCGCCGCCCAGGCAAGAGCCGCCGCCCAGACAGCAGCCGTCCCCCGTCCGGGAGCAGCAGCCCCGCGCCCCTGCAGGGGCCCGACCACGGGGACGTTCCCGCTGGTCGCGCTGATCCTGCGGCAGTCAAAGGTCCGACCTCATCGGGCATAAAAGGACCTCGTCCATAAGTCTTTGCCGTCGGCGGATCAGGTGCTAGCTTCACTGCATCTGATAACCAAGGACCCGGTCTCTGGCTGCCGGTGCCTTCTTAGCCGGCTGCTTTCGACCGAGGACCCTGTATGCACGTCGCCCCATCGTCCAACGCAAACCTTTCGACTTCCCATCGTGCCCTTTTCCACCGACTCAAGGAGGACCTTCGCGCCCAGGGCTTCTTCGCCCCGACAGACTGGTTCTGGACGCGCAAGCTCGCGCTCTGGGTGCCGCTTTTCTTCGGCAGCTACGCCGCCGCGGTGGCCCTCCCCTTCGGGCCGCTCCAGGTTCTCGCGGTCCTCGTCGCCGGCATGGGCATCCTCCAGTTCGGCTTCGTCGGACACGACGCCGGCCATCTGGCCCTCTCCGACCGCCGCTGGCGCAACGATTTCTGGGGGCAGATCGGGATCTCGGTTATTTGTGGCCTGAGCTTCCAGCACTGGCGCTTCCGGCACAACGTCCACCATGCCCGCTGCCAGGAGGCCACCCGCGATCCCGACATGCAGTTCAACCTGCTGCTCTCGGTCTACCCCGACTCGGCAGCGTGGCAGACCCGTCTCGGGAACTTCTTCCTGCGCATCCAGAAGTGGTCCTTCTGGCCCTTCACCCCGTGGTACTGGGCCACCCTGCGCTACGATGCCATCCGCGCCCTCTTTGTATACCCGCAGCGCACCAACGTGGATCGGTTCTTCGTCCCGCTGCACTTCCTGCTGCTTCTGGCCGTGCCCATTTGGTTGTTCGGCTGGAAGGCCGCTCTTTGCGCCTATATCCTCTCATCGTGCATCGGCTCGGTGCTCTCGGCGGCGGTCTTCGTGCCCAACCACATCGGCATGCGCATCGTCGGCGAGGGTGAACAGTTGAGCTTCCTTTTCCAGCAGGTAGAGACCAGCCGCAACGTGCAGAACCCGCCGGCCCTCGACTTCCTTTTCGGGGGCCTCAACTACCAGATCGAGCATCATTTGTTCCCCCGCGTTCAGCACGACCGCCTGCGAGGCATGGGACCGACCGTGCGCGCCTTCTGCCAGAAGCACGGCATCTCCTATCATCAGGAGGGGATGTTCTCCGCGCTGGGCGCCGTGCACCGCCACCTGGGCGCGATGACCGAAGCCTGGCGCGAGCGATCCGGAGAGGCCGAAGCCGAGGCCGACGCCTGCGACGAAGTCGGCACCGCCGACGCCGCACAGTCCATTTGACCTCCATGCCGCTTGCCGTGGGTCTGGACTTCGGGACCACCAACAGCTCCCTTGCCGTCAGCAGGGAGTCCGGCATCACCCTGGTCAGCTTTCCTATCGCCGGACGGAGCGTCGAACTGTTCCGGTCGATCCTCTATTTCGACCCCGACGAGCTGGGACCGGATCGGCGCCCCCTGGCCATCACCGGGCCGGGGGCCATCGATCAGTACCTGGAAGCGGACGGCCAGGGACGCCTGCTCCAGTCGGTCAAGTCGTACCTGGCCAGCCACCTGTTCAGGTCGACCAGCATCTATGGTCGCACCTACGCCCTGGAGGACCTCATCGGCCTCATCGTCCGCGACCTGCGCGCCGCGGCGCAGGCGCAGCTTGGCGAACTGCCGGCCCGGCTGGTGGTCGGGCGTCCGGTACGCTTCGCCGGGGCCGGGGGCAGCGAGAGCGACGGGGAGGGGGCCGCCACCACTGACGACGAGACCTACGCCCTCGCGCGCCTGCGTCGGGCGCTGCACCTGGGCGGGTTCCCCGAGGTGGTCTTCGAATACGAGCCGGTGGCCGCAGCCTATCATTATGAGGGGCGCCTCACCAAGGATGAGCTGGTGCTGATCGCCGACTTCGGCGGCGGGACCAGCGATTTCTGCCTGATGCGCGTGGGCCCCGGGGTACGGCGGCGCGGGCGGCAGCGAGAGGATGTTCTGGGTACCGAAGGGCTTCCCCTGGCAGGGGACGCCCTGGACAGCCAGATCATCCTGCACCTTTTGGCGCCCCTTCTGGGCCGCGGTTCGCACTATGTCACCGGGGGCAAGCGCATGCCCGTGCCGCCATGGATCTACAACCGCCTTTCGCGTTGGCACCACCTGTCGTTTCTGCGTACCCGGGATACACTGAAGCTGCTCGACGACATCCACCGGGGCGCCGAGGAGCCCGGGCGCATCGCCGCCTTGCGGCACCTGCTGGATCACGAACTGGGTTATGGCCTGTATCAGTCGGTCGAGCGGGTGAAGATCGAGCTGTCGCAGAAACACCACAGCCGCCTTCAGTTCCACGACGGGCCGGTGGCCATCGACCAGGAGGTGACCCGGACGGAGTTCGAGGGCTGGATTGCCGCGGAGACGGCGGCCATCGACGGCGCGGTGGCCCGGCTGCTGGAGCGTACCGGGGTGGCGGCGGAGCAGGTCGACGCGGTGTTCATGACCGGCGGCACCTCGCTGGTGCCCGCGGTGCAGCGCCTCTTCGCCAGGCGCTTTGGCGAAGATCGGCTGTGCAGCGGCGGAGAACTCACCTCGGTGGCCAGCGGCCTAGCCCTGCGTGCGCGGGACCTGCCTTAGCGGCAGTGCAGGATCTCCGGGGGATTCAGCCGGCAAACCCCACCCGCTGGTCGGCTGGGGACATGGCTTGAACATAACATGCCGTGATCCGGGATTCCGACTTGACTTCGATTCTCCAATGAGAGTTATTAGCCAAAGGAGACGCCTCCCCGCCTGCTGTTTTGGCGGCGGCGGCCTCTTTTCACATCTCGAATTGAAAATCCAAGCGGAGGAATCCCATGAGCAAGCAATTGAAGGGCACCAAGACCCACGACAACCTGAAGGATGCCTTTGCCGGCGAGTCGCAGGCGAACCGCCGCTACCTCTACTTCGCCAAGGTCGCGGACGTCGAGGGGTACCCGGAGGTGGCGATGAACTTCCGCGAGACCGCCGAGGGCGAGACCGGCCACGCCCACGGGCACCTGGACTACCTGAAGCAGGTAGGCGACCCGGCGACGGGCCTGCCGATCGGTGACACGGAGACCAACTTGAAGGCATCGGTCGCCGGCGAGACCCACGAGTACACCGAGATGTACCCCGGCATGGCCAAGACCGCCCGCGACGAGGGTTTTGCCGAGATCGCCGACTGGTTCGAGACGCTGGCCAAGGCGGAGAAGTCTCACGCCGGGCGCTTCACCAAGATGCTCTCGGTCGTCTCGTAGCGTTCCTGCTTCGGGCGGCCTGGCTCATCGGGGCGCGGGCCGCCCTATCCCTTGGCCCTGGCCCCTTTCTATCATGCATGGGTACGTGAAATGAGCAGCCAGTATCCCCGCATCTCCTACCAGCCCACCGATGGGCTGACCTACGACCCCGAAGACGATCGCTACTGGGACGCCCAGTCGCTGAAGAAGGAGATCACCCGGATCTTTGAAATCTGCCATGGCTGCCGGATGTGCTTCAAGTTCTGCGATTCGTTTCCCAGCCTCTTCTCGCTGCTGGACAACCAGCATGACGGGGACGTGCACCGGCTGAGCGATGAGGAGGTCGGTCATGTGATGGACCAGTGCTTCCAGTGCAAGCTGTGCGAGGTGCAGTGCCCATACACGCCGCGGGACGGTCATGCGTTTCAGGTGGATTTCCCCAGCCTGGTGCATCGTTTTGATGCGGTGCGGGCGAAGCGCGGGGAAAACACGACGCTGCGCGAGGCGGTGCTGGGGGACCCGGACGCCTCGGCGAGGGTGGCGCGGGCCAGCCTGGGGGTGGCCAACGTGATGAACCGGGTGTCGGCGCATCGCTGGTTCATGGAAAAGGTCATCGGGATTCACCGGGACAAGCTCTTGCCGGACTTCGCCGGCACGACCTTTGAGCGCTGGGCGAAGAAGGCCGGGCGGCTGCGGAAGGCGCCGGGTGCCGGGGCTGGAGACGGCGGCGAGTCGGCGAAGGTGGAGACGGTACTGTTCCAGACGTGCTACATCCAGAACAACGAGCCGCAGATCGGCCGGGACACGCTGGAGGTGATGGACAAGAACCAGGTGGAGTGCGCGGTGGTCGGGGGATTGGCGTGCTGCGGGATGCCGGCGTGGGAGCACGGGGACCTGGACTCCCTGCGGGAGCGGGCGCGGCAGAACCTGGATGTGCTCTCGCCGTATGTGGAGGCCGGGGCCAAGGTGCTGGCGATCAACCCGACGTGCTCGATGATGCTGCGGCGGGAGTATCCGCATCTTTTGGGACCGGCGGATCGGGAGCGGGCGAAGAAGCTGGCTGCGGCGGTGCAGGACCCGGGGGAGTATTTATGGTCGATTCGCGGGGAGGCGCGCTTCAACACGGACTTCAAGAGCACGCCGGGGCCGGCGGTGGCGTATCACGCGCCGTGCCACCTGCGGGCGCAGTCGGTGGGGTTCAAGGGGCGCGATCTTTTGAAGAAGATCCCGGGGGTGAAGCTGAGGATGGTGCAGGAGTGCTGCGGGCATGACGGGACGTTCGCGATGACGGTGGAGGGGTTTGATGCATCGAAAAGGGTGGGGGCGCGTGCGTTCGACGGGATGAAGCAGGCGGAAGCGGAGGTGTGGGCGACGGAGTGCCCCCTGGCGGCGATCCAGTTCCAGCAGCACGCGGGGAAGAAGCCGCTGCACCCGATGACGATCCTGGCGCGGGCCTATCGGGCGGACGGGTTCGAGCAGAAGCTGCCTGGGGCGGCGCCAGAAAAAGAGAAAGAGACAGACAAGGAGAAGGCGAAATGAAGCCGGTCGTGCGGGAAGAGATCCTGGACTACGTCACGTACGGCGAACAGCGGGACGCGGTGCGCAAGAAGGTGATGGCGCAGAAGGAGCGGCGGCGGGTGCATGTGGGGCCCTATCTCACGTTTCTCTTCGAGAACCGGGACACGGTGCGCTACCAGATCCAGGAGATGCTCCGCACGGAGCAGATCGTCAAGGAGGCGGAGATCCTGCACGAGATGGAGACCTACAACGAGCTGCTCGGGGGGGACGGGGAGATCGGCTGCACGCTGCTCATCGAGATCCCGGAGGCGGCGGGGCGGCCGGAGAAGCTGACGCGGTGGTTGGGGCTGCCGGAGCGGATCTACGCGGTGCTGGAGGGGGGCGAGCGGGTGCCGGCGCGGTTCGATGCGCGGCAGGTGGGGGACTCGCGGCTCTCGGCGGTGCAGTACCTGGGGTTTCACACGGGGGGGCGGGTGCCGTTGGCGCTTGGGACGGATTTCCCGGAGCTTCTGGCCGAAACAGTGCTTGTAGCGGATCAACGGGCGGCGATCGGGGAAGACCTGGCCGGCTGAGCGTGCTGCTGCTGATCGACAATTACGATTCGTTTACCTACAACCTGGCGCAGTACCTGGGGGAGCTGGGACAGGAGGTGAGCGTGGTGCGCAACGACGAGATTTCGGTGGAGGAGATCGTGGCGCTGCGCCCGGAGCGGCTGGTGCTCTCGCCGGGGCCATGTACTCCGGCGCAGTCGGGGGTGTGCCTGGAGGTGCTGGGGCGGCTGGCGGAGAGGGCGAGGGCGCCTGGCAAGGCGATGGGAGTCAGCCGGGCGACGGGAGTCAGCGGGACCAGGGGATCTGGCAGCAGGGCGATGGGAGTCAGCAGGGCGACGGGACCCGGCGGGGCGGGACCGATCGGTGGCGCCGGGCTGAGCATGCCGATTCTGGGGGTGTGCCTGGGGCATCAGGTGATTGCGCAGGCGTTTGGGGGGAAGGTGGTGCGGGCGGAGCGGGCGATCCATGGGCAGGTGTGGCCGGTGTACCCGGTGGAGGGCAGTGAAGACCCGCTGTTCTCCGGGATGCCGCGACCCTTTCTGGCCACACGGTACCATTCTCTGGTGGTGGCGCCCGCGTCGCTGCCGGGGTGTCTGATCCCGACCGCGTTCACCGCGCAGGGGGAGATCATGGCCCTCTCCCACCGATCGCTGCCGATCTTCGGGGTGCAGTTTCACCCCGAATCCATCGGCACCCCGGAGGGACGGCGGCTGCTGGGGAATTTTCTGGCGGTGCCTGCCCTGGGGTGACAATCCTGCGCCCGCGTGTATATTTCTTGATCGAGGGACCCGTGCTGCTCGAGATTGACCCCAAACACCCAGATCCCCGCAAGATCCGGCAGGTCGCCGCCGCGCTGGAGGCCGGGGAGCTGATCGCCTATCCGACGGACACGGTGTACGGCCTGGGGTGCGACATGCTCAACAAGGGGGCACTGGAGCGGCTTTATCAGCTAAAAGGGATGCCCAAGACGCAGCAGTTGGCGCTGATCTGCGTCGACCTGAGCGACATCGCCCGCTACGCGACCCTGGAGAACACGGTGTACCGGACCCTGCGGCGTCTTCTGCCGGGGGCCTATACCTGCATCTTGCCGGCGACGAGGGAGGTGCCCAAGACCATCGCAGCCAAGCGAACGCAGGTGGGCATCCGAGTGCCCGACGCGGAGATCCCGCGGGCAATTGCCCGGGAGTTCGGCCGGCCAGTGATCTCGACCACCGCGGGGCCGCCTGGGGGGGAACCCATCCAGTGGCCGGACGAGATCGCCCGGATGTACCCGCGGCTCTCGATCGTGGTGGATGGAGGACCGGGGGGCATCGTGCCCACGACAGTGCTGGACTTTACCTCCGGGGAACCGGTAGTGGTCCGCGAGGGCGCCGGGGACTTCGAGGAGTTTTTGCGAGATTA
>JBBRLA010000098.1:0-17717 GCA_038231615.1 Polyangia bacterium | reverse complement strand
CCGCCCCACGAACTCCGTCGGGGCCCTGACCCCGGCCAGCGAAAGGACCGTCGGCGCCATGTCGATCAACATCACCCGATCGTCCACCACCCTGGGCGCCATCCCCGGCACGTAGATCACCAGCGGCACCTTCAACACCTCATCATAAAGTGTCTCCCCATGGAAATAGAGCGGCTCCCCGCCCAGCCGGTGCTCCCCGAATGCCTCGCCATGATCGGCGAAGATCACCACCGCCGAGTCCTTCGAGAGCCCCGCCGCGTCCAGCGCATCCAGCATCTTCCCCACGTACAGGTCCGCGAACTGCACCTCCGCGTCATAGTGGGCCTCCAGGTACTGGGTCCCCTTCCCCTGCACCGGGAACTCCTGGTGGTCCATGTAGCCCGAGTGCGGCTCGAACAGATGCGTCCACAGGGCGAACGGTTTGCCCCCGCTCTTGCGCTCCTTCCCGAGGCGCGCGATCCGCGCCACCACTCGTTCGGTGATTCGCGGCGCCGCGCTGTCGGTATTCGAGTCGTGCAACGTCCTGGCCCCCTCGTTGCTCCATTCGTCGAAGCCCTTTTGCAGGCCGGTCTTTGGCTCCAGGTAAAAGTGCGAAAAGATCCCCAAGGTCCGGTACCCCCCCTCGTGCAGCGCGGTGAAGAGCGTGGGGTCCTTCCCGGTGACCGGGGAGAAATTCAGCGACCGCCGGGTGAAGTGGACCTGCGAGGGGAAGCGCGAGGTCAGAAAGGACGGGAAGCTGCGCGGCGTGTTGGGTGCCTGGGCATAGACAGACCGGAAGAGCGTCCCCCGCCCGGCCAGTTCGGCCATGCGCGGCGTGGTCTGCGGGTTCAGCCGATCCGCCCGCAGCGTATCGATGGTGATGAAAAGCCAGTTCCCCTTCCACGTCCCCGCCGGGGCCAGGTTTGCCGCGGACCCCGGCGCGGCCGACCCGGACGCCATCGCCACCACGGCCCGTGGCGGCGCGGTCTCCCCGGCGGGGGGCGGCTCGTCGTCAAGCGCCAGGGCGGGCGCCGGTTCCTTCTCGGCATCCGCCCCATCGCAGTCCTGGTCGATGCCGTCGCCCGGGATGTCCACTGCTCCGGGGTGGATGCGCGGGTCCCGGTCGTTGCAATCGCCCCCCCCGAGGATTGCCGAGTAGCCGTCGTGGTCCCGGTCGCCGAGCTGGCGAAAGCCAGCAAGGAGCAGCTTGGCCCCGGCGGTCTCGCTGCCGACCAGCGCCCGCGCCCGGGCGTCCCCGCCGAAGCCGGTGAACGTATAGCCCACCGCGCACAGGCAGCCGACCAAAAGCACCCCGCTGCCCACCCGCAAAAGCCGGTCAAACCCCGGCTTCTCCCCGCGCAAGAGCCTCACCCCGCCCCACACCAGCGCCCCCTGCAAGATCAGATACAAGCCCAGCGCCTTCCACGGCCCGAAGGAGATCACCCGCCAGTCCACCGAGAGCACCGCCGCGGCCACCCCCACCGCGAAGAGCAGCCCGAAAAGGATCAGGGCGAAGAGCGAGCGCGGGCGCGGCAGCAGGCGGGCCAAGAGACGCCCAACGCGGAAGCACGGGAAGTAGCACAGTGCCACCCCGGGCACCACGGCAGCGGCGAAAAGCGCGGTGGACAGGGCCGTGTTGC
Source organism: Polyangia bacterium (assembly GCA_038231615.1). GTDB lineage: Bacteria > Myxococcota_A > Polyangia > Palsa-1104 > JAEUJZ01 > JBBRLA01. The sequence continues at coordinate 16,098 of JBBRLA010000098.1, read as the reverse complement.
GCTTGTTGGCCATCTCCACCGCGAAGCCCCGCGAGAAAACATACACCGCGGCGAAAAGCAGCCCGAGCAAGAGGAACACCGCCAGCCCGCCGCCGGCCAGTCGCAGATCGCGGCGGGGATCGCGGAGTTGCTGCCGCAGGAAGGGCCCCACCCGATCCAGGTCGATGACCTCCCGGGCCGACCCGAAGAGCATCATCTGCACAAGCCCGAAGAGCAGCGCTGGCACCGCGTAGAGCCCGATGGCCGCGACCAGCGACGACATCAGCGCCGCTCCCGGCACCCGGTCGGCGGATCGGACCGTCGAGAGCAGCACGTCCCCGACCCCGACCAGCCCCGCGGCCAGGGCCGCACTGCCGAGCCAGAGACCCAGATCGAAGAGCGACCGGGGCTCCGTCAGCGGTTCAAGGACTAGGGAGCCTGGAATGGGGGGCGGATTCATGGTCACGTGTCGCGCAAAGGATACCCGCTGGCGCACCCGACGTCACACTTTCTGGGAGGATCGAAGGGCCGGAGCTGTCTCTTTTCGCTCTCGCCAGCAAGTAAAAGGACTTAATGGTCGGACCGTCACCCACTTACTAAGGTCCGCGCCCACAGGTTCTGTTCAGCGGGCCTGTCCGGTGCTGTAGATCTGCCACATGTGATGGTAGGCGTCCTCGATGGCCGGCACCAGGGCCGTGGGGTCCAGCAGCGACGAATCGCGCAGCCGCTGCCGCAGTCCCGCCCGGAGGAAGCTCAGCCCGTCGCGGTCGGCAGACAGGCGCACCGCCTGCTCGATATAGTCCTGTTCCGTGCGCATGATCAGGTGTTCCAGCCCGACCCGGCTGAGCAGGCTGACCCCCACCCGGCCGACGTGGGTCGCCCCCTCCAGCGAGATCACCGGCACCCCCATCCACAGCGCCTCGCAGGTGGTGGTGGTGCCATTGTATGGGAACGTATCCAGGGCGATGTCCGCCTGATGATAATGGGCCAGGTGCTCCCTGGGCGAGGCCACCTGCCCCAGCAACGTCAGCCGTTCCTTGGGGATGCCGTGGGCGGCGAAGCGCTCCTCGACGCGCTTTTGCGACTGGGCGTCCCCGTAGGCGCCGGTCTTCAGCAAGAGCCGCGACTCCGGCACCGCCCGCAGGATCGCCGCCCACACACCCACCACCCGAGGGGTCATCTTGGGAGCATTGTTGAAGGACGCGAAGGTGACCCGACCCGCCGCCCGCAGGGGCAGCGGTCCCACCGGGGGGGCGTCGGCGTCGGCCGGCGGCTGGTAGCACAGAAAGCCGTGGGGCAGGCGGTAGAGCGTCTCTGTGTGCAGGTGCTCAGTGCTCCCCTCAGGATCGGCCCAGCCATCGGTGAAGCGATAGTCCATGGCGCTCATCCCGGTGGTCCCGGGGTAGCCCAGGTAGGTCACCTGGATCGGCGCCGGTCGACGGGCGAAGGCCAGAAGCCGGTTGTCCGAGGTGTGGCCGCAGAGGTCCACCAGGATGTCGATGCGATCGCTGCGGACAAGCTCTGCCAGCGCTTCGTCGGACATCTTGTGGACGTCGCGCCATGCATCGCACAGGCCGCTAAGGCGGGCGGTGACCTCGTCGGGACGCGACACGCTGGCGTAGCACACCACCTCGAAGGCATGGCGCTGGTGCTCCCGGAGGATGGGTTCGATGAAGTACGACACCGAGTGGCGGCGCAGGTCGGCGGAGACGTAGCCCACCCGCAGGCGGCGCCCCAGAAAAGACGCATCGCCCCCGGCCACCGGGACACCGGCCGCCGGCCCCAGCGGGGCCGCCAGCAGTCGATCGAAGCTCTGGTGGGCGGACAGCACCTCCTCTGGGGTGAAGGCGTCGGTGTAGTGCATGCACAGGAGCATGCCGGTGTGGAACAGGGCCGACCGGGGTAAAAGGCCCAGGGCAGTGCGGAAGCAGGACAGGGCCTCGTCCACCTCGCCCTGGCGGGAAAGGGCCCCGGCCAGATTGTAGTGGGCCTCGGCGTAGTCCGCCTTGGCCGCGATGGCCTTGCGGTAGCAGCGGATGCCATCGGCCAGATCGCCCCGGGCCACCAGGGCCAGGGCCAGGTTGTTCAGGGCGCTGACGTGGTCCGGCGAAAGGGCCAGAGCACGCTGGTGGTGGGCGATGGCCTGGTCGATCCGGCCAAGCTGGCGCAGGGCGGTGCCCAGGTTGTTCAGTGCCATCACCGAGCCTGAATCCAGGGCCAGGGCGGCGTTGAACTGCTCGATGGCCTGGTCGGGATGGCCGAGGCCCAGGAGCAGCCCGCCCAGGTTGTTGCGGGCGATGGGGTAGCGCGGGTTGATGGCGATGGCCCGGCGGTAGTGCTGCTGGGCCGCGTCGCTCTGGCCGCGGAGGGAAAGGACATGGCCGAGATTGGTATGGGCCTCGAAGCTGGTGGGGTGCTGGGCCAGGACCTGGCGATACAGGGCCTCGGCCGGGGCAATCTGGCCGGCATGGTGGAGCCGGATGGCCCGGTCCAGGGTGGTGCGGGTTTCTTCTGGCATGTTGCGTGGCGCGTGCATGGGAGGGTTGTCGGCACGGCCGGGCCAGTTGCAAGGGGGCAGGAATCGATTTTTTCGCGGACTCAGAGCCAGTCCAGGGCCACCTTGGCGGCGGCCTCGATGCGGTAGGAGATCTGGAACTCCCGGGTACCGCCCGCAGGCACCTCTACCTCGAAGCGGGCCATGCCGTCGCGGGGGTCCAGGGCGGCCCCTGTGCTCGAAAGGGCGATGACCTCCACCTCGCGGATCTCGCTGACCGGCACCCGCTCGATCACCACGAGGCGCTTCTTCACCCCGCCCAGGTTGCTCACGTAAAGCTTCACCGTCCGGGTCAGCTTCTGCGTCCCCAGCACGGGCACGGTCTCGCGGCGGTCCTCGACGTGGCGCCGCACGCGGATGCCGTCGTCCACCCCCAGCCCCAGCTCGAAGGGCTCGCCTTTGCCGACGAAGTGTACCCGGCCCCGGCCGCACAATTCGCTGCCCCGGGCCACCCGCACCGGCCCGGCCAGAAGCGGCGCCGTCCCCAGCAGGGTCGCGGTGGCCCGCAGGTGCGCTGCAGGCGAACGCTCGGGGAAGCACACCCGGTCCACGACGCAAGGCAGCCGCACGCTGGCGATCTCCACCCGCACCGGCAACCCATCGCTTTGCAGGGTCGCCGGCCGCAGTGCGGCGAACCACAACGGCTCGCCCCCATCGTCCACCCCGGGCATCTCCTCGACCGCCCGCTCGCCCCGGGAAAGACCCGAAAGGGCGATGCTCTGCTCCCGCGCCTCGACCACCACGGTGCGCTTCTCCTGATCGGTCTTGCGCCGCAACGAGAGGACATCGTCCCGCAAAAGCGGCGGCGAGGCCGACTGCGCCGGCCGCGCGGTGGAGAAGCGGCATTCGACGTCCTTCCATTCCTCGCCGGTGGCCTGCCACACCACCGCCCAGGTGGTCAGGGCCAGCTCGTACGCGCCGCCATGGCCCGGCGCTGCCGACGCTCCCGCAGCGGAATCGGGGGTCCTGCCGTCAGCCACGGGCACCGCCCGGGCCAGGTGCTCCGGCCGCCACAGGGTGCAGGGGGTGCGATAGACCATCTCGATCTCCACCTCCCCGGCGGTCCGGGCGTCCACCTGCACCTCGATGGAGGTCTCGTAGCGGGGGTGCAACATCTGCCCCTCCCGCAGGCGCAGAAGGACCCGGCCTTCGTCTTCACGGGCCAGGAGCAGCTCCCCTTGCCTTCGAGACACCTCGTCCAGCCCCGCGGACAGCTCCCGGTCCAGCGCCGATGAGGCGGCCCGGAAGCGCGCGGTGCCCTCGGTCCCGCCCCGGGGCACCCGCTTTAGGGCCTCGACGATCCCCGAAAGCGCCGCCTGGCACCGATCCCGCCTGCTGGTCGCCCGCTTCAGGGCCCCCTCGGCGCTGCTTCGGCGCACCCGTGCCGCCTGGCTCTCGGTCTGAAGGCGCTGGAGTTCGTCCTCGCCCGCCTGGGAGATCTCGCGCTCCTTGCGACTGACCCGGGTGGCGATCACCCGGGCCGGCCCCTTCGCTGCGTCCTTCTCGGGCCCTTTCTCGTCATGAAGGACCCGGGCCACCACGCTGGGATCGTCGACCAGGGCGGTGACCCCGCCGATGGCGGTGAACGAGGCGCCGGCGCCGACGGCGATCCTGGCCCGCCGGGTGACCTCGGCGCGGTCCTCGAAGAAGGTGACCCGCACGGCGCGGCTTTGCACAAGGGCGCCCCGGTTCAAGGCCTGGCTACTCACGGCGGTTTCCTCCGACGATCTCGTACTTGGCGGGGATGGTGAGGCGGTAGCGGTGCTCGAAGAAGACTTTACCCCCGGCGGGGACCAAGAGGGTCCACTTCTGGCCCCCGCGCACCGCGGCGCCCCGCTCGGCCTGCTTGTAGGGGACCGGCTCGGGCTTGCCGGGCAGGCGCTCGATCTCCACCGACTTGTCATCGCTGACCGGCAGCACCTCCAGAACCTCGACGGTCACTGCCGCCGAGAGGGCCGAACTTAGCTCCAGCGAGACCGCGTGGGTTACCAGCGTCGAGCCGCCCAGCATGCCGGCGCTCTGCTCCTCGACGCGGACGTTGCGGGCGACGCGCAGCCGCTCTTCCACGCCCATGCCGACCTGCATGGTGCCGCCCCGGTCGATGCCGCTGACCGACGCGGTGAGCAGCAGGCTCCCCTCGGAATACACGTCCACCGGACCGGCCAGGAGCGGGGCGTCGAAGGGGTTTTGCAACTCGACCTCGCGGAACACCTCTGGGGCGTCGCGGGGGACGGTGCGGAAGCGCAGGGTGGGGGTGGTCTCGGCGCTGCCGATCATCAGGCGGTGGACCTGCCCGTCGGAGGGTACGTCGGCGACCCCGTCGGCCTCGTACCGGTGATCGAACACGCCGCGGGAGTCCCTGGGGTCGGTCACCGGGTGCGGCGGGGACAGGCTGTCGATGGCGGAGATCGCCTGCTGGCGTTGCCTGGCGAAGGCCCCGTCCTGCTCCAGATACAGCTTGCCGCGGCGGGCACGGTCGTCGCGCTGTCCCAGGCGCAGGGCGTCGAAGTCCAGCCAGGCGTCGCCGGGGGTCAGATCGGGTTCGGGCTCGGGCGCCTCGGGGGCCATGCCATCCAGCATGGGGGCGCCGCCACCCCCGCCTAAAGTCAGCGCGCGGGACATGGAGGCCGTCGCCATCACCATGGGGCTGCCCTTGCCCCGGGCCGCCATCGGGGCCGGCGCCGGCGCCATCTGGGGAGCGGCCCTGGACAGGCTCGGCGGCGCCGACGGCAGCGGCATCCTACCCGGCATTCCGCCAGGCGGCCCGCCGCTGCGCCCGCCGGAGCGTTTTTTGGAATATTCCTGGGCCAGCTTGTCGGGGGCCCCGCCCTCGGCCATGCCATAGTTCATGCTGCCGATCTCGGATCGCCCGGTGGCTTCGTCGTCGAGCCGGTCGGCCAGGGACGAAAGGGCCTGTCCGTGGGCCGTGGGTTCGGCACGCCACTCCATCTGCGCGCCCTCGTCGTCAAGGTCGACAGAGGGCGACGGTGGCGGCAGCGGCGAGGACGGTGGCGCGTTTCGGCGTGGGCCGGTGGTGCCCTGGGGAAAGGCCCGGTCGTAGCCGGCGAACATCAGCGAGAGGCCGGGGGGCAGGGGCCGATACCCCCGCCGGGGCGGCGGCTGCGCCTTGGACAGGCGCAGGGAGGGCAACTCGGGCAGGCGGGCATCGTAGATCAGGTCGGCGGTGGACAAGGCGACGCGGACTCCGCGCCAGTCCTCCCCGGAAATCTGCGCCACCAGGGCCTCCAGCCACCAGGCGGCGCGTTTGCCGCCATCGGACAGGCGGAGCATGTAGACCGGCCACCAGCGAGCAGCGGGGACGACATAGGAGAGCAGCATCTCCCCGGCGCATCCGGTCCCGGTCAGGCGGACGGTGACGCAGCGGGTAGGCGCCTCGCCCGGGTTCCGTTCGGTGGTGCTCTGCTGTGCCTCGGCAAGGGCCGCAGCCTCTCGTTCGCGCTCGCGCTCGCGGATTTCCTCCGAAAGGGCCAGGATGCGCCCGTCGAGTTCCTTGAGCAGGTCGTCGATGAGCGCCGAGGAGAAAAGGGCGTCCTCGGCGCGGGTGTCGGGGCGCTCGTGGAGGGAGGTGGTGCGCAGGGTCAGGGCGGGGCACAGCTCGGAGAGGTCCCGGTGCCGGGTGGACAGGATCGCCTGCTCGGCGCGGAGGCGCTCGATGCGGGCGGTAAGGGCGCGGACCTCCTCGAGGGTCTTGCCGACGATCGCCGGGGAGGCGGGAACCGAGATGGCGGCCTTCACCGAGACCACGGCCCGGCCGGTCCCGGTGATCTGAGCGCGGACGCTGCCGGGCTCGCACAGGGGAGTCAGGCCGGGAATGATCAGGTCGACATCCCCGTCGGGAAGGACCGGGGGCGGGACGACGCGGCGGGTGATGAGGGCGCCGCGGGCGTGGACGACGACCTGGGCGACATGGCTTTCGCAGAGATGGGACACGGCGACCTCGGCTTTTGTGGACGCTCCATCATAGCCGACATCGGGATGAGGGGGCAGGTTTGCCCCCGGCACGGCCCCTTCGGCCTCCCAGATGTTCCGTCGGAGGTTCGTCTGTTGACTGGGGCGGGAAGACTGTCAGATCGGCGCCGTATGATGAAGGTCATCAACATGAAAGGGGGGTCGGACATGACGTTGCTTTACTACATTCTCTTCCTGGTCCTCCCCGTGGCGCTTTTCCTTTTCGCCGGTCTCGTCCTCGGGGCGGACGCGATGGTGCTGGCGATCCTCTGCGCCGTCACCCTCATCGCTCTCCTGCATGCCATCATTGGCGGCGGGAGCGGCCCCAACCACAGCATCCGCTAACCAGAAGCACCTGGCCGGGCATCTTTTGGCGTACCTCTCCCCATGTCCTCGCATTCGCGAGGCCATGGGGGCCCCCACACTCCGTCGGTCACGTACAGTCTTGAGGTTCGGCCGGCCCCCACTGGAACAGCGACGGCGCGCCCGACAGGACTCGAACCTGTGACCCACGGCTTAGAAGGCCGTTGCTCTATCCTACTGAGCTACGAGCGCAGGCGAGGACTGGGATTTTGTCGGGGCGAGAGGATTTGAACCTCCGACATCCTGCTCCCAAATCAGGCGCGCTACCGGACTGCGCTACGCCCCGTTTTTTCATTGTTGGTTGGTTGATCTTCAGCCTGTGCTGTTTTAGGCCACCCTCGCCGGATTTTCAAGCGGCTTGCGGTATTCACGTCGACGAACGGACCTTTAGCGCCGTGAGGATCACCGGCACCATCAGCCGCAGGGCCCGGGCCCGATGGGAAATCAGGTTCTTTTCGGCCATCGGCAGTTCCGCCAGCGTCCGGCCCGACCGGGTCGCCGCGCCGTCTGGAAGGCCCTTCCACTCGGGGGCCTGCTCCAGATCCGGCACGAAGATCGGGTCATAGCCGAAACCCCCCTCGCCCAAAGGGGCGCTCAGCAGGCGCCCCTCGCACTCGGCGGCGCGCAGCACCACGCCCCCCGGCCCGCAGAGGCACAGGGTGCAGTGAAAGCGGGCAGTGCGCCGACCCTCGGGGACCTCGCTCAGCGCCTGCAACACCGCCGTCAGGTTGCGCGCGTCGGAACGCGGCTCTCCCGCGTAGCGCGCCGAGTGCACCCCCGGCGCCCCGGACAGGGCATCCACCAGCAGGCCGCTGTCGTCGGCCAGGGACAGAAGGCCCGTGCGCTGGTAGGCGCTTGCGGCCTTCTTCTCGGCATTCTCCGCGAAGGTGGCGCCATCCTCGACCACGTCGTCCGCCACCCCGAGGTCCGCCAGAGTCAGCACGGCGGGCGCTTCCTCACCGCCGCCGGAAAAGGCCGCGTCCAGCAGGGCGCGCAGCTCGGCGACCTTGCCGCGGTTGTGGGTGGCGAAGCACAGGCGCATCAGGGCCGCACCCCCTTCGGGTTTTCTTCGGACAGGGCCTGGCTCTGGGCGGCGAAGAGCTGGGCGATGCCTCCTTCGGCCAGGTCGCACAGGCGGTCGAGTTCGCGGCGGTCGAAGGTGCCCTGCTCGCCGGTGCCCTGGACCTCGACGAAGGCCGGGCCCTTCTGGGTCTGCGCCATGACGATGTTCATGTCCACCTGGGCGCGGGCGTCCTCCTCGTAGGGCAGGTCAAGGAGCGCCTCGCCGCCGATCACCCCCACCGAGACGGCGGCGATGGGGTGACGGATGGGGTCGGCCGAAAGCAACCCGGCCTGCTGGAGGCGGCGGACGGCCAGGCACAGGGCGACGTAGCCGCCGGTGATCGCGGCGGTGCGGGTGCCGCCGTCGGCCTGCAGGACGTCGCAGTCGATGGTGATGGTGCGCGGCCCCAGGCGGGCCGTGTCGATGGCGGCGCGCAAGGAGCGGCCGATGAGGCGCTCGATCTCCTTGCCGCGTCCGCTGCTGCCGCGATTGCTGCGGGTGTGGGTCGAGCCGGGGAGCATGCCGTACTCGGCGGTGACCCAGCCCGTGCCGGCGTCGCGCAGGAACGGCGGGACCTTTTCCTCGACGGAGGCGGTGCAGAGCACCCAGGTGTCGCCGCAGCGGATGAGGGCGCTCCCGGCGGGGGAGCGCAGGTAGTCGGGTTGGATGATGATCTTGCGAAGTTCTGAGGGGAGGCGACCGTCTGCACGCATGTGCCGTTCACCTTGGCCCGACCCCGGCGGCGCTGTCAATGCTGGACGGGTTCGGCCATGTAGCGCCCGATGCCCTCGGCGATGGCGGCGGCCAGGTTGTCCTGCACCGCAGGTTCGGCCAGCAGCGGCCCTTCGATGACGTGGTCGATGAAGCCCATCTCGACCAGGATCGCCGGGGCATTGACCCCGGCCAGGACGTCGTAGTCCCCCTGGCGCACGCCGCGGTCCACGGAGCCCCGCAGGCTCACCAGGCTGTCCTCGACCAGCTCACCCAGGCGCATGGACTCGCGCAGGAGCAGGCTGGATCGGACGTCGGACAAGAGCGCCGCCACCGGGCCCCCGGCACGGCGGGAAAGGCGCCGGGCCTCGACCTCGGCCACCGAGGGATCCAGGACGAAGGCCTCGACGCCGCGCTGGCTGTGATCCGGGCTGGCGTTGGCGTGCAGCGACAGGAACACCGCGGGCGAGGCGGCATTGCCCCGGCGCACCCGCTCGCGCAGGGTCAGGTAGCGATCATCCTTTCGGGTCATCACCACGCGGTAGCCCTGGGCGTCCAGGATGCGCCCCAGACGCTGGGCCACGGCCAGGGTGACCTGCTTTTCATAAAGGGCCTGCCCTTGCGCGCCGAGGTTGGCGCCGCCATGCCCGGCATCGATCACCACCACCTTGCGCGGGCCGCCCCCGGGTCCGGGCGAGACGGTTGGGGTAAGCGCCCAGGCTGCGGGGACAGCCGCGACGATACCCCCCAGCAGGCCCCCGCACAGAAAGCCGGCGATGCGGAGAAGGCCGCAAAGGCCCCGATGGCAGCCCTGGGCGTGCAGAAGGCGGGGAAGCACCGGGGTAGGATACCGGTCTACATTCTTGCGCACAACTTCCTACCGCGCATACCGTGAATCGGTGTCATCAAAAGCTGTTCAGGATTCCGCCAAAGGTGTTTGGGACCTTTCGGAGCATCGCTTCTCCCTGGTTTCGGTCCTCTGCGCCGCCGCGCTGCTGGAGGTCCTATTGTACCGCGTCCTGCGCCCGCTCTTGCGGCCGGAAGCGGATGTCCTGCCGCGCTGGCTTTTGCACGGGCTGGAAGGGGCCGGTGACTTCGCGCTGAACCTGGTCGGGGTGCTCTCGCTGGCGGTGCTGGCGGTGGCGCTGCTCTGGGTGGTAGGCAAGGGGATGCTGGGGGAGTCGGCCGGCGGGCGCCTGGCCTTCGGACTGGTGGCGTCGCTCTGGGTGCCCCTCTCGGCGCTGGCGATGTTTGCCCCGGGTCGGATCGACGCCTGGGGGATCGGGATGGCGCGGGCCACGTTCCTCTTGCAGGTGAGCTTCATTTGCCTGGCCCTGCTGGCGATGCTCTCGGCGCTGCCCGCGCGGGGGCAGGGGCGGGTGAAAGTGGGATTGCTGCTGCTGCTGGTGCCACTTTTGCTGCACTTCGAGGCCTATTTTAATCTGGCCACGGGGCGTCGGGCGGAGGGGGTGGGGGCCCTTTTGCTGCTGGGGCAGGGGACGGTGGTGCTGGCGCTGATCCTTTCGCCGATCTGCTTTCTGCCAGGGGAGCGAGAGAAAGGCGGGCCAGGGATGGCCCTGGGACTGGCGGCGGCGGCGATCTGTTCGCTGACGTTCCTGGCCGTGGTGCTTCTGGACTGGGAGATGGCGGCGCGGCTCCTGCAATCCGTGGCGGGGATGCGGCTGCCGACGACGCGCTGGGTGCAGGGGCTGTACATCCTGGGGGCCGGGGACCTGGTGTTCACGGCAGTGGCGCTGCTGGCCCTGGGTGGGGCGCTGCAACTGCGGGGCTTCGGGCTGGCGCTTTTGGGGATGGCGGGGTACCGGCTGCAAAGCAATTCTGAACTGGCGCTCTCGCTCATCGGGCTTCTGTGCATTGCCCGGAGCAGCCTCTCTTTGCCGATGTCTCATACCCGCATGACGGCGCGGGCGCTGACGCCGGCCCCCGCGGTGACGTAAAACGTCCGCCCTTTACGCCGGGCCCGAGCCATCGCAGAGTGGCCCGATGATCGACTTGCGCCGGGTCCCGGCGGTCCTCCTTCTGGCGGTTTTTTTCCTTGGCCTGGCCGGGCAGCGCGGCGAGGTCCGGCTGGCGGGGCACTCCCTGGGGAACCAGGTCGCGGTGGCCCTTTCGGCTCTGGTGTCCGAGCTGGTTGATGCGGGCAGGGCGCCAGCCACCCTGCTGCCAAGGCGGGTGGCGCTGCTCGACCCCTACTGGTCCCGAGGGCCCAAGGACTACCTGGGCGGACGCTGGCCCGGCGAGCGGGTACGCGAGGCCGTGGCGGCGCTGCGGCAGCGCGGGGTGGTCTTCGAGCAGTACAAGTCGTCGCAGATCCTGGACCTCGGGTTTGGCGATCAGAACCTTGAACTTTCGCGCATGGTCGCCTTCGTCGAACTCCATCCGGACTTCATTCCCTTCCGCGATCAGGGCCACCGCCATTCTGCGGCCACTCGCCTCTACTTCCTCTCCCGGGGGGCGCCGCCGCCGGGCGAGTGCGCCGGCGATCCCTGCCGCGACACCGGCGAAGAGGCGCCGTCCGCCTCGGCCGGTGACGACCTGATCGCCGGCTGGGCGGGGCAGCGTTTCATCCAGGTCCGCGGTCAGGAAACTGCTGCTCTGGATGACGACCGTTTCCAGCGCCTGCTCCGGTGACCTGGTTTTCACCGACGCGGTCAGGGGTCCCTTTTTAGCGTAAAAGCGTCAGCCCCACCTTCACCTCGTCCAGGTCCACCTCGCCCTCCTGCACTTCCGGTCCTGCCAGCCGCCCCGCGCCAAACTCCGAGAGCGTCTCGCCGCCGATGAACCCGGCGTACTTCGCCAGCGCCTCGCCGGCCACCGCGTCCGTCGCGTGGTATCCCACCTGGACCCGGTCGCTTACCTTGCAGCCCGCCTTCTTGCGCAGCTCGCCCACCGCCCGGATCACCTCGCGGGCAATGCCCTTGTCGCGCAGGTCGGGGGTCACCTGGGTGGCGATGGCCACCACCACCCCGCCCTCGGCCTTGGCCGCGAAACCCTCCACGGACTGGGAATTCAGCAACACCTCGTCGGGAAGCAGCTCGATCGGCCCTTCGGGCGTCGACAGAGTCACCGGCTCCTCCCGCAGGGCGGTCTCCGCCAGCGCCGTGCTTTCCGCCTCCGAAAGCCGCAAAAGCGCGTCCTGGATCTGCTTGATGCGTTTGCCGTACTTCTTGCCCAATTTGGGCAGGTTCGGCCGCACCGTGTAACGCAGAAGGTGCGTCCCCTCCTCCGTCAGCCGCACCTCCTCCACGTTCAGTTCCTCCTTCACTTCCTTGTCGAAGCGCAAGAGACTCCGCCGTGCCGCCGCGCTCGGCACCTGCACCATCACCGCCGAAAGCGGCTGTCGCGTTTTCAGCGAATGCTCGACCCGCGCCGCCCGTCCCAGGGCCACCACTTTCAGCACCACTTCCATGTCCGCCAAAAGCTCCGCCGTGCCGGAAAGGATCGCCGCGTCCGGCTCGGGCCAGCGTGACAGGTGGACGCTTTCCGCGGCGCCCGGGTCCAGGCTGCGCGCCAGGTTTTGCCACAGCTCCTCGGTCAAGAAGGGGATGAACGGCGCGGCCAGCTGCGCCACCCCAACCAGGCATGCGTGCAGCGTCTGATACGCCGCTCGCTTGTTCACCTCCGCTAAAGACCCCACCTGCCCATCATCGGTTGGCGTTGGCGTTGGCGCCGCCTGAGCCCCGGTCCCCGCGCCGGCACCGTCCAGACTGGACCAGAAGCGGTCGCGGTTGCGCCGCACGTACCAGTTGGACAGCTCGTCGACGAAGTCGGCGATGCCCCGGGCCGCCGCGGTCAGGTCGTAGCGTTCCAGGCGAACGGTGGTATCGGCGATCAGGCGGTGCAGGCGCCCCAGCACCCACTGATCGATCACCGGCCGCTCCTGCCACGGTACCGGCTGGGTGCCCAGCTTGTGGTACTCCGCCTCGGCATAGGTGGCGAAGAAGCTGTAGCAGTTCCACAGCGTCAGCAGGAACTGACGCAGCGATTGCCGCACCAGCGCCTGCGAGAAACGCCGCGGCTGCCCCGGGGGTGACGCGGTGTACAGGTAGTAGCGCAGGGCGTCGGCGCCCTCCACGTCCAGCACCGTCCAGGGGTCGACGATGTTGCCCAGACGCTTGCTCATCTTGCGGCCCTTGTCGTCCAGGATGTGCCCCAGCACGATGCAGTTTTTGTACGCCGGGCCGCCCTTCACCAGCACCCCCAGCGCGTGCAGCGTATAAAACCACCCCCGCGTCTGGTCCACCCCCTCGCTGATGTAGTCCGCGGGGAAAAGCTGGTCGAAGTCTGCCTTGTGCTCGAAGGGGTAGTGGTGTTGCGCGAAGGGCATGGCGCCGCTGTCGAACCAGCAGTCGATGACGTCCTTCACCCGCTGCATGCGGCCCTGCGCGCAGGCGGAACTCCGGCAGCTAAAGGTCATCTCGTCGATGTGCGGCCGGTGCAGGTCCAGGTCCGGGTCGGCGGCCAGGTCCCGACCCAGCCGCTCCGAGAGGTCCGCGATGCTGCCCATAAATTCCCGGGCGGCGCAGGTGTCGCACTGCCACAGGGGCAGCGGCGTGCCCCAGTAGCGCTCTCGCGAGAGGGCCCAGTCCACGTTGTTGTTCAGCCAGTCGCCGAAGCGCCCCTCTTTGACGTTGTCGGGGATCCAGTTGATCTCCTGATTTGCCCGCAGCATCTGGTCCTTGACCGCGGTGGTGCGGATGTACCAGCTCGTCTTGGCGAAGTAGAGCAGCGGCGAGTCGCAGCGCCAGCAGAAGGGGTAGGCGTGCTTGACTCGCCCGCTGTGATAGAGCAGCCCCCGCTCCTTCAGGTCGCGGGTGATGAGCGGGTCCGCATCCTTGAAAAACTTCCCCGCGAACTTGGGGAACGCCGGCATCACCACCCCGTCCAGCCCCACCGAGAAGAGCACCGGCAGCCCGTGCCGCCGCCCCACGTCCAGGTCGCCGTACGCCGGGGCGATGTGAACGATGCCTGTGCCCTCGCCCAATTCCACGGTTTCGTCCACCAGGGTGCGATAGGCGGCGGACAGGTCCGCCGGGTCCCGCCCCGCGCCCACCCCGGGGTAGAGCGGCTCGTAAAAAAGCCCCCCGAAGGCCTCGCCCGACGCGGTGCCCAGCACCCGGGCGTCCTTGCCCAGGACATGCTGCACCTGCGCTGAAAGAAGGATCAGACGCTCGACTTGCGCGTGGCCCCCAGCCGGTCCTTGCACCGCGGCGCTTTCCCCCTCGGGCCCGGCGCCCACAGCCTTCCCGTCTGGGGCGCCCGCAGCCTTCCCCTCTGCTTTCACTTCCGGCAACGACACTTCGCACAGGGCATACTCCGCCGTGCGGTTCAGCGCCGCCGCGGCGTTGGCCGGCAACGTCCACGGCGTGGTGGTCCAGATCAGCACCGAGGTCGGCACCTCTGAGGTGCTGTGGCCGCCCACCGGCAGCAGCTGTCCCGGGCGCAGGCGCAGGCGCACCGTCACCGATGGGTCGTCCACGTCCTCTTTCATCCCCTGCTTGGCCTCCGCCTCTGCCAGCGAGGTGCCGCAGCGCGGGCAGTGCTTGGTGACCTTGTAGTCCTGCGACAGGAGCCCCCGGTCCCACAGGCTCTTGAGCAGTGACCAGCACGACTCGATGTAGGGCGTGTCCAGGGTGCGGTAGGGGTGTTCCGTGTCGAGCCAGAAGCCGATGCGGTCGGTCATCCGGTCCCAGTCGGCGATGTAGCGGAAGACGCTTTCCCGGCACTGGCGGTTGAACTCGGCCACGCCGAGCTTCTCGATCTGCCCCTTGCCCGTGAGGCCCAGGCGCTTCTCGACTTCAACCTCCACCGGCAGGCCGTGGCAGTCCCACCCGGCCTTCCGCGGCACCCGGAAGCCGCGCATGGTCTTGTAGCGGGGAATCACGTCCTTGAAGGCCCGCGCCAGCACGTGGTGGATGCCGGGCAGCCCGTTGGCCGTGGGCGGCCCCTCATAGAAAACGAAGAGCGGCCGGGGGTCCGGTGCGGCGCCCGGCCCGCCAATATTCTGTGCGCCATTCTGTGCGCCGCCGCTCTTTTCGAAGATGCGCTGCGCCTTCCAGAAGGCGAGCACTCGTTCTTCAAGCTGGGGAAAATTCTGCCTGGGATCGACCGGTCGAAAAGTGGGCATGGCGGCGCAGTCTAGCACAGCCCGGGGCGACCGGCCGGTCGGTGACCAGACAAACGCCCCCGGCCCTTTACCGGGTGCATGGTGCCAGATAGGCCAATTTTGCCACTGACGACGCGCTCTCGTGTGACAATGTCCTGACATGAGCCATCCGACCCGCGCCCCTGTGTCTCCCCGTTCCCCGCTTTCCGTCGTGGCCGCCGTGGCCCTTGGGTTGGCGGCCCTGGCCACGACAGCCTGTAGCGTCACCACCCACCTCGTCCAGCCGGCGACGCTGGGGGCGCAAAAGAGCAGCGCCGACCTGCTTTCGGTCCTGGACCAGCCCGGCCCCCTGACCGTCGAGACCATCAACTCCGCCGACTGGAGCGTCCCGCGGGGCGGGCTAATCAACCTGTCCAGCCAGAAGGCCAAGGCCGCGGGCCTGGTGGATGGCGACGAGCCGATCCAGATCTTCTTCCACGCGGTGCGCCACCCGACCCGGGGCCTCTTCATCATCGACACCGGCGTCGAACGCGCCCTGCGCGACGCCCCGAAGCAGGCGGCGCCGACCAGGCTGATCCGGCGATTCATGCATTTTTCGAAGCTGGTGGTGCACCTGCCGCTCGGCGACTACCTGGCCCGGGAAGCGGGCGTCCCGGCGGCGGCGCAGGATGAGAAGCGGCCCGGGCTTTCCGGGGTGTTCCTGACCCACATGCACATCGATCACATTACCGGGATGCGCGACGTGCCCCATGGGACGCCGATCTACGCCGGCCCAGGCGAGGCGACGGCGCGGGCGTTCCAGAACCTCTTCGTGCGCGGGACCACCAACCGGGCGATGGAGGGCCAGGCGCCCATTGCCGAATGGCGCTTCTCGGCAGACGCGAGTCGCCGGTTCGCGGGGGTACTCGACGTCTTCGGCGACGGCTCGTTCTGGGCGCTGTGGACGCCGGGGCACACGCCGGGAAGCACCAGCTACCTGGCCCGCACCCCCACCGGGCCGGTACTCTTCACCGGGGATACCTGCCACACGGCCTGGGGCTGGCGCAACCAGGTGGAGCCCGGCAGCTACACCGCGGACCAGAAAAAGAACGCCGAGAGCCTGGCGCGCCTGGAACAACTCGTCCGCGAGCACCCAGGCATCGACGTGCGCCTGGGGCACCAGTATTTGCCGCCGATCTCCAACGTCCGGTAAGGGGCCGCAAAAAAGCCCGAACGCTCGAAGCATCAAAAAACTTGACCCCACCGCAAAGACGCGCTTGTGTCGGTCCCCATGACACCTCCTTTCCGTACCCTCTCCGATCAGATCGCCAAGATTGCCCTGGAGCAGTTCCT
>JBBRLA010000097.1:0-17729 GCA_038231615.1 Polyangia bacterium | reverse complement strand
TGGCGGCGCAGCGGGCCACCGACATCCCCAAGGGCGTGGCGCCCCAGGCCACCGTGGTGATCCACATGAGCACCGACAGCGAGGACGAATTCCGCGCGGCCAAGCGGCGCTTCGGAGTGCTGCACGACATCAGCTACCACGACGAGGTGCGCACGTTGAAGGATGGGCAGGGGCTGATCGGGGCCTCGCGCGCCAACCACCCGGCGCTGACACAGCGGGCGGTGGTGACGAATTTCCGCCCCAGCATCCTCGACGTCCGCGGCGAGACCTTCCGCTACGTCGGCGGCGAGGACAATGACGGAGAACCGGAGGATGACGACGAGTAAGCAAGGCCACAGGGGGTCCTTCTGACATCCACTTGCGCCAGGGCGGCAAAAAGCGCGTCAGCGAGAAAGCGAGCCCGACCTATACTACAGTCGTCAACCGTCGTGATATACGACCCGCATGGCCTCCATGAGACGCTGTGCTCTTCTTTTCGGCATCCTTCTGCTCGCCTATGCTGCCGGCTGTTCCTCGTCCCGATTGGCCATTGGCCCCAGGGATACTACCTTCCTCCGTGCCGAGCAGCGGATCATCAGGACCGCCCACCTTGTCGGCTTGGCGGACCGCTCTGCGCCGACGCCTCACTTCGGGTCAGTCTCAGCCGTTGAACTGGCTGCACAAGCGTATCGTGACGCCCGACAACGGGGCCTGTCGTCCGAGTTCGCGGATGACGTCGCCTATCAGATCGAGCATGCCGCGCAACGGCCGATCCTTGCCGCGGATGCAGCCGCCCCGGCCCATGGCGTGGATCTGGACAGTCCAACCGAGGCCGAACGCTGGCTTTTCATGCAGGCCGAAGGCTTCTATCAATACCGCTTCGCGTTTCCGCCGCATGGGCTCTTGAGCTACTTGGCCCTGGCCGCCGCCGCCATCACGGATTTCCCCGCCCTCCAGTCGCTGGCCGGGTCCGTGGACCTGGTCGATCTGCGCCTGAGGAGCTACGACGGCGCAGTCCACCTCTGGGAGACGCTGCTCGTTCAACACCCCAAGACCGCCCTGCGGCCCCTGACGCTGTATCGCCTCGGGTGGGCCTACCGCAGCACGGCGGTCAGCGGCTTTCCCCGCAAGTCGGGCGATGAGGCATTCAACCTCCTCATGAAGGACTACCCCGGCTCGCCCCTGGCCCACCTCTCCAGAGAGGCCAAGGCGGTCCCCTGGAAGTCCAAGGACAAGGCGACCGGCTTTTCTCTTGTGCCGGGCCTCGCACAGATGTACGTCGGCGAGTACAAGAACGGCGCCGCCCGCCTCGGCGTTGCACTCGGCGCGGCCGCGATGATCATCGCCCCCAGCGCCATTGCGATTGACCGGGGACAGGACCTGACGTGGAGCGGAGACTGGCCCCTTTTGCTAAGCGGCCTCCTGGGACTCGTCGTCCTCAGCATCGATTACACATCGTCCTATCAGGACGCTATGCGGGGGGTGGGGCAGTTCAACGAGCGCAAGCAGGCCGCGTTCGAGGATGGTCACCCGGAGGCCCCGTAGGAAGGGGCTGGGCGGCGTCCAGGGTGCCCACGGTCAGGGGGAGTGGTGAGGTGGCCCGGTTGGTAGCGGCGGCGCCTCTGGGGTGGCCATTCGTCCCTTGACCAACCAGGACACCGATGGCACGACCGCCTGCCTGCGAATCCAGTGCCGACACGGGTGAATCGAGTGCCGACACGGGCGGTCGTTTCCATGTGGGAAACGGTCGTTGCCAGGCCCGGGTGTTGTGCCCAGGCGGGTGGTTCCATTATACCGTCCCCGTCCCCTCGCATGGTTGTCCCGGCTTGGCTGGTGTTCCAGCAGCCGGGTACTCGGTTCGCCTTCCAGCTTCTTCCAAGGAGACCTTATGCGCACCTTTTTGCTGCTTTCCGCTCTCTTCACGGTGGCGCTGTCCGCCGGGCCGATCGGCTGTGGCGGCGAACTCGCCGCACCCGAGGCTACCTCTGCCGACGAGACCGCCGCCTCCCGCAGGAGCCACATTCTGATCGCCGATCAGTTCAACAACCGCGTCATCGAGATCGATGCCCACCACAATGTGGTCTGGCACTTCGGGGACGGCGGCAGCACCGCCGGACGGGCCTCGGTGGTGGCCCCCAACGACGCCGAGCGCATCGGCGACCTGACGCTGATCTCCTGCACCGGCGCGCCCGCGGGGGCCGAGCCGGGCTGCCCCGACGGCTGCGCCGACAACCGCGTGATGCTGGTGGATGAGTACGGCGGCATCGTCTGGCAATATGGCCAGGCCGGGGTCACCGGCAGCGGCGCCAACCAGCTCAACGCCCCGGTTGCCGCCACCTACCTGCCCGGCGGGCACGTTCTCATTACCGACCAGGGCAACCAGCGCGTTATCGAGGTCAACGACGACGGCCATGTGGTGTGGCAGTACGGCACCACGGGCGTTGCCGGCGCCGGCAAGAACCAGCTCAACAACCCCAACAGCGCCGAGCTTTTGCGCAACGGGCACATCCTCATCGCCGACGAGAGCAACAACCGCGTCATCGAGGTCACGCGCGGCGGGGACATTGCCTGGCAGTACGGTGCCCCGGCCGACACCGCCACCCTGAACGGCCCGGCCTTCGCCAGCCGGCTGCCCGGGGGCAACACCCTCATCTCCGACTCGGGCACCAACCGCATTGTCGAGGTCACCTTCGGCGGGGTGGTGGGCTTCCAGTTCGTCACCAACGCCCGTCCCGGGAGCGTGGCCCAGCCCAACCCCACCCGCGCCGTTCGCCTGCGCAACGGGCACACGCTGATCAGCGACCAGAACAACCATCAAGTCATCGAGGTCGACAGCACCGGCAAGATCGTCTTCAGCCAGGGCACCCTGGCAGTAGCCGGCTCCGGGGACGGCCAGCTCAACGCCCCTTATGACGCCAAGGTGATCGGCGACTTCACCGGGCTGACCTCGCCCTTGGGCTACTGACGCCCATCAGTCCCCCACCAGGGTGCCAGCGTCCCCGTGGGGGTCAGGCGGCCCGGGTGGGGGGACCTCGCCGTGGCGCAGGAACCATTCCTGCACGTTGAACGACGGCTCCTCCGGCCCCAGGGAAGGCCGCAGGCGCTGGTAGGTGCCGTCGGGGAGCAGCAGCCGGGTCTTGCACCGGTCGCGCAGGTAGGGCATCAGTACGTCGCGGATGACCCAGCTTTTCAGGCGCGGGTCCTCGATGGGAAAGAGGGTCTCTACCCGCCGGTCGAGGTTGCGCTGCATGAGGTCCGGGCTGCCCAGCCAGACCTCCTCCTTGTCGCTCCCCGGGCCACCGTTCTGGAAGTAAAAAATGCGCGAGTGTTCCAGGAAGCGGCCGACGACGCTGATGACGCGGACATTCTCGCTGAGGCCGGGGACCCCGGGCACCAGAATGCAGCTCGCCCGGATGATGAGGTCGATCTTCACCCCGGCCTGGCTCGCGCGGTAAAGCACGTCCACCGCCCGGAAATCGGTCAGGGAATTCATCTTGATGACGATGTAGCCGCCGCGGCCCGCCTTGTGGTGCTCTATTTCGCGCTCGATGCGCTCGGTCAGCCCCTCGCGGATGCCGCCGGGGGAGACCAGCAGCCTGTGGTACCCGCTGTTGATGCTGTAGCCGGTAAGGAAATTGAAGAGCCCCGAGACGTCCTCGGCCAGCCGGGAGTCGCAGGTGAAGAGCCCCAGATCGGTGTAGGTGCGGGCGGTCCGGGCGTTGTAGTTGCCGGTGCTGATGTGGACATAGCGACGGATGCCGTCGGGTTCCTTGCGGACCACCAGAAGGACCTTGCAGTGGGTCTTCAAGTTCAGGTCCCCGTAGACCACGTGCACCCCGGCATCTTCAAGCTGCCGGGCCCAGACGATGTTGTTCTCCTCGTCGAAGCGGGCCTTCAGTTCGACCATCACCGCGACCTGCTTGCCCTCTTCGCCGGCCTCGGTCAGCGCCCCGACGATGGGTGAATTCTTCCCCACCCGGTAAACGGTCTGCTTGATTGCCAGGACCGCGGGATCGGCGGTGGCGGCCATGAGGAACTCGATGACCGGGTTGAAGCTGTCGTAGGGATGGTGCAAGATGATGTCGTGGGCCCGGATGGCCGCGAAGATGTCGGCGCCAGCCCGCAGGCTGGGCGGGATTTTGGGGCGAAAGGGCGGGTCCTTCAGGTCCGGCAGGTCCAGATCGTAAAGCGCCATCAGGTCGGCCAGCCCCAGGGTGCCCTCGACCAGATACATGTCCCCTTCCTCGATCTCCAGGTTCTGGATGAGCAGCGCCTGGATGTCCCGCGGGGCGTCCTGCTGAAGGATGAGCTGCGTCACGATGCCGAAGCGCCGTTGGGACAGGCTTTCCTCGATGGTCTCCAAAAGGTCGGTGTCCTTGTCCTGCCGGATGTCCAGGTCGGCGTCGCGGAGCACGCGGAAGGGGTAGCTGTTCAGGACCTCCATGCCCCGGAACAGAGAATGCAAATGAGCGGCGACAAGCTGCTCCAGCCACACGAAGCCGTAGTGCCGGGTCACCCCGGGCGGGTCGCCTGTGCCCGAGGTTGCGGGGCCGCCGCTCGCCGTGTCGGAACGCGGGGGTTTGATCGGGACCGGGACCAGGCGGGGCAAAAGGTGCGGGATCTTCACCCGGGCGAATCGCTCGTTGCCATCGCGGTCGCGGATGCTGACCGCCAGGTTGATGCTCATGTTCGAGATGTGCGGGAAGGGGTGGCCCGGGTCCACCGCCAGGGGCGTGAGCACGGGGAAGACGGTGGTGTGGAAGTAGCCGGTAAGCACCGCCCGCTGCATCGCGTCCAGCTCGGACCAGTTGTACAGGCGGATGCCGGCGGCGGTCAGCTTGCGCAGCAGTTCATCATAAAGGTGGCGACGGGCGGCCTGGGACAGCTCGGTGACGCGGCGGCGGATGACGGCGATCTGCTCGCGGGCGGTCAGGCCATCCGGGTTCGGCGGGGCGACGCCGGATTCGACCTGTTCCTTCAGGCGGGCCACGCGGTTCATGAAGAACTCGTCGAGGTTGCTGTGGAAGATGCCCTGGAACTTCACCCGCTCCAGCAGGGGATGCGACTCGTCCATCGCCTCCTCCAGCACGCGCAGGTTGAATTCGAGCCAGCTCAGCTCACGATCGAAGTAGCGTCTCTGGGGGGCGGCCATGGGCGGCTAGGTCTCCTGAACCTCCACTTTACCTCAGCCCGCGGGTCCACAGAAAATTTGCTTTCCCGCCCCATCCCTTTGACGAAGCGCCTAAGATACCGGCCTACCTTTACGGGGAAACGGAGGAACACCCATGTCTGGTATTGATTCACGCCTCAGTACACACCCTTTCTGGGCCCTGGCCCTGGCCGCCGCACTTCCCGTGCTCTCCGTCACATCCGCGGGCTGCGGTGGAGACACGATGATGGGCACGAGCCCGGACATGACCCAGTCGCCGCCCCAGGATGTCACGCGGCTGAACCACATCGTGGTCATCTATCTGGAGAACCACAGCTTCGACAACCTGTATGGCGAGTTCATCGGCGCGGAGGGGCTGGCGGCGGCGCAGAACGCGGGGCAACAGACCGACACATCGGGCAAGGTTTACGACAAGCTGCCGCAGCCGATAGACACGAACAAGACCCCCGCGGTGCCGGACCCGCGCTTCCCGACGGACCTGGCCAACGCGCCTTTCAACATCGAAAAGTACGTGCCGGCAAATCAGCAGATCCCGGACTTGGTGCATCGCTTCTACCAGGAGCAGGCGCAGATCGACGGCGGCAAGATGGACCGCTTCGCCGCGGTCAGCGATGCCCGGGGGCTGGCAATGGGGTACTACCACACGGCGGGTCTGCCGCTGGCCCAGATCGCCGGGGACTACACACTGTGCGATCACTTCTTCCACGCGGCGTTCGGGGGCTCTTTCTTGAACCACATCTGGCTGGTCGCCGCCGCCTCGCCGACCTTCCCCAACGCCCCGGCCGCCATCGTGGCAAAGCTCGATGAACAGGGGAACCTGGTCAAGGACGGGGCGGTGTCCCCGGAGGGCTTCGCCATCAACACGGCATTCACCGTGAACACGCCGCACCCGGCGACCGTGCCCATGGAGCGCCTGGTGCCCCAGCAAACGCTGAAGACCATCGGCGACCTGCTATCGGACAAGGGAGTGAGCTGGGCCTGGTACGCCGGCGGGTGGAACGACGCAGTGGCGGGGAAGGCCGACGTGAACTTCCAGTTCCATCACCAGCCCTTCGCCTACTTCGCCACGTACAAGGACGGGACGCAAGCCAAGGCGGACCACCTGAAGGACGAGGGCGACTTCATGACCGCCCTCTCGTCGGGCAAGCTGCCGGCGGTGTCGTTCATCAAGCCGATCGGCGCGAACAATGAGCACCCAGGCTACGCGGACGTGGTAACCGGGGAGAAGCACGTGATGGACCTGATCGGCGCGATCAAGGGCGTGGCCAGCTGGAACGACACGGCGATCATCATCACCTACGATGAAAACGGCGGCTTCTGGGATCACGCGTCCCCGCCGAAACGCGACAAGTGGGGCCCGGGGTCGCGGGTGCCGACCTTGATTGTGTCGCCCTACGCCAAGAAGAAATACATCGACCACACGCCTTACGACACCCTGTCGATCCTGGCGTTCATCGAGAAGCGGTTCCAGCTCGGCAACCTGGGCGGGCCGGACGCCACGGCGGCGGACCTGAGCCCGGCGTTCGACTTCACCCAAAACCCGTAGCGCGGGTCCCGGCGACCGATCTTTCCCGCTCCCGGGCACGCTCATTTCGGGCGGGTCATCCCCTCGCTGACTTCCCACAGCCGCCGGGCCACCTCCAGGTCGACCGACTGTGGGCTGGAGGGGACCGGCTGGCACTTGTCAAAATACTTGCCCGTCACTCCGTCCACTTCCTTCGAGGTCGCCAGGTACACCGTGGTGCGCGCGCCCTTCTCGGGAGACAGGAGCAGGAAGCCGAAGACGGAGAGCAGGGTTTTTAGCATTCCGGTGTTGTTCTTCCCAAACCCGGTGGACACCACCCCCGGGTGCAGACAGTTGGCGGTGACGCCGGTCCCTGCGAGTCGCCGGGACAGTTCAAAAGTGAAGAGGATGTTGGCCAGCTTGGACTGGCCGTACATGCGGAAACCGGAGAAGCCGCGCTCGCCCTGCAAGTCGTCGAAGTTGATCCGGGCACCCTTGTGTGCGCCGGAGGCGACGTTGACGATCCGCGCGGGGGCGCTGGCTTTCAGCACGGGCAGCAAAAGCTCCGTCAGAAGAAAATAGCCCAGGTGGTTCACCGCCCACGTGGTCTCGAACCCATCAACGGTGAGCTTGCGCTCCATGAAGACCCCGCCGGCATTGTTCACCAGCACATGCAGGCGGTCGTGCCGGGCCAGGAATTGGGCCGCCAATTGCCGGATCGAGGCCTGGGAAGACAGATCCGCCAGCAGGGACTCGACCTTGTCGTTGCCGCTTTGGTCCTTTATCTCCTTCACCACCTGTGCCAGTCGCCCTTCGTCTCTGCCGACCACCACCAGTATGGGACCGCGCCGGCCGATCTCGATCGCCGCGGCCTTGCCGATGCCCTGGGTGGCGCCGGTGATCAGGCATACCTTGCCGTTCATGTCCTGCGTGTCGCTCATCTGGATTCACTCTTTCTCGGGTTGAATGATGGTATTTTGCTCCCACGATGACCCGCTTTGAAGACTTTCACATCGGCGACGTGCATGAGTTCGGCCGCCGCACGGTGACCCGGGAAGAGATCGTCGAGTTCGCCAGGCAGTTCGATCCGCAGCCCTTTCACCTGGATGAGGAACTGGCCCGGCAGTCGATCTACGGCGGGCTCATCGCCAGCGGCTGGCATGTGAGCGCCCTGGCCATGCGCATGCTGGTGGACCGCATGCTCGCCCAGGGGGACTCCGGCAGCATGGGCTCGCCCGGGGCCGACGAACTCCGCTGGCTCCTGCCGGTGCGCCCCGGCGATACCCTGACCCTGCGCACCGAGGTCATCGAGACCACTCCCTCCCGCAGCAAGTCCGACCGCGGGGTGGTCAAGCTGCGCAACCACCTCTTGAACCAGCACGGCCAGGTGGTGATGACGATGATCGGCATCGGCATGTTCAGGCGCCGCGACGCAACCCCCGGGTAACCCGCAGCGATGGGAGCGGAGGCGGGGGAGGCGCCGCCCCTTGCACCTCGTCGGGCACCAGCTTGCGCAGTTGCCAGGTGTACAGGTACACGCGACGCTCGGCCCGGATCAGCGCCTCGCGGATGCGCCCGACGAAGATCAGCGAGGTGAACACCAGGGCCACGCTGCCGCCGCATAAAAACACGATGGCCGGCAGGAAGGTCAGGCCGTGCATTTGCGGCGTGACGATCATCCTGCCATCCTGGAACAGGTAGGACGCGGGGAAGACCCCGGCCCACTCCAGCGCCGCCGGGACCACCAGGGATAGGCAGTTCGCTACCAGGGCCCCGATGCGGACGCCCCGATCGTTGTGCAGGGCGTAGCCCAGGCCGGTTAGCATCACCACCCCGGGCAGGAAGATGAAGGGCCCGAACATGCGGCTGGCGACCAGGGCCAGAAGGACGTTGATGCCCAGCGTGCACAGGGTCAGCGTCCGGCTCGGGCGGCGGGCGCCCACGGCGTTGAGCACCCCGGCCACGGCGATGAAGGCCCAGCACAGAAGGAAGCTGGTCCAGTTCCACACCCCCATCCACAAGACCAGCGGCAAGGCGAAGAGGAACCACGATCCGTAGGCCACGGCGGAAGCGAAGTTGGTGAAGCGCAGGGCCTGTGCGGCGGAGGCCTCGATCTCGGCCCGCGCCTCCTCGGGGATCTCCCTGGGGGGCTCGGTCAAAAGGCGCATCAGGGTGCGGGTGGCGTCGGGGTGCGAAGGCGAGAGCGCCAGGGCCTGTCCGACCTCGCGCATCGCCAGAGTGCGTGCCGCCTCGGCCCCGGCCCCGCCGGAGAACGCCTGCTCCGCCACCTCGGCCGCGGCGGCGGCGTGCCCATTGGCCAGCTCGCGCCGCCGCATCAGGTCGCGGTCCCCGTCAAGGAACCGCTCCACCGCCTCGTGGATCTCCCGGGCCGAGGCGTAGCGATCCGCCGGGTCCAGGGATGCCGCCTTCATGCAGATGGCGTCCAGTTCGGGGGCGATCTCCAGATCCGAGCGCCGCAGCGAAGCTCGGGCGTCCAGCCCATTCAGGGTCGAGAAGAGCACCGTGGCCACCCGGTCGCCTGCGTGCAGCGGCTCCAGCGTCAGGATCTCGAAAAGGATCACCCCCAGAGCGTAGACGTCCGCCCGGGCGGTCACCGAGCTGAGGTCGCCGCGGACCTGCTCCGGGGCCATGTAACCCGGGGTGCCCATCATCTCGCCGTCGATGGTGTGGGACGAGGACTCGGGCAGGTCGATTCCCGTCGCCGCCCTCCCCGCCGGCACGCCAGTTGTCGCCTCGGGTGTCACCTCGGGGGCGCCGGAGACCTTGGCCAGGCCCCAGTCCAGGACGTAGACCTCGCCGAAGTCGCCGAGCATCACGTTGGCCGGCTTCAGGTCGCGGTGCAGGACGCCGTGCTGGTGGGCGAAGTCGATGGACAGGCACACGTTGCTGAAGGCGGTCAAAAGCCGCCGCCGGGAAAAGCGCCGGACGGCCTCCTCATCGCCCTGCCGCAGCCGGTACAGGATGCCCTCCAGGCTGGTCCCGCGGATGCGCTTCATGGTGAAGTAGGCTTCTCCAGTCGGCGTCACCCCCAGGTCGTAGACCGGCACCACCGCCGGGTGTTCCAGTTGTCCCTGCACCCGGGCCTCGCGGACGAAGCGCTGTCGGGCCAGGGCCGATTCCCCCTGCCCGTCCCGGATCACCTTCATCGCCACGTCGCGCCCGATGAGGCGGTCCTGGCACAGGTGGACCTCCCCCATGCCGCCCTGTCCCAGGAGCTGGCGCCGATCGTAGCGGGCCGAGAAGCTGGCGTTGGAAAGGGCGGTGTCCGGGGACCCGGCGTCCACCTGCGCGGGCACGGTCTTTTGTCCGTCTCTCAGGGTGTCACGCCCGTCGGGCCCGGTGTCCGCCAGCGCGGGGTCCGCCGCTTTCCTTTGGGCCATCACTCGAACCTGCGCCCGGCGACGTCCGCCGCGACCTCGGCGAAGTCGCGAAAGACCACCATGCCGCGGAAGCGCGGCGCCTCGGGCAGCTCGGCGGTCACCAGGTGGATGTAGGTCGCCGCCACCTGGCCTGGGCGGGCCTGCGAAAGGCGGGAGTAGACCTCGGGGTCCTGCTCGCTGGAGTCGCCCAGCAGAATCCAGCGCCGATCGGGCAGGGAATCGACCAGGGAGATGATGTGGGGCCACTTGTAGGCCATCTGATCGGTCCATGGCTCGGACGAGAAACGCTTGAGGATCAGCGGCGCCGAGGGGAAGTGGGTGCGGGCGAAGTAGTCGGTGATGCGCTGGCGGAAACCCCACGGGCTGCCGGAGACGTAGAGCAGCGGGCGGTCCCGGGCGAGCCGCGAGAGGACCTCGGCGGCGCCGGGGAAGGCCGAAAGCTCCCAGGAACTCCGGGTGGCGGCGTGTTCGATCATGGCGAACTTGTGGATCACCCCGGTGTCCAGAAGGGTGTCGTCGACGTCGGAGATCACCCCGAGGCCGGGGCCGGAGGCGAAGACCGGGACGTCGGCGGCAAGGGGCGCGGCCTGATAGCGCGGGTCGGCGAGGCGCAGGACCACCCGGGCGGACGGGGCGGGGAGGCCCGGCGGCAGGGCCACCTGGACGTAGCCGCGGCCGTCTGCATGGGCGGAGACCGTGCGGCCCCCCACGGAGACCTCGACCCCTGCGCCGGGGATGGCGTGGGCGTCCAGGGCGTGCAGGGTCTGAAAGACGCGCCTGCCGGTGGACTCGCCCTGGGTGGGCAGGGGCAAGGGGGCGCCTCGATGGACCCTGGCCAGCAGGACGCCCCCGTGCGGAGTGCCGTAGGCGGTGCACAGGTCAAGCCAGGCGGAGTCTGCGGCCTCCGCAGTCCCGGCAAGGAGGAGCGGCAGAATGGCAAGGAGGGCTGGAGCAAGGGGGCGGTTCCGGGTCACGCGAGTACCTCTGGATGCAAGGTGCGCTAAGCAGACGCCAGGCGCACCAAGCCATTATACCAGGGTTTGGCTTGACACAGGAGGCAAGGCCTCGCCGGGCCTCCCCTGGAAGGGGAGGTCGGCAGGGTGAGCTGCCGGTGTATGGCAATGCAGGGAGTGCGGATGAAGAGCAGGTGCCGCTCTAGTTCAGGCGGTGGGCTTGTCCACCGAGGGCACCGGGGCGGCGTCACTCACTACCGGCACCATCGGGGTCGGCGGGGCAGCCGAAGCAGCGTCACCAGCCATTGGGGCCACCGACGGAACGGCAGGCGCCGCGGAGGACGCAGGGGGCCCGGTCAGCGGGCCCGCGGGCTGGATCGTGCCCGGACCTGCTGCCATCGACCCCGGAGACATCGCAAGCCCGGGGGGCCCCGGGGGCGAGAGCGGACGGGTCGGCATGGGCCGCGCGCCGGACTTCGGGCCGATCACCATCAGCATGCGGCGGCCTTCCATCATCGGCTGCTGCTCTACCTGGCCGACGTCGGAGCAGGCCTCGACCACGCGCCGCAGCACGGCCTGGCCGACCTCGGGGTGGACGATCTCGCGGCCGCGGAACTGAATCATCAGCTTCGCTTTGTTCCCTTCCTGGAGGAACTCGCGAATGTGCTTCACCTTGAAATCGAAGTCGTGGCCGTCGGTCTTGGGACGAAACTTCATCTCCTTGACCTCGATCACGGTGCGCTTGGCGCGTTCCTCGCGCTCCTTCTTGGCCGTCTCATACTTGAAACGGCCATAGTCCATGATCTTGCAGACGGGCGGCACCGCCTTGGGTGAGATCTCGACCAGGTCGAGGCCCTCCTCCCTGGCGATGCGAAGCGCCTCCGCGGTGTCCAGTATACCTAACTGGAGACCGTCGCTGCCGATCACCCGGATGCGAGGAATGCGGATGCGGTGGTTGACGCGGTACTGCTCGGTGGGGGCTGGTCGGTTGTCGTGTCGAATTGCCAATACTCCGACGGGTCTATCCCGCGAAAAGACGTACGTCCGCCAAAGAGCGGACCACCAAAGTATGACACTTCTTACCTGGACGCAATTGATCTGCGCAAGGGCCCGCGAGCACTTTTTATTTTTAGCTGTCGAGTATCGGCGAACATCGGCGAATGTTCGCATTCCACGCGCCCCCTGGTTGCTCGGCACGCTCATGAATAAAGGGCGGTCAGATGATAGACCAGGGCTTGAAAACCACATCCAGAGCAGCCAAGGGGTGCGCTGCCTCGAATCAATCCATCGAAATAAAACAGGAAAATTTTCTTCTTGCATCATCTGCTTGGTCTTCATACTGTCTTCTAGTAGCCAATGGCTACAGCCCCCAGGGGAAGGGCACAGGATCATCGTCATCGCGCACTCATTCCAGGAGGACAGCATGTACTCGTCTACCCCCATAGCCCCCTTTTCTCGACTGGTCAATCAGGGGTCTACAGACCATGGCTTAGGATGTAAGATCTCCCATAGCGGGCGCTTGGCCCCCGGCCTGGTGTTCTCCGGCCTCCTTTTCCTGACCGGCCTTCTGGGATGCGGCCAGGGCGTGCCCGAGGTCGACATCCGCCCGTCTGCCTCGACCCTGGACCTGGGTTACAACTGGCAGGCCTTCGCCAAGGACGCCGTCTGGAACCTCAAGCTTGCGCCGACCCGCGGCGAGGCGCCCCTGCCGGCGGCCGGCATGGCCACCGGCGACGCCATCCCCAGCGACGCCGACTATGGCATCAAGGTGTACTTCGCCAGGGCCAGCGACCCCAACTGGTCGATTCAGTGGGGCGGCTACGACAGCGTCCTTGACACCAACCCCAACCCCAACCCGATGACCCTCCAGGCCCCGGCGGGCATGACCGCCCCCACAGGCAGCGACGGCACCATCATCGTGGTCGACAAGGACCTCCACTACGCCTACGAGATCTGGCAGTTCCAGCCCCGGGGGAACAACACCGCTTACACCTCCAGTATGGTCCTCATCGACGTGCAGGGCAGCGGCCTCCACAGAAATGTCGGCATCAGCGGTTCCGGACTGCCCGGCGTCGGAGGGCTCATAAAGTCCTGGGAGACCAAGAACAATGTCGAGATTCGCCACAAGATCTGGGCCGCGGTGAACCCTTCGATGCTCTTCGCCAATGCCGTCTGGCCCGCCACCGCTCACGACGTCGGGGGCAACGGCGCCTATGCCAGCCTGAACTACGGCGATGTCGTCGCCCTGACGAAGAACCTGAACCTCGACTCCAATGACTGCAACCTTTCGCCCTTCATCAAGCGCATCGCCAGGGCCCTGCAGGACTACGGCGCCATCGTGCAGGACCAGAGCGGCGACGCGATGGACTTCGTCGCCGAGGTCAACTCGATCAAGGACTACATCGATGTCGACTACAACTCGACCTTCTATGATCAGTTCCACTGTTTGCAAAAGTACCTGGTCAAGGTGCAAAATCCATGGGTCGGCGCCACCCAGGGCGGCCTGGGCTACGACGGAGGCACCGGGGTACAGCCGCCCAGCGTGCCCCAGGGCCTGACCGCCGCCGCCGCCTCGGCCACCGACGTACACCTGAGCTGGCTTTCATCCAGCGGCCAGGGCGGCGTCGCCGGCTACCGTGTTTTCCGCAACGGCACCCACCTGACCGACGTGGTCGCGCTGAAGTTCGACGACACCGGTGTCTCCGCCGGCACGACCTACAGCTATGGTGTGTCGGCCTACGACAGCGCCGGCCACGAATCCGCGGTGAGCACCGCGGTCAGCGTCACGACGCCTGGCACCGGCGGCGGCTTCCCCGAGCTTCTGGCCAACGCCGGCTTTGAAGGGGGCAGCGCCTCGTGGCTGCTCGATACCTGGGATGGGACCCAGATCAAACACAGCGTCGTCAACGCCCAGCACCACGGTGGCACGCACGCTCTGCGCATCCAGATCACCGATGGACAGAGCGACGGAGCCGGGACCCAGATCGGCATCTCGGTGACCAGAGGCGCGACCTACACTGCCAGCGCTTTTGTGCTCCTGCAGGGCATCCAGGCCGGCGCCGCCGCCCTCTTCATCGACTGGTTCGACAGCGCCGGCAACTTGGTCGGGTCCACCGAGAGCCCCGAGCAGTCCGCCCAGACCTCGTCCTTCAGCCCGACGAGCGTTTCGGCACAGGCGCCAGTGAGCGCGACGCATGCCAACTTCTACCTCGCCTCATGGGCCACCGGCAGCGTCTTCTTTGACGACGCCAGCTTCAAGCGCAGCAAGTAGGCCCGAGCCGCCCTCGCCGCCGAACGCACCCGACCCGACCCGCTCCACGTTCCCTGGAATATGAGCGTGAAGCTGCTCGTCAAGGATCATTCCGCATCCTCCTCGTCATGGCCCCAGTAATGCTCCAATTCCTGGAAGCGACTCCAATCGTTGCTACGAAATATGGGCAGATATTACTGCGATGGCCGTCCAGACCCAGCGGCCCAGCCGGAATGAACGGCATAGCTCGCTGGCTTTCTTCCTACCATCCCCGCAGGTCCTGCTGCATGATGTTCGCACCGTTTCAAAAACCCGCTTCCCCTAAAGGAGCCTGTCATGAAAAGTGCACTCATCGTCCTGGCGTTGTCCATCGGCATCGCGGCGTCCTCCGGATGTGGCAGCACGACCCCCCAAAAGACCGATGGCAGCGTCACGCCCCCGACGGATGGCAGTGGCGTTACCGTGCTCAACGGCTGCTCCAGCTACGTCGACAAGACCGCCAGCGGGGCCTCGATCACCTTCCCGATGGCCGGGGCGCCGATGCAGTACCAGCCGGCGTGCGTGCACATCAAGGCCGGCCAGACGGTCACCTGGACTGGGTCATTTTCCAGCCATCCGCTGATACCAGAGGGCGGCGGCACGCCGAACCCGACGCCGGACACCTCGACGGGGACCACCACCACAATGACCTTCCCCAACGCAGGCACCTACGGCTATGGCTGCGGCATTCATGCCTCCATGATGGGCGCCATCCAGGTGACGCCGTAGGGTCCCGCCCATCCCCGGTCACAAGAGGCCGAAGACCGTCAGCTCCGTCCGGCTGCCTACGTAGACCTTGCCATTGGCCACGGTGGGCACGGAGAACTTGACCGCCAGGCCGGTGGCATCCCGCGGCCCCATCTGGGCGCTGTTATATAACTCCCGGGTAAGGTCCGCGGCGTCATAGGCATGGAGCACCACTGGGGCCGCGGGGATATAGCCGGTGTTGTCCAGCAACCAGACGATGCCTCCCTCGCTGCCGTTGGCGGTGATGCTGGGGGTGGCGCCAGGGAAGGCCATGCGCTGTGTCCCCTGGGACACCGGCGCCGTGGACAGCGCTCCCCCGTGCACGCTGAACGCCTTGAGCACGTCGCCAACGCCCTGGTAGTAGATCGCTCCATTGAAGTAGGCCGGGGTATCGAAGGAACCCCCGATGCCCTTTTGCAGGGTCTGCACCACGCGGTCGCTGCCCGGCTGAAAGCCACCCATCGCATCGCGGTCGACCAGGTACACTGTGCCCTCCTTGCCGGCGCTGACCAGAAGGTGCAGGTGGCCCGGGCCGCCGGCCTGGTCCGGGAGCAAGAGGACCCCTCCCGAGCCCAGGTCGAGGTCCTGGATATTCAACGCGGCTTGGTTGAAGGGCGTGAACGAATCGACGATCTTCCGCGTCGAGGGGCTGAACCGGAGCAAGCTGTCCCCCAGGTTGCCCGTCCCGGGGATGAAGTCGCCGTTGCCGCTGACGAAGTAGACCCCGGTGCCGTCCGCCGCCGGGCCGCCGCCGGCAAGCCATACGCCGCCCAGGCTGCCATCGGGTGTGGTGTTGACGGTGGCGACCGGCGCCAGGTTGTGCGCGTCATAGCCGATCATCCAGCCGTGACAGGGGCGGTTGTCCCCGTGACAGCCCCAGGCCACGTATACCACGTCGTCCTGCAAAAGCAACGCCGACCGCTGGATTTGATAGAGTGACAGAAAGGGAACCTGTCCGCCGATTGCGTCATTGCCGCCGCCAGGCACGCTGGCGCTGACCATCACCGGGCCGCCGAACTTCTCATGGCCGGTGCGGATGTCCAGGGCGTGGAGGCGCTGCGGGTAGCCGCCGCCCTCCTTGGTCTTGGCGACCACGTAAAGGGTGCCGCCGTGGGGGTCGATGACCGGGGTGCCGGTGATGCCGATCTCCGGCTGGATGTCGCCGCTCTGGACGTCGGCGCTGGGGACGGTGGTGACCCCCCGTG
This sequence comes from Polyangia bacterium, assembly GCA_038231615.1. Taxonomy (GTDB): domain Bacteria; phylum Myxococcota_A; class Polyangia; order Palsa-1104; family JAEUJZ01; genus JBBRLA01. Next base: position 1,481 of record JBBRLA010000097.1, on the reverse strand, counting down.
TCGGGTCAAGGAAGCTGCGCTGCCACAGGGGCGTTCCGCTGTCCCCTGAGGCGGAGTCGGCATCGAAGGCATACACGCTGTCGTGCTGGGTGGCGACGAAGACCAGATTGCGGGGGCCGCGGCCGGGGAGGTTCACGTTGGAGGCATAGAGCGGCTGAGCGTAGATTACCCCATCTACGGGCTGGGAAAAGAGCTTGCCGAACCTGGTCGGACCCACGCGCTGCGGCGTGAGCTGCCTCTCGTGGAGGTTGGCCCCGGTGCGAGCGTTGTCGTTGTGGTAGGTGAACACGTTCGCGCCGCGGTGATGAAAGTTGACGCCGACGGGCAAGATGCCCACCCCGGGGTCGAATGCCGGAACGCCCGCGTCGGCTGTGGGTGTGCCTGTGTCAGGCCGGTCGGGCATGACGTCGATGCCGGCATCGGGCCCGCCTGTCATGGCGCCGCCCGTGATGATGGGCGGTGTGCATTGGCACAGGGTAGAGCCGAGCAGGGCGGCGCAAAAACGAAGTGCGGAAGAAAGGGTCGCAGTGGGTGTGCCGGGGACAGATTGTGTCATCTGGGTGAGAATTCCTTATGTTCCCACGGTATGTGGTCACAGGTACGCAGGGTGGGCAAATTTCCTGCTCTCGTCGTGTCCAGCCGTCACGCCCATTTTGTGACCAGGGTCGTCCGTGATACTACTGGATACATGCGTGTTCAGCCCGCGAGCAGCAAGTGGCTCTCCCTATCGCTGGTGCTCGGAGTCGGTCTGACGCTCGTGGGCATGAATCGGACGACGCCGGGAGCCGCCGAGGCGGCGAAGCAGGCCACGAAGTCGGACAACAAGGACAAGGAAAAGGGCAAGCAGAAAACAGGACCGGTCAAAAAGGAAGTGCCCGGGCACACGGCGGCCGGGTGCGAGGGGGCGGAGCGGCGGAGCGCGGCGGAGCTGCTGGCGGAAAGCCTGGGGCTGAAGGCGCCCGAGGTCAGGGAGGCGGGGTTCCCGATCCAGGCGCTCTTCGTCACGATTGCCGAGCCGGCGGTGTCAAACTTCGGGTTCGATCAGCAGCTCGATGCCATCATGCGGGCGCTGGAGCAGGACGGCCACTACGATCTGGACCGCTTCTGGCTGCCCTTCAAGCCCGCACAGATGACGTCGGAAGGCGAAGGGGACAAGGCGCGCTGCCCGGAGCAGCACCCGGGGGTGCTCATCTTCCGCGAGTCGCCAGGGACCGGACAGGCGGCGAAGCAGGGCCAAGGAAGGATGGCGGTGTTTCTCATCGGCGAGACCCCCACCGGGGGGGTGCATCAGGGCGCGTTCCGGCAGGCCCTGCTGGACGCCGAAGAGATCCTGCCCGCGTCATGGCCCGGGGACCAGGAGATCCCCCTGGTCGGGCCCACTTTCTCGGGTTCGGCGCAGTCCCTGCGCATCGCGCTGGATCACGCGCTTGTCGAGCATCCCGGGTCCCGATTCCGGGTCCTTTCCGGCAGCGCCACCAACC
>JBBRLA010000096.1:0-17924 GCA_038231615.1 Polyangia bacterium | reverse complement strand
CCAGAGGGCCGGGGCCAGATAGGGGGCCAGGGCGCGGTGAAGCCGGGACAGGGGCCACGGGACCAGGCGGCACTGCCATCCGGGCCGCGGGGGCACCGTGTCGTCCCGGTCGCGGATCCACAGGAGCACCAGGAGAAAGAGGTAGAACTGGCCGAAGTGACGCAGGGAGCCGGCGTAGATCAGGTCGGATAGCAGCGAGAAGCCGGTGGCGCTCAGGAGCAGCGCCAGCGAGAGCCCCACCTGGGGCAGGAGCGCCACGGCAAAGAACCAGATGAGAAGTGTGACCAGCATTCCTGCCGTGGCCAAAAGCGCCCACAGGGCGGGAGAGTCTGCCGTCCCGTGCAGGCGGAAGAAGAGTACGTGGGCCGGGCACAGGAGTGCGGCGCGCAGGCCGCAGAACAGGTCCGAGGCGGTGAGGGTGTGGAGGTGGGTCACCCCGGTGCTGGGGTCGGGGTACATGATCCACATCGCGCTGAAAACGCCCAGGCCTACCAGCACGGCCGGGGCGATTGCCGCGACATGCAGCGGGCGTCGGGACAAGAAAGAGGGGGCGAAAAAGGCCTCCATGACCCAAGCCGACAAAAGGGCGATGACGAGGATCAGGGCGTAGGCGTTGGTGTGGGCCAAAAGCGCGAGCAAGAGCGCAAGCCGCAGGGACCCGCTGCCGCGCCGCCGGTAGACCGCCGCCCCGGCGAAAAGGAGCAGCATCGCGATCCCGTAGTTGCGGCACATGACGGAATATTCGTAGAGCGGCAGGAGCCCGGCGGCAAAGAGGGCCTTCTGCCCGGGCCGGAAGGGAGCGTGGCGCAAGAAGATGTAGATAGCGGAACTGGCGATGAGCACACTGAGGGGCTTGAGAAAGCGCATCGATCCGGTGATGCGGAAACCGGCATGCAGGAGCAGGTACCACAAAGCGGGGTGCCCTTCATTGCGCAGATTGCGGAACAACTCGGCCAGCGAGTGACTGCCGCTGGCGATGTTGAGGGCGCGGACCTCGTCGCGCCACAGCCCATGATGCCAGGAGACCACGGCCACGGCGGCGGCGTAGATCAGCGTGCCAATCAGGGCCTGCCACGGACGGAGCGGCATCGTTGGCACCCGTGGGGCCGGGGTAGACCGGGGTGGTTCATGCATGCAAGTGATCGTTCTTTGCGTCTTCCCCGCACGGAATGCCCGGGATCTCTTGCGGGGGGGCGAAGAGCGTGGCAAGGCCCTCCCGTTCATTATAGACTGGGATCATCAACGAGTGGAGGCCTGTCCCATAACTCACGGCGGCCAAGAGTAAGGATTGTGGCGAGGGGAGTAAAGATTTTTATCGGCCGGCGATCGGTTGCCGTTATAAAAGGACGATGAGAGAACGACCCATGGGCCCTGTCCTGCCTCCGACCCGAGACGACGCCGCGGCATCGGTCTGGCAAGGCCGGGCCAAAGGGGGCCACTTTGGGGCCGCCTACGTCGGCCTGGCGGGTCTCGCGGCCCTTTTGCCCTGGTTGCCCCGGTGGGTGCCGACGCAGGACGGGCCGCAGCAGGTGCGGCTGACGGCGTTTTTGATCGAGATGCGCACGGACCCGGCGTCGCCGCTGCACGCCGTCTACCACGACTCGCTGGGCCTGGTGACCGGGTCGCTCTTTTCCTGGTTCTGCTATCTGCTACACCCGGTGCTCACCCTGGATGCGGCAGAGCGCCTCTGGCTCTCCCTGTGCATGGTGGGTTTCGCGTGGGTCGGGTGGCTGGTCACGCGCGCCGCCCATCCGACGCAGCCCGCACGGGTGCTCTTGCTGGCCCCGTTCCTGGTCCACGGATTCGTCACCTTCGGGTTCTACCCCTATCTGGCCAGCGTCCCACTGGCCGCAGGCGGCGCGTTGCTGGTTGCCCGCCCGCCTGTGTCGGGTAGCGCTGCCTGGCGGACGCTGATGGCCAGCGGGCTGCTTGTGCTGTGCTGCCTGGCACATGTGTCCAGCCTGGCGCTGGCCTTCGGCTTGGTCGTGCTGCTGGTGCTGGGACAGCCCCGGTGGGGAGCGGGCTTTTTGCGGGCGGCCCTGGCCTTTGCCCCGGCGTTTTTCCTTTTGGTCGGCTCTTCCCGTGTGCTCGACCTGTCCGCCTCTGCCCACCAGACGCCGATCTCGGATGTCATTGAGATGCTCAGCCCCTTGGAGGCCATGGGACAGTTCTTCTCCTGCGCGCTGGCTGGCGTGGGCCACGTCGATCGCGTGGTCCAGACCCTGTGCCTGCTGCTGGCCTTCGGGCTGGTGGCCATGGCCATCGCCCAGGCGATCGAACGAACCGGGGTGCGGACGCTGACGCTGCGTTTGCCGGCCCCGGCCTGGCCCGTGCTTCTGCTGGTCCTGCTTGGCCTGGGGCTGACGCTGCTGCCATCGCGATACAAGGGCTGGGCCTACGCATCGGCCCGGGTCATCCCCTTCATCCTCTTGCTCCTGCCCGCCGCCGCCTTCTGGCCTCGCTCTGGCTCCGTCGCTGAACGACGTCTGTCGGCAGGGCTTGTGGCAGGCTCCTTGATGGTGCGTCTGGCCATCGGCCAGGGCTGGTTCGAAATCGGTATGCACCTGCAAAGCGTGGCTTCCGCCGGCACGATCATGCGGCCGGGGACCCGGATGCTGCCGCTGGTCTTTGCACCCGGCCCGGAGGCAAAAGCGGCGGTACGTGCCGCCGGCAGGAGCCTCCATGCGTGGGCCATCCCATCGCGGCTGCGGCACGCCATGGTGCCCTTCGGCTTCGAAAACATGCGGCGACTGATGCTCATCGCCCGCCCCGACGCGCGACCGCCCTTCCCAGCGGGGCCGGACGAGTTCGCCGCCGCCGTCCTGTGGAACAAGGAGCCCCAGAAGGCGCGCGTGTTCGCCGACTACGGCTTTTACGCGAAAGACATCACCGACACGGCGCGCTTTCTGGCCCCGGCGGTGACCCGGCCCGATTTTTACGCCGCCCTGCGCGACGCGGTGTTGCGGCAGGCCGAGGCCGGGTTCCACTATTTGCTGGCGGTGGATCCGCCGCCGCGCTTTTTGGCCCAGGTGACGGCGCGCGGCTGGCCCTGCCTCTACGCCGACGGAGGGGTGTATGTGTACCGGCTGGGCCTGGGTTTCGATACCTTCGTGTTATCCGCTGCTATCGATGCACCCAGGTGAGCCAGAGCAACGCGGCCACGACCGCGCTGGCCAGGTTGACGAAGAGGCCAGCGCGCAACCGCAGCCTTTGCGCTGGTGGCAGGAGGAACCAGACAAAGAGCACGGAAAGGTAGCCGCCCAGGTGGGCGAAGTGATCGATGCCGTCATCCCTGCCCAAGGTGATCCCCGAGAAGTCGGCGGCCATGGCCAGCCAGCCCAGCAAGAGCAGTGGCATCGGCACCAGCGCTTCGAAAGTCACGGTGAAGGGCGCAAAGAGTATCCCCAGCGCCACCATCCCGGCCACCGCGCCCGAGGCGCCCAGCGTCGGCACGTTCTGGTGCAGGGCGATCTGGACCCCCAGAGAAAGGCTGGTGGACACCAAGGCCGCCCCAAGGTAGGACGCTAGCATCAGCCAGCCGCCCAGGTGGCGCTCGACGACCCTGCCGAAGACAAAGAGGGTCAGCATGTTGCCCAGGAGGTGGGCCACGCCAGCGTGAGCGAAGAGGTGGGTTAGAAGGGGCAGGTAGTTGCCCTGAACCAGGTCCGCCGGAGACACGGCGAAGCGATGCATGAATCGGGCCGGCGAGAGGCCCATGGCTCGCTCTTGCAGCTCCCAGGCAAAGACCAGGAGGTTCAGAAGGATCAGGGTGGCGGTCATCCTCGCCGATGTGGCAAAGTGCATGAGGCGCACGAACGGCCGCGCCCCATCGGCCAGGTGCGCCTTCCCGACGAGCAGGAGCACCAGCCACACCGGTGCGCAGATCGCGTCGTGCAGCAGCCCCCAGAGCAGGGCACTCTCGGCGGGGACCGGCGGGTCGGGTGAACGCATGGGCTTCAGTGTAGTCAGACCCCGGTGAAGGGCCAGAAAACGGGCGATCCGGGCCAGCATCGGGTCTCTTCAGTCAAGCTCGCACCTCCGGTAAAGCACGACGCTGGCAACCTCGCTCTCACGGCGGTAGTGGGCGGCGAGGTATCGATCGAGGTCGGGGTAATGGCTGATCGGAAAGCGCCCGTAGAACTTGAGATGGGCCGCGGCGGTGTCCACCAGGAGCGCCGGCCGGTGCCGCTCCAGGTCCTCGAAGACCTGGGGCCAGGCCCAGGGAACGGCAAAGCGCTGCGGATCGACGTCGGGGTCGTACTCCGAGGGTGTTCCCGGAGACAGGCCGGTCAGATAATTGCAAAAGGTGAAGCGCACGCCGGGACTGCGATCGGCGGCGCTGTAGATCTGCGGGACGTTGCCCCACACCCAGATGGTGTCGGTCGGCCGGGTACGAGCGGCGATGGCACGCCCGATCGCGGCGAAGTCCGGGTCGTGGGGAGAAAAAATGGGGCGGCTGACGGACGGGAACGATGCCCCCAGGAAGAAGAAGACCCCGGGCACGGCGACCGCCAGCACAAGGAGGCGCGGACGCTGGTGCCACATCTGGGCGATCGGCCCCGCGGCGAGCAGGGAAAGCGGCAACTCCGGCTGAAGGAAGTAGTGTCCGAAGAAGCGGCCCCCAAGACCCACGGCCAGCAGGGACAGGCCAGTCCAGCAGAGCAGGAAGCTGCGGCCGGCAACCACGCCCACGCCTGCGCCCCCACGCAGGAGGCGCGTGAACGTCAGCAGGCCGCCGCCGTAGACCACGATCCCCGGCAGGACCACGCCCACCAACTGGTAGGCGAAGCGCCGCACCGCCCACGGAAGACCCGGCCCCTCTTGCAGGTAGCGTCGGTTGAAGCCAATGCCCCAGCGCAGGGCCTCATTCAGGACCCCGCGATGGTGGAAGCACGCCGCACAGAGCAGAAGCGGCAGGAGAAGCCCGCACAGCCAGCACGCCCCTCTGGGCAGCAGCATAGCGAACCAGCGGGCGAGGGTCCTTTTCGTCTCCTGCTTCTCATGCGGTCCGGCATCAGGCGCTGACGGCCCCACGGGCCCCAGAGGATCGATCAGGAAGGGAAAGGCCAGCCCAAAGAGACCCGCCTGGTACTTGTAAAGCACGGCCACGCCGCACAGCGCCCCGGCCAGAAGGTGCAAAAGCGCCCGTCTCACCCCGACCTGCCGCTCGGCGGCGAGCACGGCGCCCACCGAGACGATCGTCGGCAGGTTCATCATCAGCTCGCCGTTGACCGCGAGGCTGTCGCTGGGCTGCTTGGCCGCCGACACCAGCGCGTAGAGCAGCGGCGGCAGGCCCGCAAGCCCCGGCCGCAGGAGACGCCGCCCCACCGGGTACAGACCGACGCACGTCAGGACCACTGCCAGGATGCCTACCAGATGCAGGAGGTCCATGGCGTGGGCGCCGGGCGAGCCGGGATCGAGAAGGTCCCCCACCCACCGTGTTAGGGAGTAGGTATAGGTCAGGCCCGGCGGCTTGTGGTCCACCACATCGCGGTACATGACCCCGCCGGAGGTGACAACTCGGGCCATCGCATCGTAGATGGCCTCGTCGTCCGAGATCACCTGATAGTGGAAGGACGGCAGGCGCAAGAACACGCAGAGCGCGCAGGCGAAGGCCAGAAACGCTCGAGGGCTTGCAGGCAAAATTCGCCGGTCCATCTGCGCAGTTCCGTGGGACTAGCGTTTCGCGCCCGCGGAAGCGACGCGCCCCTGGTCTTGCTCAGGCACGCCCGCCTCATCAGCCCCCATGGGGCCGGCGGTGCTCTGCCGGTAGAGCATCCATTGCCGTCCGAGGAGCGAACGGGGCCGGGAGTTGCGCAGCGCCATCTCGTACTCCTCGCGGACCTGCCCGGCGATGTTGCCCCAGTCGTAGCGCAGCGACTCGGCCCGGTTGTGCAGCCCCATGGCCCGGCGCATCCCATGGTCGCGATAGAGCGCCTGGAGCACGTCCGAAAGGGCCGCCGGGTTGTTCGGCGGCACCAGTCGCGCCCCCCGGGAGGTAACCACGTCGCGGTAGCCATCGATATCGCTGCACACCACCGGGCGCCCGGCGGCCATCGCCTCGACCAGCACCATGCCGAAGGATTCCTGCCCGGTGGAAGGTGCGACAAAGATGTCGCACTCGCGGAAGCGTCGCCGCAACTCGGCCTCGGAGACCCTGCCGTAAAAGCTCAGCCCGTGAATGCCCGCCGGGGTCGGGATGCCCGGATCGCCCTGGCCGACCACGTCCAGGGTGACCTCGATCTGTCGCGCCCGCAAAAGGGCGTAGGCATCCAGAAGGACCGGCAGCCCCTTGCGCTTGTCGGTCCACTGTCCGACGAAGAGCAGGCGCATGGCGGCGCCCTCCCGGGGATCGCCGCGCTGGGGTGGAGTGAAGAAGGTGGTATCGACCCCGTTGGGGATGATCGACAGCGGGCGTGGCCAGGCCACCTGAGCGTAGCGGGCGGCGGCGTCCGACACCGCGATGCCGCGCTGGAACCCCCGCAGGTGCGGCGAAAGGGCCTGTCGGACGAGCCGGGTGGTCCGGCCCTCGCGCTCGCTGTAGCGGTGGAAGGTCGCCACCCGTCCTCGGGCATCGGTGGTCCACAGGGCATAATAAGGCAGCGAGGGGACGAAAGGCTCGTGGATGTGCAGGATGTCGAAGTTCCGCTGATGCATGTAGCGGCGCACCGCCAGCGGGCTGGTGAGCAGCCCGATGCGGTTGTCCGACTCGTTGCCCTGAATGGACACGATGCCGGAGAAGCAGGTGACGTCCTCTCCTTCAGGGGCTCTGCCGCTCCTGGGTCCGATGATCTCCACCTTGTCGCCCAGCGCCCGCAGGCTTTTGGCCAGGTAGAAGATGTGCTTGTTGACGCCCCCCTCCAGGGAGAGGTCGTACGGGCTGACCAGGCAGATTTTCATCGGGCACGGATCCTTGGCGCTTGAGCAAGTATGATCAAAGGAAGTGAGCGAGCGTGCCCACGATTGCTAGCACGTCGCGTACCAATAAGAATAGGGTGCGTGACGCGATGCGACAGTACAGGATTGGAAGCGATGGACGGACGCGTCCGGGTGGTTATTCATCGGGCCTGCCTCAAGAACGCGAAGCGCCGATCGCGAAACGCGAAACGCCGCGGTGTGGGATCCGACGTGAGCTGTCAGGTTTTTGACACCCCCAACGGGTAAGCAGTGCAAAGGCATGGCCAACTCCCGCACGATAATCCATGGGAACCCGGGATTCAAGATTACCCTATTTCGTCGGGGCACCCGTCCCGGACAGGTCGATGGGAGAGGGATGAACACCCAGGTCCCGCCCGCCCTCAGCTTCGGGCTCGGCGCAGCACTGCTGCGAAGAATCCGTCCGGTCGGTCTTCATTCTGCCCATTTCCCTGCCCCGCGGTGGGCAGGAGCTTCATGCGGATACCCGTCTCCATTCCCGTCCCCATACCCGCCGCTCGGGCCGAGCCGACGATCTCCCGGATCGGCACCTCGGAGAACTCCGGATGGGCGGCCAGGAAATCGGCGATGACGTTCTCGTTCTCCCGACGCAGGATGGTGCACGTGGCGTAGATCAGCCGGCCGTGAGGGGCCACCAGCCTGGCGGCGGCATCCAGAAGCATCCGCTGCGTCAAAGGCAGTTCGTCGAGATCCTTCTTGCGCAGCCGCCAGCGGGCTTCGGCATTCCGGCGCAGCACCCCCACCCCGGAGCACGGCGCATCCAAAAGGACGCGCTCGGCGCCGCGCTTGATCAACGACGGGTCCGGACCCGAAGCCGGCACCCGCATCGCCTGCACGTTGGTCAGGCCGGCGCGGCGGGCCCGCTTGCGCAGTTCGGCCAGCTTGCGTTCCTCGATGTCCAGGGCGAAAAGGCGCCCCCGGTTCTCCATCAGCCCCGAGAGGGCCAGCGTTTTTCCCCCGGCGCCGGCGCAGGCGTCGACTACCGTGCTTCCCGGCGGTGGTGCCACCAGCTCGGCGATAAGCTGGCTGCCCTCGTCCTGAAGCTCCATAAAGCCCTCCTGGAAGGCGTGAAGCCCATAGACATTGACCCGGGTGTGCAGGATCAGCCCCAACGGCGAGAGGCGCGTCGGCGTGGTGTGCACCCCCTCGGCCACAAGACGGGCCGCGAGCTGCTCCCGGGTGCCCCGCAGGGTGTTCACCCGCACCGTCAGCGGCGCCCGCTGGTTCTGGGCGGAAAGCACGTCCCGGCACAGGGCCGCCCCGGGCCCGTAGTCGGTCAGCACCTCCTGCACCAGCCAGTCCGGGTAGGACAGCGCCTCGCCCAGCCGCTCGATCAGGCGGGGGTCGTCCGCCGTCATCGGCGTGGCGATCGAAAGCCCCTCCAGGAAGCGCCCCATCTCACGGGCCCGATCCACCACCTGCGCAGCCGAGACCCCGGCAGCCCGCAGGGCCCGGGAAAGCTCCTCCGGGACCCCCGCCTCCGCCGGGCCGCCGGCGAGCCACTCGTCCAGCAGCCACACCAGATACAGCGGCAGCGCCCCCGGCCGGGAGATCCCCGAAAGCGCCTGCAACCGCCGCAGCCCGCGGATCATCCGGTGCAGCCCGTCCCCGACGAAGCGCCGCTCCCGGGAATGCAGGCTCCGCTCCTCCCGCAGGGCGCTGGCCAGAAGCGCCGCCGCTCGGGACCACCCCTGACTGATCGACGCCCGCTGTACCTTGTCGAAGAGTTCCACCGTGGACCGGCGCACCCGGGAATCCCCCGCGGCCTCGGCGGGGGTCACCGCGGCGAAGGTCCCGCGATGCTCGCTTCCCTCTTCCGTCCGGGAGAGGACTTTGCTAGAGTCTCGCACCATTTTCACAACCCGCGAATGGCTCGAATCGAGGAGCACATGTCTCAGAAAACCACGCCGCCTGGTCCGCCACAACCCCAGATTGTCGCGGACGCGCAATCCGCGGCAGGCACTCCGGTCAAGGGCAACCTGAACCTCATCGTCAACGGGCAGATCCAGAAGGCCGCCAAGGTCATCAACATCGAGCCCGAGATCTACATGATCTTGTCCCAGCCGAAGAACGAGATCATCGTCAACTTCCCGGTGAAAATGGATGATGGGAAGTTCCAGCTCTTCAAGGGCTACCGCGTCCAGCACAACAACATCCTGGGCCCCTACAAGGGCGGCATCCGCTACCACGAGGATGTGTCCCTGGACGAACTCAAGGGCCTGGCCTCGGCGATGACCTGGAAGTCGGCCCTGCACGACATCCCCTTTGGCGGCGGCAAGGGCGGCATCAAGTTCAACCCGCGGCTGCACTCCCGGGCGGAACTCGAGCGCATCACCCGGCGCTTTACCCACGCCCTGGCCGGCTCCATCGGCCCCGAGTTCGACATCCCGGCCCCGGACATGGGCACCAACGGCCAGACCATGGTATGGATGATGGACACCTTCATGAACGTCGTCGGGGTCCTCGACAAGAACGCCATGCGCCGGGTGGTCACCGGCAAGAGCATCCACTCCGGCGGCTCCCACGGGCGCGAGACTGCCACCGGGCAGGGCGTGGTCCACTGCATCGTAGAATGGGCCCGCGACCGGCGCTTCGACCTGACCGGCAAGACCGTAGCCGTGCAGGGCTACGGCAACGTCGGTTCCCACACGGCCAAGATCCTGAGCAAGCTCGGGGTCTCGCTGGTGGCGGCAGGCGACTACAAGGGCTACATCGCCAACCCGGAGGGGTTGAATCCCCACAAGCTGGCCGAGCACGTGGCCCGTACCGGCTCGGTGGTCGATTACAAGCACGGCCGCCCCATCAGCCGCGAGGAGTTCTTCGCCGTCGAGTGCGACGTCTTCGTTCCGGCAGCCCTGGAACTGGAGATCGGCGAAAAAGAAGCCCGCGCCATCAAGGCCAAGGTCATCGCCGAGGGCGCCAACGGGCCGACCTACCCCGAGGCGGAGGACATCCTCCTTGCCCGCGGCATCGACGTGCTGCCCGACATTCTGGCAAACTCTGGGGGCGTCGCCGTCTCGTACTACGAGTGGCTGCAAAACAAGCGTTCGGAGCGCTGGGAGCCCGAGGAGGTCGAGGTCCGTCTGGAGAAGCGGATGAAGAAGACCTATGCCCTGGTGCGCGACATGGCCAACGACAGGAAGCTCGACTACCGTACGGCGGCCTACGTCATCGGCATCGAGCGCATTCAGAAAGCGTACGCCGAACGCGGCATCTGGCCCTGACCGCTATCCCATTGCCTTCATCAGTTCTTCCTTCGCCCAGGCGTGCAGGTGGTCCTTGCCCTCCTCGGCCAGGGCGCGCAGCTTGACGCTGGCCCCAGGCGGGGCATAGGTCTCGACGTAGATCCGCGCCGCCGGCTCGGTCCCCGATGCCCGCACCCCGAACCACCAGCCGTGGCCGAACACCACCTTGATCCCGTCCCGGGTGTCCACCCGGTCCACGCACATCTCGCGCACGATCCCCGGCACCGCCACCGACTGCCCCGGCACGAACCCCCCGAAGTGCGCCGTGATCGCCTTGGCCAGCGCCTCTCCCGACAGGGCGCCGACGATCTTGCGCCGCTCGAAGACAAAGCTGCCCAACTCCGTCTCCAGTAGGTCCGAAAGCTCCTCCGCCGTCTTTCCCGTCTCCAGCACCATCGCCGCCAACAAGAGCGCCGCGCAGATCCCGTCCTTGTCGCGGCTCCATCCCTTGGGCGACATCCCGTCGCTCTCCTCGAACGAGTTCACCGACGTGGGGATGTGCGGCTTCAGGAACTGGAAGCCGACCCGCGTCTCGTTCAGCTTCCCATCCGGCTGGTAGCGCCGTTGCGCCGCGTCGGCCATGTGGCTGGTCATCAGGCTCCGGGTCACGTCCCCCCGCACCCCGTGCTCCTCCGTCAGGTAGCGTACCACCAGCGGCCCGAAGCGGTTCATCCCCAGCACCGCCTGCCGCCCCCCGCCGATGAACCGGTCCCCGTCGCCGTCGTTCATCACCCCCACCATCAGCCGGGCCGGCGACCCGGCCATCAGCCGCTGTAGCTCGCTGAAATTCTCCGCCGAGGGCTCCCGGTTCTTCCCGCCAAACAAGAACTCCGGCGCCTTGTGCAGCACATGCAGCCGGGCCGGATCGATCCCCTGAAGCAGCGCCTCGTACTTGCCGGTGGTGGCGCCGTAGCCGTTGTCGATGTACAGGTCCATCCCCAGCTGGTTTATCCCCTCGATGAGCCGCGGGAGATCCAGGAAAGGCAGCCGCTTCTGCAAGCTCTGTCGATAGAGCGCGATCGGGTCCGCCTCCCGGTAGCGGGCTTCTTTATTCGGGTCCTTCGGCAAAAGCGCAAGCTCGTCCTCCGAGATCGCCTGCACCGGCAGGTCCCCGTCGAAGATCTCGTTGGCCCGCCGGGTGATCGGCCCGGTCAGCTCGCCCGTCGCCGGGCCCCCGTCGGCGGGGTTGAACTTGTAGCCGTGGTAGGAGTACGGGTTGTGGCTGGGGGTCAGGTTCAGCGAGAACGCCGCGCCGGTCTCGAAAAGCGCCGCCGACACCTCCGGCGTGGTCGCCGTGCCGATGAAGATCACCCGAACCCCGTGCGCCAGCAGCACCCGCGAGATGGCTGCGCACATCTGGGGTCCCATGAAGCGGGTGTCGTGGGCCAGCACGCAGCCCCGCTCGCGCATCTCCGCCGCATCTTTGATCTGAAGCGGTCCCGCCAGCGCCGCCCCTTCCGGCCCGAGGAGCACCTCGCACAACCCCTGGGTCACCCGCATCACGTTGCGCAGGGTGAAGTCCTCCCCCAAAAGCCCGCGCCAGCCCGAGGTGCCGAACTTCATTCTCGTCCTCGGCGGGTGCGTCGCCGTGGTCATGTACGCCTGCAATGCCGCGAGCGCCCGGTCCCGCAGCGCCGCTGCCTCCTGCCGACGGGGCGATGGGGTCACCTCGCCATAAAGGATCGGGATGATCTGGTCCAGCGCTGCCAGATACCGGCCCTGCTTCAGCAGCTCCTCCACCCCGAGTTCCGCCGCCAGCGATGTCCTGGGATGCATGTCCTCCATCTGTTTCCAGCTCCTTGCGACTTGGTGCGGGCCCAGCCTCGGCGACCCGCGGACGCAAGCCAGCACTCGCTTCCTGAGGGAAGCGGTCTTTACCGCGGCAGCGAGGGAAACGAGGGGCGGGTCACTCCTCCCAGAGTGGCGCCTGCGGGCCATGGACGATGCCGGCGATGTCGGGATCCTCGCCGTCCGCTTGTTTGGGCGCGGTGTCCTTTTCGACTTTGCGCTGGGCCCGCCGAGCTTCTTTTTCCTGCTGCTGGGCACGCTGGTCCAGCTCTCGGCTGCGCTTCATCTGCGTCTGTTTCGATCTACGGGGAATGGCGGCCTCTCCTTCTGTAAGGGGTAGACTAACACACCACAGTTCAAGTCCAGAACATTTACTCCCCCTGTAGACCGCGGACCTTTAGAACCCCACATTGAGCAGCACGATCAGGCGGCCGACGGGGTTGTTGTCCAGGGCCAGGATGTCGGGGCGTCCGTCGTGGTTCAGGTCGGCCAGCGCCAGCGCGGTGGTGTTTCCACCGATGGCGAAGTGCAGCGGGGCGGCGAAGCCCTGGCCCTGGTTCAGGAGCACGCTGATCCCCTCCGTGCCGTTGGCTGTGACAAGGTCCATAAACCCGTCGCGGTTCAGGTCCGCCGCCGCCACGGCGACCGCCTTGCCCGCGGGGTAGCGGACGGCCGCGGCCAGCATCCCGCCGCCCATGCCGGCGAGGATGGCGATGGCATCGCCGCCGGTGGTCACCGCCAGGTCCGAATATTTGTCCCCGTGGAAGTCGGCTGCGGCCATCGCGCCGGGCACGTCGGTCCCCGACAAGGCGTAGGGGCCGTGGAGGATGACCGGTCCGCCAGCCATCATCGGGGGCAGGATCGTGAAGATGCCCGTGGCCGTGGCCACCGCCAGGTCGAAGGGACTGGTGCCGAAGTTTCCCGCCACCGGGTCGTGGGGGGCGGAAAATTTGCCGCCCATTCCGGGGATCTCGCGCACCTTGGTGAACTGGGACGAGATCACCGACAGGGTCTCGCCGGCCTGGTTGGCATACAGGATGCGCTGGTTGTTGTCGTCGAGATGTTGGCCGATGCGGATGCCGACCGGCTGCTTGGCCAGGTCGCCCGCGTTGCTGGTGGTGGCCATGGCGAAGGTCCCGTTGCCCTGGCCCAAAAGGACGCTGATGGCGTTGGCGCTGGTGTTGGCCACGGCCAGATCCAGGTTCGGGTCGCCATCCAAATGTCCCGCGGCGATCGAGAGTGGGCGGGTGCCGGCGGCGAAACGGGTGGGGGCGCCGAAGCCCCCGGCGCCATCGCCCAGGAGGACCGCCACCTGGCCCGGCCCGGTGCCATCCACGTCCTCGGTGACCGCCACGTCCAGGTGGGTGTCCTTGTTGAAGTCGGCGACGACCAGGGCGGCGGGGGACCTGCCCAGGGCGACCCCCGATCGCAGGAGTTTGGACTCGCACTGCTCGCTGCGCGAGGCGCAGTAGGTGGTACCGCCGCACAGGCTGGCGTTCTGCATGCAGTTGGCCGGGTTGTCCGCGGCGAAAGGGGTCCACAGGTCGCCGCAGCCGAAAAGGGCCAGGATCACCGTGTACTTTAGACGTCGCATGAGGACTCCTTCTTTCGCACCACTCAGAACGACAGGCCCAGGGTGGCCGCGCCGCCCCCGGGGATGACGGTGGCCCCCACCTCGGCCTTGGTCCGAGGACCCGGGATGGCGACGAGGATCGCGCCGCCGACCAGAAGCGCCGCGCCGGCCCCCAGCAAGCCGCCGCCGATCCCGCCGGTGCTGTAGAACTGTCGGCAGGTCCCGCCCGAGGTGGCCGCCGGGGCCGCGCACCCTCCATCGGCGGCCAGCGCCGAGGTGCCGAACCCGACGAAGAACGGCGCGGCGGCCAGCGCCGACCCCCCGGCGATGAGGCGCCAGCGCGGACGGGGTGCACGCGGGCCGAGTGCCTGCGCCCCCCGAGGCCCGACTGCCTGTGCGGCGGGCGCTGCGACCTGGGCTGCGACCTTGGCATTGGGCTTCGCTGCGACCTTCCCATCGGGCCCGGTGGCCGTCTGCGGGCCCGCGGCCGTCTGCGGGCCCGCGGCGGCGTCGCGGTCGCGGTCGCGATCAAGGTCGACGTGGACAGCGGCTTTCTTGTGCGCGTGGATGCTGATCGACAGGATCTTGGGCACATGCCCCGCCAGGCTGACCCGCAGTTCGGCGGGGCCGGTCCACAGCGTCTGCGAGATGGGCGTCGGGCCCAGGTCGCGCTCGCCGACTCGGACCTCCGCCCCCGGGGGGGACGAGGTCACGGTGAGGGTGCCGCGCTGACGTTTGCGGGCCTCGATCAGAAGAGGCGGCAGCGCTTCCCGCAGGATCGCGGCCGCCTTCTGGGCATCGCAGGCGGCGCAGGTCCGGGTGTCGCTTCGGGCCTCGGCGCCGACCTCGGGATCGTCGAGCGTCAGGTGGATCTGCCAGGGCTTGTCCGGGGCGTCCCGGCTGACGCAGGCGTTCAGTACGTAATCCAGCTCGCTGCCCCTGGCGAGCGGGTAGGTGCAGGCCGGGGTCCGCGGGCAGTCGCCGTCGCCCTTTGGCGGCAGGCCGCAGCCGGACAGGGCCAGCGCCAGGGGGAAGGGCGAGAGGCGCTCGCCCTTGAGTGCGTCGTCGATGGCCTGGCCGAGCCGCTCCGGGGCATCCTTGGGCAGCCCGGAATAGGTCTCCAGCAGCAGCACCCCGGCCAGCTCGGCGCTGAGCAGGGCGGAGGTCTTGCGGTCGAAGGTGACCTCGATGGAGCGGCCCGGGACGATGTCCAGTTCTTCTTGCTGAGGATGGGCGCCGCGTTGCTCTTTCATCAAGGCCAGCCGGCGGGTGCCCGGGGTGCACAGGAGCGGCCGGGAGAGCGGCAGCGCCCCCACCAGCCGATCGTCCAGCGACACCAGCGTGCCGCGTTCGCCGATGACGGTCACTTCCCCCGCGGGCGGGCGGGGCCTGGCCAGGATGCCGCGGGCCTGATCCTGCTCGGCGTTCTTCTCGTCGGGTTCGACCAGGGGATCGGCGAGGTAGCGGCGCATGAGGTCCTGCGCATCCAGCACGCGCCCCTGGGCCAGGGCCAGCGTTCCCAGCAGATACAGACCCAGGGGTGCCTTGTCGCCGCGGTAAAACGTCGAGAAGGCGGTCGTGGCGGCGGCGAAGTCCTTGGTTGAAAGGGCCTGCTCCCCGGCGTGGCGCAGGCGATCGGCGGCGGGGTTTCTGGGCGCGCGGGAAGACCTTTGCGGGGGGCGGGCCGCCGCGGGTGACACGAGAAGCCAGGTGGCAACGGCCATCAGGTACAAGGCCAGAGGCAAAGGGATGCGGTTCGCCGTGTCGCGTTCGGGGCGCGGAGTCATGGGCACGCGCCGATCTCGGCGGTCTCGCCGGGGTGGACATTGACCTTTTGGCTTTTGTCGCCGACCTTGACCTTCTGCTGCTTGCCTGCCTGAAGCCACTGCACGCTGGTCTGGCAGTGCCCCCGGGCCGTGGCGTGGATGATCACCTTGCCGAGCTGCGGGGCCAGGCGGGCAATGGCCTCCCGGGCCTGGTCGCGGGTCTTGCCGCGGGCCCCGTCGTTGGCCCGCTGGTACTCGGACATGGCCTCGCCCACGCGCTTCTGTGCCTCCAGGGTCTGGGCGTGCAGAAGGGCCAGCATGAACTGAAGGACGTCGCAGGCCTTTTTCTGCTGGCGGTCCCGAGCGCACAGGGCAATTGCACGCTCGAATTGCCGCTGCGCCTTGCGATAGTCCTTCGCCTGGAAGGCCCGCCGGCCCGCCTGTACCGCCTCGTCCACCGGAGACGGGCCAGGCTTGGCGGCGGACGTCGGCGCCCTGCCGCTGGCCGGGGTTTGTGTGTCGGGCGGTGCCTGGGTGTCGGGCGGTGCTTGGGTATCGGGCGGTGTCCCCGCGTCCTCCGCCGGTGTCCCCGCCCGGGTGTCGTCTGGCGGCGCTCCCGCGTCGGCGGTCGTGGTAGCCGCGGGGACCGCATGATCAGGTGTCTTGCTTCCCGATCTTTCCGGGGCCGTGCTGTCTCCGCCCTTCGGCGCGGCGGGCCGGGTCGTGCCCAGCCGCGAGAGCAACCCCGCCGCTCGGGAGCGTACCGATGGGTCGGTGTCGCCCAAAAGCACCCGCAGCACCGGGAACCCCGGGGCGGATTCGGTCCCCGCCGGCCCGCCCTCGGGAGACAGTTCGGCGGCGATCTCGGCGCTTCGGCGGCGCAAAAGCGGGTCCTCGTCCCGCGCCGCGCGCAGCAAGAGCGGCAACGCCAGCGTCCCGGGGAGGTGGGCCGCGGCCTCGACTGCCAAGAGGCGCTCTTCCCCGGTATGTCTCGCCCAAAACCCATCGTTCAGCGCCGCGGGGCGCTGCGTCTTCTCGCCGAGCCGGCCCAGAAGCCCGTAGGCGGCGATGCCCTCCGCCCCCCCGCGGGACAGCGCCTCGCGCAGGGCGGGCAGGGCGCGCCGGTCCCCCTTGTGTGCCAGCCGCCGGGCCGCCGCGGCGCGGACCCCGGGGTCGGGATCGTCGAGCAGTCCCACGACAACATCGCTGTCCATGGGCGCCTGCTCTGCCAGCAGATGCCGGGCGGCGGGGTCGGGTGCGTCCTTCAAGGCCAGGAGCGGCTGGCGCTGGCTGGCATCCCCCAGGCGCAAGAGGGTCGCCCGGGCCACCACCTGCTCGCTTGTGGATCCGTCCTTCATCACAGACGCAAGCCAGCCGCGCAGCCGGAGCCGGAGATCCGCCGCCCGCTGTGTGGGCAGGGCCTGGCTGATCCGTTCCAGCGACTGCAAGGTCAAGAGGCGCACCTCGGGATCGGAATCGGTCAGCCCCTCGCGCAGGGTGGTCAGCGCCTCGTCTTCGGTGCGGCGGCCCAGCGCCCGCGCCGAACTGCGGCGGACGCGCACGTCGCGGTCGTGGTACAGGCCCTGCAACAAGGGCAGTGCCTCGGGGGATTGGCTGTCACCCAGCACCAGCGCCGCCGATTCGCGCAGCCGGAAGTCCCCGGCGCCCAGGTTGCCCCGGGCCCAGCGCAAACTTTCGGCACCCAGGGCGGTCGGGTCGGTGGCGCCCAGACGCAGGATGGCGATGGCTGCGGCCTGGGTCAGCGCCGCGTCGCGGGCCTCCTTCAGGTCCTTCAGGTACCCGGCGAGCAGCCGCACATCGAGAAGCTGACCGCTCTGTCCCAGCCCCTCGCTGGCCAAAAGGCGCGGCGGGACCTGCGCCTGCCGGTCGCCGAGCACCTGGCGGAAAAGGCCCGCCACCTCGGGGGTATCCGGGGCCGCCAGCGCGCGGGCCGCCGGGAGCTGCAAAAGCCCCGGGCGGGTCGAAAGCGCCCGCAGCGCCTGCCGCCCCTCTTCGTCACCGGCGGCGGCCAGCACCCGCGCCACCTCGATCTGCCGGGGCGGGGTGGTGGCGGCGGAAAGGCGCCGATGCAGGCGCTCGCGGGCCTCCTCGGCGCGGGACGATCGCAGCAGGCAGCCCAGGGCCCCCAGCACCGCCGCCTCTTCCTTCAGCAGGCCCTGATCGACCACCTTCAGCAGCAGCTTCTCCCCCGGGTCGTTGTGGCGGTCGCAGAGCAGGGCGGCGGCGCGCAGGCGATCCTCGGGAGCGCCGGTGGTTAAGGTGCGGTCCAGCACCTCCTCTCCGTGTGCGTCCCCCAGATCGAGCAGCGCCCGGGCCGCGAAAAGCCGCACGGAGGAGGGGCCGGCCCCATCCACCACCTCACGCCGCGCGGGGACGGCCTCCGGGTCGGCGAGACGTCCGAGGGCGGCGGCGGCCTCGGCGCGCACGGCCTGGCTGGGGTCGCCGAGCAGGGCGGAAAGCTCGGGTCGCAGGGTCACGTCCTCGGTTTCCCCCAGGGCGGCGATGGCATCCAGGCGCAAAAAAGGGTCGCCGGATCGGGCCGCCGCACGCAGTACCGTCAGGGCCTTTAGCCGTGCCGCCAGAAGCTCGCCCGGT
>JBBRLA010000095.1:0-17937 GCA_038231615.1 Polyangia bacterium | reverse complement strand
GTTCCCGTCCCTGCGCCCCTTCCCGCCCCTGCGCCCATTCCCGCCCCTGCGCCCGCCCCTGCGCTCACCCCGCTGCCTGATCCTGCGCCACCGCCCGCGGCCCCGCCGGGGTCCGTCGCCGCCGGTCCTTGGGCCGCTTCTGCCGTCCGTGTGCCGTTTCTGCGACGCTCGTTCCGTTCCTTCTTCTTCTTGTCATGGGCCCGCTGCACGGTTTCGATGGCCGCATCGGCTTCTGACACCGCGGTGCGCTGCTCGGCCCGTTCCAGGGCTTTCTGTGCCGCGGCGCCGGCCTTCAGCACCACGTCCACGGGGTTGTGTCGCGCCACTTCCAGCATGCGCTCCCGCAGCCGCGGGTCCAGCCCGGAGATGAACGAGAGCGAGGTCATCTCGACGCCCTGCCGGCTCAGGTCCTCGGCCTCCTCGCACTCGTAGCCCACCGCCAGCAGCATGCGCCGCTCCAGGGTCTGGGCGGAGTTCCGCTGATCGAAGACTTCCCGCGCCGCCCATCGGGCGTATTGCAGGAAGGTCTTGTCGGTATGCTGTGGGTCGCGCAGCCAGTTTTCACTCAGATAGGCCAGGAGCAAATACATGCCCATCATCCACTCTTGCCGCACGTGGTTGAAGAGCAGCCGGGTCGATTGCTCGATCTCTGCAAGCAGCGTCACGTACTCCTGGGCCTCGGCGGGACGCAGCGGGCCCAGGGCGTCGGCCCGGGCGCGCATCTCCACCAAACGGACCGCATCCTCCCAGGGACGCGTGACTAGGAACCGCCTGCCGCCGGCTTTTTCGATGGCCCGCGACAGCTTGCCCGGCGAAGCCCCCACTCCCAGGTTGGTGGCCGACGTGGCCGTCGCACCGGGCGCTCGGGCGCCGGAAGATGTGCCAGAAGGTGCAGCAGAAGTCGCGTTCATCATGGTTCTCGCCCGGATAAAATGTTTTGCCTCGGGACCTCGGCGCCCCAATCCTTAGGGAGCGCGGAGGCCCGGGAAGCCGCCGGCCCGGCGCCAATCGCCGGGCCGGCAGCGAAGGCCGGGATCAGCCCTTGTTGGTACCCAGGACGCCGGTCAGCTTGTCGCCGATCTGCGCGCGGATTTCGGCACGGGCCTGATCGCGCGCCTCGGGCAGCACCGCGGCCTTGGTGTCGGCGATGGTCTTTGCTGTGCGGCGCTGGTTGTCCTTGCGTGTCTTGGCCGCCTTCCGGTGCGGGTCCTTCAGGTAGGACAGCGCATCGTTCAGCGCCAGGGCCACGTCGGAGTGGGTGTCGAGGATCGGGTCCACCACCACCAGCACCTGGCGCATGGTGTCGACCATAACCCTGGCGAGGGGGATGGTGTTGCGGTCAACCTTTTCGGTGCCCGCCGCAAGCAGGGTGCGCAGGGCCCAGGCCACGTTCAGGTAGTTGCCCTTTTGCGTCAGGTCGGGGGCGGAGGCGTGGGTGTTGGCGGTCTCTTTCGGGAAGCCGATCAGGGTCGCCACGGTGGCATGCACGGCGGCGATGAACCCGGGCTTGCTGGGGGCCCCTTGCTTCTTGATCGGGGGCAGGTTGGCCAACTCGATGAAATCGGTCACCCAGGTGAACATGCGGCCAAAGAGGGTGACCACGGTCAGGCGGTCGCCTTTCTGCGCCGCGGCCAGGAACGCCTTGACCAAAAGGAAGATGCCAACCATGGCGGCGCCGGGGAGTGCAATGAGCAGATCCTTGTCGGCCAGGAAGGAAATCACGGCGTTGCGCTCGGCCAGGGTAAGCAGCTTGCCGGTGGACAGGTGGAGGCCGCCGTCGGCGTCGTCAGTGACGGTGAGATCGACGGGGGTCGGGGTCGCGGTCTGGGTCATGGAGTACCTCGCATCATTTGGAATACATCTCCGGTGCAGATGAGACAAAGTCAGCTAGTGCATGAGGTATGCCACGTTATCGGACAACCGGAAGATTTTCGTAACCCCGCGAAAGTCTTGGGGACCGTGAGGCGGTCTCCCGGGCTGTTTTGCCGAACGAGACAAAAAGCGTCACCCACAGGACCCATAATGGTCCGGGTCGATTTTCGCCACCCGCAAGTCATTGAAATCACAGGCGGCCGTGTAAGCCAACCCTGAGTCGCCAGGGACCCACACCCAGGGCGACAGGTGTACCTAACGTATCAGTTTGTCTGCCCGGGTCAAACCCCCTTGGACGGCCCTTCTTGGGTCAAATCTACCGCAAACTCCGACGGCAGCATGGCGAGCACCCGGGCCCCGCGGAAAGCTCCATGGGTGTAAAAATGGTGCATAAACCACAAGCGGCAAGTCTTCCCGCGGTCCTGTCCGGGCATCTATCTGAGCCGGCTCATCCAGATCGCTCGAAGAGCAGTCCGGGTTGCTTCTTGGGGGCTAAAGGACCGGCTGAACGGGGCATCAGTGCCTCGCACTACAGATGGCGGACATGTCAAGTTTTTGCGCTACCCCCATCCGCATGTAAGGACCGTTTGCCGTCGCTGGTGATGCACCCTGCGGGTGCAACGAGCGGGCTTGTACCGGACCGACATCATTGGGGATTTGGTCGGGACCGCGAAGTTACGTACGGATCAGGGCGCTACCTGCCCCGTGGCCGTCAGCCTCAACCCGTGCTGGAGGGACTTCTTCGGCAACCCGCGACCCGCCGCGTTGGCTGCGACTTTTCTTGAGCTTTTGTCGAGGTTGTGTTCCTTTCCCCTTTATGAGTCAACCTCGTCTTTCCGGTCTTCATCCATCCCTCATGTCGGCCACTTTGTTCGTCCTGTGTGCGGCGTTCGGGAGTTGTTCGACGCAACCGCCGCCGGATCAGGGGGACGGCCCGACCTCCATGCAAGACCTCACCGGGCAGGACCTTGCCGGGCAGCCGGATCTATCCGCGGCGGCGGACATGTCCATGATGCCGGACCTTTCCCGGCAAAGGGACCTGTCCACCCCGCCGGACATGGCGCCCTGCACCGGCCCGGATGGATGCGGCCCGGGGGCGACCTATTGCTGCGCCGACCTGACCCTGGGCGCGGGCACCCCGCCCAACTGCCCGGTCACCAAGCTGACCGTCTCGTGTCAGGCGACGTGCGATGGCAAGATAGAGTTCACCTGCCCGGCCGTGGATCGGGTCCGCCTGTGCAAGAAGGCCGCTGACTGTGTCGGCGGTCCCGGCGGTTATTCGAACTGCTGCCTGCTGAACAACGGCATGTCTTCGCAAACGGTGTGCGTGACCAATTTGATCAAGAGCGCCATCGGGTGCACCCCGCTGCCGTAGGCCGCCGGGGACTCAGCGCGTCAGGCGGTGCAGCCCGTGGGGGGTGCCCTCGTCGAGGCTGGCCTGGCTGATCTCCATGAACTGCGCCTTGCGCTGCAGGCCCTTGATGTCGGTGGCGCCGCAGTAGGTGAGGCCCGAGCGAATGCCGCCCACCAAGTCGGCGATGACCGCCGTGGCACTGCCTCGCAGCGGTACCTCGATGGCGATGCCCTCGGCGGTTTTCCAGTCGGCCATGGTGCCCATGAAGTCTTCCTGCGCCTCCCGCGAGGCCATGCCGCGAAATTTCTTCACCCACACCGCCTCGCCGGCCTGGTTCTGGCGCATCACCTTCTCGCCGGGGGTCTCCTCGGTGCCGGCGAGCAGGCCGCCCACCATGACGTAGGCCGCCCCGGCGGCCAGGGCCTTGACCGCATCCCCGGGGAAGCGGATGCCGCCGTCGGCGATGAGGGGACGGTCCACCTTGCGGCAGTCGAGGATCGCGGTGAGCTGCGGCACGCCGAAGCCGGTCTTGATGCGGGTGGTGCACACCGAGCCCGGCCCGATGCCCACCTTGATGACGTCGGCCCCCGCCGCGGCCAGGTAGTCGGCGCCGGCGTAGGTGGCCACGTTGCCGGCGATGATGCAGATGTTGTCGGCGAACTTCTCCCGCAGGGCCCGCACGGTCTGGTTCATCATCTTGCTGTGGCCGTGGGCCACGTCGACGCACAGGATGTCCGCCCCGGCGGCCACCAGGGCCTCGGCGCGGGTCAGGCTGTCGCCGGTGACGCCGATGCTGACGCCCACCGGCCCGGCGACGCGGGCGCGGTGGAACTCGGCGATGTTGTCCTCGATGCTCATAAAGCGGTGCAAAAGACCCAGGCCGCCGAGCTGTGCCATGGCGATGGCCATGTCGGCGCCGGTGATGCTGTCCATGTTGGCGCTGATCACCGGGATGCGCAGGGTGGCTTTGCCCAGCACCGCCTCGGTGCTGACTGACTGCCGGGAACGGACGCCGTTGTAGCCCGGGACCAGGATCACGTCGTCGAAGGTAACGCCTCGTGGGAACATGCTTGGGGTCTTTCTAAAAGGTCGCGGGAGCGTCGTTTTCGCGGGTTTGTTCGTCGTCGCCGGCCTGCGGATCGGCGGAGAAAGCGTCGTCGCCGTCGTGCGGCTCGGCCTCCATTTTGGGCAAAAACGGGACCAGGGTGTCGGCCTTGTCGGGGAACTCGATGGAAAGGACGATCAGCTCGCGCTCCCCGGCATGCCAGCGGACGCTGACCGGGTCGTCGACCCCCTTGCCGATGAGGGCGCTGCCGATGGGCGAGCGCCAACTGATGCGGCCCTGCTTGGGGTCGCTCTCGTCGACGCCGACGATCTGATAGCACAGCTTCTTGCCGGACTCGTCTTCCAGGGTGACCAGGGCGCCGAAGCAGATGCGCGGGCTCCTTTGCTGGGCCGGGTCGATGACGTCGGCGATGGACATGCGCTTCATCAGGAAGCGGATGCGCTTGTCGATCTCGCGCAGTTGCTTCTTGCGATAAATGTACTCGGCGTTCTCCGAACGGTCGCCCTCGGCGGCGGCCTCGGCGAGCTTGGACACGACCTCGCGGCGCTTGCCGTTGCGCAGGTACTCAAATTCCGCCTGGAGCCGGCGGAAACCGGCGGGGGTGATGTAGTTCTTCTCGTCTTTGACCTCGGGCACGGGGGAAGTCTAGCAGGATCTGCGATGGCGGGAGCATCCAGTGTTTGCTATGTTACCGCCATGGCCGATACCGCAGGAAAGCCCGGCGGGGCCCACCGCTGCCCCCGCTGCGACGCCCCGATCTATTCGGACGAGGCGGGGTGCCACTACCACGGCCCAGTGCCAGCGTCGGGAGCAGAGGCGTCGGGAGCGGAGCCGCCGGAGCCGCCGAAGCCGCCGAAGCCTTCCCGGGCCCCCCCGGCACCGCGGTCCGTGGACTGGCTCTACATCACTTTGGCCGGGGCCTTGATGATGGCCCTTTCGCTGGTGGCGGCGGTGCGATAATCGGCCGGTCGGTCGGTAGGTCGGGCGATGTATCCAAAGCCCTTTGCCACCCTCAGGCCAGCTCGATTCCCACCGGGCAGTGGTCGCTGCCCAGGACATTGGGCAGGATGAACGCCGCCCGCAGCCTCGGCAGGAGCCCAGGGGTCACCAGCACGTAGTCGATGCGCCACCCGATGTTTCGTTCGCGCACGCCCTTGCGCACGCTCCACCACGAATACGCCCCTTGGATGTCCCCGTGCATGTGCCGGAACGTGTCCACCAGCCCGGTTTCCAGCCAGCGGGTAAGCTCGGCCCGCTCCTCGGAAAGGAAGCCCGAGGTGCCGCGATTGCTGCGCCAGTTGGTCAGGTCGATCTCCCGGTGGGCGGTGTTGTAGTCCCCCATGACCACCACCTCGCGCCCCTCCCGGCGCAGCGCCTGGATGCGGTAAAGGAGGTGCCGGTAGAAGGCCAGCTTGAAGGGCACCCGGCTGTTGTCCCGGTTTACCCCCGAGCCATTCGGGAAGTACACGTTGAAGATCACGAAGTCCCCCAGATCGAACTGCTGGATTCGCCCCTCGGCGTCGAACGCCGGCACCCCCAGGTCGGCCCGGTAGTGCTGCGGCCGGCGCCGCGACAGGATCGCCGTGCCGCTGTAGCCTTTCCTTTCGGCGCTGGCGAACCAGCCCTTGAAGCCTCGCGGCAGCGGCAGGTCGTCCCGGATCTGTTCCTCCTTGGCCCGCGTCTCTTGCAGGCCCAGCACGTCCGGCCGTTCTTGCTGGAACCAGTCCCAGAAGCCCTTTCGGCAGACGGCACGAATTCCGTTTACGTTCCAGGAGACAATGCGCATCGAGACAAAATACTACTTATCGAGCCGTGCCGCACAAGCCAGGCCGAAAAACTCGGCGCACCCGGCCTTCGTCGGGTATGGTTCAGGTCCCATCCCAGCAGAGGGCCACATGTCTTCGAACCCCATCCAGCCGAAAATCCCCAGCCTTGGAATGACCGAGCACCTGTCCGGTGGGCTGCTCATCGCCACGCCGCGCCTGCCCGACCCCCGCTTCAACCGGATGGTGGTGCTGATGATGCAGCACGACGAGAGCGGGGCCTTCGGCATCGTCCTTGGGCCCCCAGCCGAGGTCTCGATCCGCGACCTGTGTCCCTCCCTGGGCGTGTCCTGGCAGCGGGAGGACGCCCCCCCCGTGCGGTACGGCGGTCCCTGCGAGCCACAGCGCATCTTCCTGCTTCTGGGCGGGGAAAGCGCCCCGGAGGAAACCGTCACGGTCGCGCCCGGCGTGCACCTGGGCAGCAGCATCCCTCTGCTAAAGCGCGTGGGCGCCCAAAAGGAGCAGTCCCTGGCGGTCTTTTCGGGCTACGCCGGATGGGGCTCGGGACAGCTCGAAAGCGAGATTCAGAAGGGAAGCTGGATTCACGGCGAGTGCTGGCCCGGCCTGCTCTTCGATACGGCCGTGCGAGAAGACGGCGACATGTGGGCCGCGGCACTGGAACGGATTCACCTTTCGCCCGGAATGATCATCTCCGGCCATGGCGTCAGCGCCTAAAACCAGCGCTCGCCTGGGCGATTTCTGCCTGAACGGACGGGACGGCGTTGTCGACCTCGCCGCGGGGGCAAAAAAACTTCGCCGTAAAGGACCTGCACACATCTCGTGGATTCAGGCGGGTTGTGGTCTTTGCACCCTGGCGCTCGCACCCCGATCCAGGTCCCATCACAGCGACGACAATCACAGTACGTTTGACGCGGGAACGACCCGCCTAGAATGTGCACGTTCACCTGGGTTGCATGAGGCCAGTCGACAAGCACAAGTGGACCCTTGCTTCACTTTGTGCTTGCCAGGTCCCCCCATGCCTGTAGGAGGATGAAATGGTGAACAAATGATTGGCCGGCACCCCAAAGGGCTCTACGTGCTGTTCTTCACAGAGATGTGGGAACGGTTTGGCTACTACCTGATGATGGCCATCTTCTCGCTCTACCTGAACGAGCACCTGAAGATGTCCACGGGAGATTCCGGCCGGCTCTACGGGACCTATATCGGCCTGGTGTATCTGTCGCCGCTTTTCGGGGGCTATCTGGCCGACCGCTACCTGGGCTACCGCAAGTCGGTCGTCATGGGCGCCGCCTTGCTGGCCCTGGGCTACCTGCTCCTCGGCACGCAGAACATGAAGGTGTTTTACGTCTCGCTGGGCATCCTCATCATCGGCAACGGCCTTTTCAAACCGAACATCTCGACGCTGGTGGGCAACCTGTACCCGCAGGGGGACGCGCGCAAGGACTCCGCCTTCAGCATCTTTTACATGGGGATAAACTTCGGCGCCCTTTTCTCGCCCTTCGTGGCCAGCGAGATGCGCCTGCGCATGGGCTGGCACGCGGCCTTCGCCAGCGGCGGCGTGGGGATGATCGTGGGGCTCATCATCTTCGTCGCCCTGGGGCGCCACCTGGCGGTGGCCGACCAGCGATCCAGCGTCTCCGCCGTGCTCGACGTGCCCCTGCCCAAAGAGTATGAGGACCGCCGCGACCCGCCCGAGGTCGAGCGAGTGCGCATCCGCGCGCTCATCATCATGTGCGCCATCGTGATGTTTTTCTGGGTGGCGTTTCACCAGAACGGCACCACGCTGACCTTCTTCGCCCGCGACAACACCGACCGCAGCCACGGGGGCTGGCTCTTGAACGACCCGGCCAAGTTCGCCGCCATCAACCCCTTCTTCGTCATCGTGCTGACGCCGCTTCTGGTGGGGCTCTTCTCGGCCCTGCGCAAGCGCGGGCTGGAGCCCTCGACGCCGGGGAAGATCGGCCTGG
Source organism: Polyangia bacterium (assembly GCA_038231615.1). Classification (GTDB taxonomy): domain Bacteria; phylum Myxococcota_A; class Polyangia; order Palsa-1104; family JAEUJZ01; genus JBBRLA01. The sequence goes on along the minus strand of JBBRLA010000095.1, from coordinate 9,894 downwards.
GCATGGTACTGACCGCCACGTCGTTCCTGGTCATGATGGGGGCCTCGCTGTCCGGCGGGGACACGGGCAAGGTCAGCGCGCTGTGGCTGGTGGCGGCCTACTTCGTGGTGACTCTCGGGGAGCTGTGCCTGTCGCCGATGGGGCTGTCGATGGTGACCAAGCTCTCGCCGCGGCGCATGACCGCGGTGATGATGGGCGTGTGGTTCGTGGCCACCGCCGTCGGCAACAAGATCTCCGGCGAGCTGGTGGTGTACTGGGACCGCATGCCGCACCACCTTTTCTTCGCCATCCTGGTGGCGACCTCGCTGGCCGCCGCGGCCATCCTGGCAGTGCAGATCCGCCGGCTAAAGGCGGCGATGCCGAAAGAGGGGCCGGCTTGAAGCACCCCGAAGCCGCGGCGCTCAGCATCGAGCAGATCGTCGGGTGGGTACGCGACGGGCGCGTCCGGCTGCCGCTTTTCCAGCGCACGCTGAAGTGGCGATCCAGGCATGTCCTGGCTCTTTTCGATAGCATCTGGCGCGGATTTCCCATCGGGGGGCTCTTGCTTTCTCGCCAACCCGCCCTGCAGGAGATCGTGTCCTTCGGGCCGGTCCGCATGCAGGCCCAAAGGGGAGGATCTTCCGGTACCGTCCCGGAGCGTGAGGCGCCTTCCTGCCGAAGCCGATGATCCGGGCCGGCGTAGGGCAGCACTGAACACCGATGCAGAAGTGGAAACATTTCCACATATGCGATCCGTTCTTCGGCCTCTGAAGTTCGTGGGGGCCAGCCGAAAAAAAACCCCGGGGTCATCACCAGCAATCGCGCATGCGCGACTGCTGGGAGAGGACTGCCCGGGGACTGTATGAACATATTGGACTTGGAGCTTGACCGATGCAAGACCTTTCATTCGCTGCGCTCATCAACGTGCTGTCTGCGCCAAGGCTGGGCGCATATAGACAGCGCCCTGACGAAGAACCACAGGTCGTCATCGGCAGGTACAAATGGAACATCAGGCTTTGCCAGGCACTCTATCCTGCCCTTGGGCATCTCGAAATAGCGCTCCGCAACAGTCTTCACAATGCCCTGACCTCTTACTGTAAAAGCACAGGCTGGTATATGTGCCAGCCATCGGTACTGGGGCAGCGAGAGACAGCAACCGTGCGAGCGGCACAGGGTGAGCTTGCCAGGCGTGATAAGCAGGCGCATCCAGATGCTGTAGTTGCCGAACTGAGCTTCGCTTTCTGGACCAGCCTGCTGAGCAGAGATTACGAGGGCACTCTTTGGCCAGCTCTATTGAAGGCAGTTTTTCCTAATATGCCGCGTCGAGATCGGACCCGTCGTACTGCTGCGGCCACTCTGCAGCCGATCCGCCGGCTCCGGAATCGTGCCGCTCATTACGAGCCGATTTGGAAATGGCCTGGCCTCCTTTTGCAGTACCGGCAGATTCTCCAAGTGCTTTCCTGGTTTGAGCCGGGGCTGGTGCTGCTCGCCGAGGGAGACGCTTTTGAGCAACTCTTTAACGGAGGTTCACAATTGTGCGAAGTAACATTGGTTCCCTGACCCATCCCCAGCGCCCGATGGAGGCCGGTTTCCGCTACTTGCCTTTTTGCCGCTTCAACACCCCGGAAGCCCGCACCACCGCCGGCTGGTCTCCCAGATGAAGCTCCAGGTCGAGCGTCACCGGGTGCTCGCTGGCGCAGGCCGAGATCTGCCCGATCAGCTCCACCAGCTTGCGGTCGTCGAAGTCGTGCTGGGTCGCCAAGGGCTCTGCCAGTTCCCGCGCCTCGCAACGCTGCACCGGCAGCATGGCCGCCTCGCCCCCCAGGCGCATCAGCCCGCCCAGGGACCGCTCCTGGGTCACCGTCAGACGCACCCGGGGTTGATCGGGAAATTTCTCGCGCACCAGGATGTGCGGCACCCGCGACAGGAGCAGGGTGGCCTGCCGCTTCAGGTCGGGCTGGGTGGGACAGACGTGCTCCTCATCGGCCAAAAGCTCTTCCTTGCCCGCCGAGTCGATGGCCGCCCGCAGCGCCGACTCGGGTACCACCAGCACCACCGGCAGCCCGATCTGCGCCGCCACCCGCACCACCGCGGTGATGGTGTTGGCCGGCGCCTGTCGCGACACCCGGGCCCCAAAGCTGCGCAGGAGGCGCTTGGCGTCATGGTCCGAGAGCGCCTCGTCGACCACCATGCTGCCCCCGACATAGAGCGGCGGCGGCAGGTCGGCCATCAGGGAAGCCACCTTGTCGGCGTCGGCCTTGACCGGCATCGGCTTGCGATCGGCCGGCACAAGGGGGCGCTCCGCCACCGCCCGGAACAGCGCGCTCAGGCGCTCGGGTTGCGACGGGTCCACCCGCAGCGTCGGCCGCGGCGCGGTGACCTCGGCGGTCGTCTCCGGGTCGCCGCAGAGGATCACCAGGTCGGCGTCCAGCGCCGCCTGCGCCAGGGTCGCGGCAAGTCCCCCGGGGTCGTCGCTCTCCACCCGCAGCGGCGTCCCCAGCCGGGCCCGCTGTGCCTCGGCGGCCACGAAGTCCCCGCCGGCACCGATGACCACCACCTGCGCCCGCGTCCGCTTGCTTCCCGCGGACGCCCCGCTTTTGGCCGCCGCGTCGAAGAGCGCCCCATGGGCCAGCCACTCCTCCAGCCCCGACACCGCCGCCACCCCGGCCCGCCGCGCCACCGCCCGGCACAGGGTGCCTTCCCGGCCCGGCCCGGCGCCCGTCTGAAGCTCCAAAAGCGCGGCCTGCTTGCTGCCCAGCACCTCGTGCAAGGTCGCGGCGCGCGCCCCCCGCCCCAGCGCCACCAGGATGCCGGTGGTCGCCGGGTCCACGGACAGGAAGCGGATGACGTCCGCCGGGTCGCCATCGCCCACCGAGATGAGCCACGAGATACCCAAACGACGCCGGCACAGGAGCGGCACCACCTCGGGCAGCGCGTCCCGCCGCGGCACCACCAGCGCGACCCCACCCAGGCGCGGTCGCTCCGAAAGCGGCGCCAGGAGCGGCGCCGTGCCGTCCACGTTGTTCAGGAAACCGAAGCTCCGCGGCCCCAGGGTACCGGCTTCATCTCCGGCGCCGATCGAGGGGCGATCCGCGGGCGGCGTGCCCTCGCCGATGAAGGCCAGGGCCGCCGGGTCTAGGGTCCCGCCGACGGCCTGCAGGTTGGCGGTCAGCCGCGCCAAAAGCGGAGCGGTCAGCGCCCCAGGACAGAAGCTCCGCGCCCGCAGGAGCTTCGCCAGGTCCGTCGAAACCTGGGTCAGGATCGCCTTGCCAGCCCGCGGCACGCCCTCCTTCCCCATTTTTGGGGTCGGGGAAGATCCGGGTTCACGCTGTCGCAGACGGGCCATGGTTCATCGCCGCGGGAGCAGCCCGTCCTGTCGCAGCCGGGCCACCAGGGCGGCGGCGCTGTCGAAGCATCTGGGCCGCGGGTGGCTTACGGGCTCCACCCCTTCGGCCACGCGCAACCGCCGCCGGTGGACCAGCACCGCCGCGCTCAGCCCCACGTCATCCAGCTTCCACGTCAGAAGGGTCCCCTGGCCTTGGGCCTGTCCTTGGCCTTGGCCCTCGGATGACGGGTCCGTCTTCGGCGGCGCTGCAAGCAGGGACCGCTGGGTCACGCAGAGCACCGCCTGCGCCGGCCCGCTAAGGTGCTGGACCTGATCGGTCAGCCGTCGCTCGACCCACAGGGGGTTTTCCGGGGCCTCGGCTGGCAAGAGCCGCGCCGACATCACCCCGCACAGATGCGGCAGGTCCAGCCGCTCCGCCACCGCCGGTCCCACCGCCCCCTGTCCCCGGTCCCCGGCGACAATCAGCCGACATTCCAGCGTCCGCAGGGTGCACGCCAGCGCCGTGGCCAGACCCAGGTAGTCGAGCTGCACGAGGATCGCATCCGCCAGCCGCACCGCCCGCCCCGCACCCAGCAAAAGCGCCCGGGAGAGCGCCGCCTCATCCGCGGCGGCGACATCCCCCCCGGCCCGTATCGCCACCAGCTCGGCGCCCACCGACCGCGAAAGGGCCAGGGCCACCGAAAGGGCGGTATCGTCTTCCCGGTCAAGGAGCACGGCCACGCGCAATACCGCGCTCATGTCGGGTCCACGGCTATCTCCAGCGTGATCTCCGGGATGGTCGGCGCCTGCCACGACAGGGCTTCCACCAGCGCCGTCGCCGCTTCCCGCATCGGCAAGGCATAATGGGCGTGCACCTGACCCGCGGCACCCTCCCCGGCAGCCACCCGGATCGCCCCCGCAAGCGGCGGCACCGCCGCGTCCAGCGCCACCACCAGCCCCGGCGGCGCCAGGGTGGGCCCGGCGGCATCCTCATCGCCCGCCCCCGAAAGGACGAACGCCTCGCGCACTGCCTCGGCCCCCTCCCCCACCACGTAGGCCGCCGCCGAAAGCACCCGGCCGACCTCGGCGAAGTCCGGCTTCCCCGGGGGCGCGGCGACGATGACCATCTCGGCCTCGTCCGCCCCGACGGCCACCTGGTAGCGTCCCGGGGGCACGGTGATCACCGCGGTGTGCTCCAGCCCCCCTGCGGCCCCCTCTTCGTCTTCATTCGGCGTCAGCGGGCGACCGGCGCGGTCACAGAGCACGAGTTGCCCGGCTTGCATGGAGACCCAGCCCTCGGGCAGGTACAGGGCCCCCAGCCGTGCCGCCACCCGCGGGGCCAGGTCCCTGGCCCCGGCAGACGCCCCGAGGATCAGCAGCGTGGGAGGGAGCTGCTCGCAGGCGGCCAGCACCGCGCGGCCGTGGGTGCCGTAGCGCATCTCTCCCTCGGACCCCAGCCGATCGTCGGTCAGCAGTACCACCTTGTCGGCGCCGTGGCGGGCGCACAGGGCGATGATGTCGTCCTCGCCGTAGGTCGGCGCCTCGGGCAGCGGCACCAGCGCATACAGGGTCGCCCCCAGCGACGTCGCCACGCGCCGCGCCTGCCCCAGTGCCTCCAGGGACACCGGCAGCACCGCCCCGTGGCGGAGTTCCAGAAGGACCAGGACATTTGCCACTATCTTGCCGCCTGCCCTCCGTCGATCACCAGCTGGGAGCCGGTCATGAACGCGGAGGCATCGGAGGCCAGGTAGACCAAAAGCGGCCCCAGTTCGCCGGGGTCGCCAAACCGGCGCAGAGGGATCTGTCGCACCATGCGCGGCCCGAGTTCGGGGTCGTCCATGGCGGACGCATTCAGGTCGGTGCGGAAATACCCCGGCGCCAGGGCGTTCACCGTGACGCCATGGCGGGCCCATTCGGCGGCCAACGCCCGGGTAAAGGCCAGAAGGCCGCCCTTGCTGGCGGAATATGCGCTGAGCCCGGGTTCCCCGATCAGCCCGGAGATCGAGGCCATGTTGATGATCCGCCCGCTCTTCTGCGCCACCATCGGGGCGCCGAAGATCTTGGCGCAGAGCATGGCGCCCACCAGGTTGACCTCCAGAAGGCCCCGGATCTCGTCGGCGGACAGGTGCAGCAGCGGCTTTACCTGGGCCACCCCGGCGTTGTTCAAAAGGATGTCCATCCTGCCAAAGCGGGTCAGCACCTCGTCCCGGGCCCGCAAGAGAGACGCCTCGTCGGTGACATCGGCAAACTGGGACAGCGCCTGGCCCCCGGCGGCGGAGATGCTCGCGGCAGTCTCGGCCAGGGATTCCCGGCTGCGGCCGAGCAGCGCCACCCTTGCCCCGGCAGAGGCCAGCGCCAGTGCCGCGGCCCGGCCCAGGCCACGGCCAGCCCCGGTGACGACAGCCACCTTCCCGTTCAGCGCGGCATTGGGTGGGTCCAACACAATTGGCACGGTAGGCACTCCAAAATCTACGCGTCGGAAGAGGTCTGGTCAAGTTTTCCCCGATGCACACAGCTTGCCGACTCAACCTAAACCGCCAAAGGACGAAAAGCCTGCTAGCTTCTGGTGTATGAACATGATGCTGAAGCGCGCCCTGGACCAGGCCGCGGTGTGGCACCGGGACCAGCGGCGCAAGTACCCCGGCGCCGACGTCCCCTACATGAGTCACCTGGCCGGGGTGGCGATCCTGCTTTCGGGGGCCGGCTTCGACGACGAGGTGGTCGCCGCGGGCGCGCTCCACGACTGCATGGAGGACGCCGGGGTCACCCACGAGGAGCTTGTGCGCCGCTTCGGGGCGCGGGTGGCCGACCTGGTGCGCCACGTCAGCGAGACCGACAAGACCCTGTCCTGGGAAGAGCGCAAGCGCCGCTACCTGGTCCACTTCATCGAGAAGCCCTGGGACGCACAGGCCATCACCCTGGCGGACAAGATCGACAACTTCCGCTCGATTCTGGTGTGCGCCAAGGACCACGGCGACCCCTGGACCCTGTTCAAACGGGGGCGGCAGGCACAGATCGAGCGCTTCGACGCGCTTGCGGCGGCCCTTTCCCCGCTGCCGCCACACCCCCTGATCGACGAATACCGCCGCACCCTGGAAGAACTCCGCGGTTCCAGCAGTGGCAGTCCCATCGATATGCTGTCCTGATGCGCGTCCCCCTGCCTATCAAGCTGATGATCAGCTACCTGCTGGTGGCCGGGCTCATCGCGATCCCCTCGCTGTGGTTCCTGCGCCGCTCCCTGGATGCCTCGCTGGAGGGGGTCGAGGTGCGCGAACTGCGCGGCCGGGTCGAGTCCCTGCGCGATTTGCTGGCCCGGGTGCCCGACGGCAACTTCGACCGCGCCGTGCGCGAATCGGCGATGCTTCTCGGGCTGCGCGTCACCGTCGTGGACCGAGCGGGGGTGGTGCTCAACGATTCGGACGTCCCCCAAGAGAAGGTGGTTGGGCTGGAGAACCAGCACGACCTCCCGGAGATCATGGCGGCGCTGTCGGGGGGGTTTGGTTCGAGTCGGCGCAAGAGCGCACTTTTGGGCAGCGTGCTGCTCTACGGGGCGGTGCCCCTGCCGGGCCCGGGGCCCATGCCCTCCCGCGCGGTGGTCCGCGTCGCCACCCGCGCATCGGTGCTCCACGACGCCGTGTCCAGTACCTTGCTGGCGCTGCGCCTGGCCGCCGGGGTCAGCGTCTCGGCGGCGATCCTCCTGTCGCTGGTGGCGGCACTTTTCGTGTCCTTCCCCCTGCGCCGCATGCGCGACGCCGCCCGCGCCTTCGCGGAAGGGCGCTGGATCACCGTCAAGCGGGTGCGCACCGGCGACGAACTGGAGGACCTGTCCACCGCGCTGGAGGCCCTGGGGGCGCGACTGCGCGGGCAGCTCATCGAGGTCGGCGCCCAGGAGACGCTGCTTTTGCAGGCGGTGCGCAGCGTTCCGGTGCCGGCGGCGTTGCTGCGTCCCGATGGCGAGACCCTGCTGCTCAATGGGGCCCTGCGCCAGTTTCTCGGCCTGACCGCGGACAACGAGGCCGTGCGCATCGAGGCGCTGACCGATTCGGCCCAGTTCCGCGCCGCCCGACGAGAGGCCGAGCGCACCGCCCTGCCGATCGAACTGGTCCTGGCCGTCACCGGCTCCGATGGCGCGCAGCAAAGCGGAGCGCCGGGCGCCGATGGCACGCAGCAAAGCGGAGCGCCGTACTCCGATAGCGCGCAGCAAAGCGGAGCGCCGTACATCGAGGGCGAAAAGGCCCGGGGCAGCCTGGTGCCGCTGTGCCGTCCCAGCGGCCCACCCCTGTGGCTGCTTTACTTCCAGGTGGACGGCCCCGAGTCCGAGGCCCGCGGGCCCGAGGCGGTGCAGCTCCACCTGCGCGGGATGGAGGTCATGCTCCTCGGCCTGTGGGACGAGCAACCGACGCTGCGCCCGGTGCTGGCCCGCCTGCGGCGGCGGCTCGACGACACGGCCCATGCCGCCGGCCGCCCCGAGTCGGTGGGGGTCGAGCCGGTGGACGGGGCCACCCTGATCTCCCGCAGCATCGATGAAGTCCGCGTGCTCTATCCCGAGGCGGCGGGCCGCCTGAACCTGGACCTGATGAAGGCCACCTGCAAGCTGGCGGAGTCCGCCGGGCTGCTCTCCCGCGCCGTGCGCCTCTTCGTCGGCGAGGCCCTGCGCGCGCTGCCCCAGGGAAGGACCCTGGAGGTGGTGGCCGAAATCGAGCCCACGGTGCTGCGCCTGAGCCTGGATGGGGCCACCCCGGGCGACCTGGCGCCCATTCGCGAGCTGGCCCGCGCCCTGGGCACCGACGCGGGGCGCGTCAAGAACCACGAGCGGGAGGCAGCATGGCTGACGCTTCCCAAAGCCTGACCGCGGACCCCGATCGCGAAGCGCCGGAGGCGCCGCGGTCCATAGGTCGCGAAGCGCCGGAGGCGCCGCGGTTCATCGATCGCGAGTCTCCCGAGGAGAAGGACGCCCTCATCACCCTGGAAATCCACGAGCGGCAGCAACTGGAGGTGCAACTGGCCCATGCCCTCTCACCGTCCCTGAAGGAGCCGGCTTCCCGCGGCGACGACCCCCAGGCGACCTCCCTGGAGCTTTATTTCTTCATCCCGCGCAACGTCGGCGTCAGCGCCGCCAACTACCCGCGCGACGAGTTCTATGGCGACCTGACCACCTTCCTCCGGGTCGATCTGCCCAACCTGACCCTGGAGGAGCTGGCCGCCGGCAGCCAGTCGCCACTGGTCAAATTCCAGGGGCACATGGAGGCCATCCGCCGCGGCCAGGCATTGCGGCAGCCGCTCTCGGTGGAGGTCAAGCTCTTCGGCCACACCTTCACCGAGTCCGTGCGCCGCCGCTCCCGGGCCCTCCTGCACGATCTGCGCCGCCTGTCGCGACACGCCCCGGCCCCCGCCGGCCGGCCCGACCGGCGCTGGCACTACCTGGACGAGGTCGATCGCTTCGGCGAGGTGGCCCGGGACGCCCTCTCCGCCCTGCGCGGCGCCTGGCGCATGTTCGAACCCCTGGGCCTGGCCGCCCCACAGGTGCTCCAGGTCTTCCAGTACACCGACGAATATTGCAGCCTCTTTTTCGATCGGGCGCTGGCGCTCATCGCCCAGACCGCCCAGGAGCTGCCGGCGCTCTTCGACGGCTCCGGCTTCGTCCACCGCCTGCGCCACGCCCTGGCCCGCCACGCCCGCGCCGAAGCCGCCTACCGGACCTCCCTGGGCTACCTGAACCTCTCGGAGACCAAGGGCGCCGCCGCCGAGTACTTTTCCTTCCGCCAGTCGTTTCTGAAGAAGGCCGTTCAGCAGGCGCTCTACGTCGATACCCGCCGCCTGGCCACCGACACCTTCGTGCGCAACGCCACCGGCGCCGTGGCCGCGGGGCTGGCGGCGACTTGGGCCCTGGTGGCCCAGCTTCCCACCCAGCTCAAGGACCTGCCGCCGACGGTGCAGACCCTGCTTTTGGGGGTGCCGGTGGTGGCCTACATCGCCAAGGACCGCATCAAGGAGCTGACCCGCGAATGGCTCTCCCGGCGGGTGCGGGCCTTCGACACCAGCAGCGAGATCGCCGTCGGCAGCCTGATGGAGGCCGGCCTCGGCTCGTTTTTCGGTGAGGTCCAGGAGCGGGCGAGCTTCCTGGGCGACCCCGAGATCCCCGAGGATGTGCTGGCCCTGCGCCGGGCGCAGCATGTGATCCGCGGGGCCGAGTTGGGGGGCGAAGGGGTGCTCTTGTACCGCCGCCGCCTGGAGATCCGCCCCAGCCCCAGCGCCGGTGGGGGGGGCCCGGCTGGCGCCGGCTTGCGCGGCGAGGCGCTGCCCCCCCGTCTGGGTCTGAGGCAAATCGTCCGCCTGAACATGCGCCACTTCCTGACCCGCCTGGACGACGCCAAGCAGCAAGAATACCACTACGCCCCCAGCGAGGACCGCTTCGTCCACGTCGGCCTGCCCAAGGTGTATCACATCAACCTCATCGCCCGGGTGGTGTCCCGCTCCACGACCCTTCGTCGCTGGCGCGTGGTCCTGAACAAGAAGGGGTTGGTCCGCGTCGAAAGCGTCGCCTAACGCGGCGCTCAGTTGCGTTGAGGGCGGTTTACGTCCTCGAACCC
>JBBRLA010000094.1:0-17938 GCA_038231615.1 Polyangia bacterium | reverse complement strand
TGAGAGAGAGGCGCAAATTGATGCGCCCCGAGTACAACACCATGCGAAGCCCACGTCCGCGCTCGCGCCCACGTCGACTGTCGCGAAGCGCGAAGCGCCGCGGTTATCGATCGATCCGCGTCCCTGCCGGCCTCGCCGCTCGACTGCTGGGGTGGATCGCCGCCCTTTGGTCCGGGGTGTGCCACGCGCAGTCCGACGAACCGCTCTACGCCGAGGCGATGGCCCGCGCCAGTGCCGCCGATCGCCGCGGGGATCTTCTGGCCGAGACCCATGAACTGGCGGGCCTGTTAGGGCGCTACCCGCAGGACTTCGACCTGACCTTGCGTCTGGGTTTTGCCTACTTCCGCGCTGGAATGTTTACCCACAGCGAAGACGCGTACCGAAAGGCCCTCGCGCAGAACGGTGATCCCGCCGAGGCCTCCCTGGGCCTGGGATGGGCGCTCCAGCGCCAGGGCCGCTGCGCCGAGTCCAGCGCCGCCTTCCGCGTCGTCCTTGGCCGCCGCCCCGCCGACGCCGGGGCCCGGGACGGTCTGCGCCTGTGCGCGCCCCCACGGCCCCAAAGCATCCGCCTGACCGTCGGCGCCACTCTGGGCGGTCAGGCTTCCAATCAGGTCGGCCAGGGGACGCAGATCTCCGCCAACGGCGCCGCCCGCCTGGATGTCCTCTTTCGCGAACGCCTGCTTCTGGGCGCGCTCTACCGCTACCGCGGCGAACTGCCCGCCATCTCCATCACCTTTGGCAGCCCCTTCGCCGGCCAGCACGAAGTGTATCTGCATGCCGGCTACGGGGTGCCCTTTGTCGGGGCCACCCTACACTATGCCGTGGTCCGTGACCAAGGAGGACTGTCCACCACTTCGAACCACATCGGCATGGGCGCCCGCATCAGCCCTTTGGGGCACATTTTCCTCGATCTGGCCGCCAGCTTTTATTCGGACGCGACGGTGTTCCGCGTTGGGCCCTCGTGGTGGGTGCCGCTGCGCTTCGGCCTGAGCCTCCAGCCCGGCCTCGCCTTGCAGGTCGCGCAGGGGCAGGTCTACTTCAACTACGCCTTCGTCGCGGCATTCTCCCGCGGGCGCTTCTCCCTGTGGGCCGGCGGCAAATACGGGGAAGAGTTTCGCCCGGCGTACCTGGACGCCACGATCATCTACAACCTTTCCGACAAGGTCCTCGCCGGCGCCCTGGGCGGCGCGTCCATCAAGCTGGGCAAATGGGGTGGGCCCGGCAAGCCGGGCAAAAGCCTCCTGAGCCTGTATTACACCTATGACTGCCTCCGCCCGTCGGATGGCACCGCGGACACCAACCTTCACGCCCTCACCATCGGCATCAGCCGTGATTTCTAGGAGTGATGATGAGTACCAAGCAACACCTGCGCGATCTGGCCCTCAGCGAGACTGGCTTCGTCTTCGATCCCTACACCGGGGCGACCTTTACCACCAACGCCACCGGCCACTGCGTCCTTCTGGCCCTGCGGGAGGGCTTGTCCCGCGCCGAGATTGCCGCGCGCATGCGCGAACGCTTCGCGGTGGAGCACGAGGAACTGGAGAACGACGTCGCCGAGTTCGTCTCGGTCCTGCGGCAGCACGGGGTGGTGCCCGATGACTTCACCGTCTAGCGATGTCCGAAGCGACGCAAACCATGGAGCAAGCATGAGCGACAAACCACTCACCGTCGCCGTCACCGGCCTGAACGCGACCGACAACCCGGCCCCCGGGGTCGGCGTGATCCGCGCCCTCCGAGCCGCGTCGCCCAAGGACGGCATCGGCCGCATCGTCGGCCTGGCCTACGACGCCCTGGACCCCGGCGCCTATGCCGTAGATTTGATCAGCGATGTCTTCCTTCTGCCCTACCCCTCCCAGGGCCTGGACGCCTTTCGCTCGCGCCTGGAATACGTCCACGAGCGCGTCGGCCTGGACGTCATCGTCCCGACCCTCGACTCCGAGCTGCCCGGCTTCATCGAGCTGGAGCCGCACCTGAAGAAAATGGGCATCCACATGCTCCTCCCCACCAGGGAGCAGCTCGATCTGCGGCAGAAGAGCCAGCTTTCCCAACTCGGCGCCCGTGCCGGCATCAGCGTCCCCAAAAGCGCGGTGGTGACCACCATCGACGAGCTGCACCAGGTCCATGAGCGGGTGCCCTATCCGCTCTTCGTCAAGGGGGTGTTCTACGGCGCCAGCCTGGCGACCAACCTGGACGAGGCCGTCGCCGCCTACTACAAGGTGGTGGCCCAATGGGGCGTCCCGGTGGTGGTCCAGACCTTGGTCACCGGCGAGGAGTTCAACATGGTGGCATTGGGCGACGGCGAGGGCGGGTTGCGTGGGGCGGTGGCCATGAAGAAGATGCTCATCACCGATAAGGGCAAGGGGTGGGCCGGGATCACCGTCAAGGCCCCCGGGCTGCTGGCGCTGGCCGCCGCCTTCATGAAAGAGACCCACTGGCGCGGCCCCTGCGAGATCGAGGCCATGTGCGACCGCAATGGGCGCTATCACCTCATCGAGATCAACCCGCGCTTTCCCGCGTGGGTCTACCTGAGCGTCGCTGCCGGACAGAACCTGCCCCTGGCAGCGGTGGCCCTGGCCGCCGGCCGGGACGTCCACCTTTCGGATTACGAGGTGGGGACGATGTTCGTCCGCATCTCCATCGACCAGATTGCCAAGATCGACGACTTCCAGGGACTCGTCACCCAGGGAGAGATCGTTCGCTCCGGAGGGAACCCATGAGCCTGCCCGCCTATCAGCGCCCCACCCTGGTCCGTCACCAGATGGGCCAGATGAACAAGTTCGGTCGCGTCCAGGGCGTGCAACCACTGACCCATATCGACGGCGTGTCCATCGCCGATCTGGTGGCCCAACACGGGTCGCCGCTTTTTGTCTTCTCCGAGCGCAGCTTGCAGGAACGCTACCGCTCTTTGCATCAGGCGTTCAGCCGCCGCTACGCCCGGGTGCGCATCGCCTGGTCCTACAAGACCAACTACCTGGAGGCCATCTGCCGGGTGTTCCACAAAGAAGGGGCGTGGGCCGAGGTGGTCTCGCCCTTCGAGTACGACAAGGCGCTGCGCACCGGCGTGGTGCCCGACCACATCCACTGGAACGGCCCCTACAAGCCCGACGCCGCCATCGAGAAGGCCCTGCGCGGCGGGTCGATGCTGCACATCGACAATTTTGACGAACTGGCGCGCATCGAGCGCATCGCCGAGCGCCTGGGCCTGCGTCCCAAGGTTGCCCTGCGCATCAACCTGGCCGTCGAGGGGCTGCCTGCATGGAGCCGCTTCGGCCTGAACCTGGAGTCGGGGCAAGCTCGCGAGGCGGCCAACCGCCTGATCAGCGGCGGGCGCCTGGAACTGACCGGCCTGCACTGCCACATCGGGACCTTCATCCTGGACCCCGCGGCCTACGGCAAGTCGGCGGCAAAGCTGGCCGGGCTGGCCAACAGCCTGCGCGAGGATCTGGGGGTCAAACTCTCATTCATCGACCTGGGGGGCGGGTTCGCCTCACGCAACAGCCTGGCCGCGCAGTACCTTCCCGGAGAGCAGGCCAGCCCTTCTTTCGAGCGGTACGCCGACGCCATTTGCGATGGGCTGAAGGAGCTGAATTACCCCCCACGCGAGCTGCCCACGCTGGTGCTGGAGACCGGCCGGGCCCTGGTAGACGAGGCCGGGTATCTGGTGTCCACCGTCGAGGCGACCAAGCGACTGCCGGATGGACGGCGCGGCCTGGTGCTGGACGCCGGGGTGAACCTGCTCTTCACCGCCTTCTGGTACAAGCACGACGTGGTGCCGGCGCAGGAGTTTGGCGGGCTGATGGAGCCAACGGTCCTTTACGGTCCGCTGTGCATGAATATCGACGTCCTGCGCGACACCATGCAGTTCCCGGCGCTCTCGCCGGGGCAGCGGGTGGTCTTCCGCAACGTCGGGGCCTACAACGTCACCCAGTGGATGCAGTTTATCACCCTGCGCCCGGCGGTGGTCATGATCGGCGTGGATGGCAAGACCGCTCGCATCCGCCGCGCCGAACGGGTCGAGGACTTCGCCACCTACGAGGAAGTCCCGGAATGGCTGAAGTGACGCGGAGCAACCCCAAGGGATGGCCCGTGAGCACGGCGGCGTGGACCAAAGACGAGGCTCGATGCAAGTGGGTGGCACTATGAGGCGAGATGCCGTCGCGGCCGTGCGGGAGATCCTGCTGTCCTACGCGCAGGTGGTCTTTTCCCGTTCGCCCCTGGTGGGGGCGCTGCTTTTGCTGGCCACCGCGGTGTCGCAAAGGGCCCTGTGCGGGGGCCTATTGGGCGTCGCCGCGGCCAGCGCCACCGCCCTGCTCCTGGATCTGGACCACGAGGCACGGCGCGACGGCGCCTATGGGTACAATGCGCTGCTCCTGGGCCTGGGCGTGGCACAGAGTTTCGCCGGCACCGCTCCGCTGCTATTCTTGGTCCTTTGCGCCGTCCCCGCCTGCACCTTGCTGACGGCGGCGTTGCGGGCCCACTTCGCGGCGTCGGGCCTGCCGGCGCTTTCGTGGCCCTTCCTGGTGATCTTCGTTCTCCTTTTGGGCGCCGCTCCCGCGGGCGGGGTGCTGCCGGCGGCGGCCCACCCCATCCTCAGGGCTTCCATGCCAGGGTTTCTGGACGCAATCGATCTCTTCCTTCGGGCCCTGGGCGCGCTCTTCTTCCTGCCGCGGCCCGAGACCGGGGCGCTCTTGCTCCTGGGCCTGCTCATTCACAGCCGCATCGCGACGCTGCTGGCGGCCGGGGCCTTCGCCGGAGTGGCGATCTTCTGCGCCCCGCTCTTTCCCGCTCCCGAGACGGCGCTGGTGACGGTCCTGGGCTACAACGCCGCGTTCACCGCTATCGCCCTGGGCGGCGTGTGGTTCGTCCCCTCCCCGTCTTCCTTCCTTCTGGCGCTTTTTGGGGTGGTCTTCGGCGCCCTGGTCGCGGCGGGGGCGGCGGCGCCGCTTGGCAGGATCGGCATACCGGTGATGGTGCTGCCCTTCAACGCCACCCTGCTGGTGGTGCTGCTGGCGTTGCGCCAGCGAACGCTCGATCGCCGCCCCAAGTCGGTGGACTTCCTGCCCGGCACCCCCGAGGAGAATCTGACCTACCTGCGTACGCGCCTTCTGCGCTTCCGCTGGCTCTATCCGTTGCGCCTGCGACTGCCTTTCCGCGGCGCCTGGCTCTGCACGCAAGGGGTGGACGGCGCCTTCACCCACCAGGGCCGCTGGCGCCATGCCCACGACTTCGAGGTCCGCGGCGCCGATGGGCTGCTCTTCCGCCTGGACGGCACCCTGGCGGAGCACTACCACGCCTACCGCCTGCCGGTAGTGGCGGCGGCGGCCGGCACGGTGATGAAAGTGGTGAACCACGTGCCCGACAACCCCATCGGGGACCTCAACCTGATGCAAAACTGGGGCAATATCGTGCTCATCCAGCACGCCCCGGGGCTGTGCTCCCTGGTGGCCCACCTGCTCTGCGGATCGGTCCAGGTCGTCGAGGGACAGTTTGTTCGACAGGGCGATTTGCTCGGGCTCTGCGGCAACTCCGGGCGGTCGCCGCAGCCGCACATCCACTTCCACCTGCAACCAAGCGCCAAGCTCGGCGAAGGAACCCTGCCTTGCCGCTTCAACGACGTGGTCGCCCTGCGCTCCGGCAAGGCCCCTGTGCTGGAGACCTCGATGGACCCACAGCAGGGCGAGGAGACGCGCAACCTTTTGCCGGCCGAGGAGGCCGCGGGCTACCTGGGGTTCGTATTGGGCGAGACGTGGGTCATGCGCGCCGAAGCCGGGGCGGAGCACCTGACCTGCGAGGTGGACCTGCACGGCAGGCGGCTCCTGCGCTCGCGGGAGCACGGCGCGACGCTCTACTATGAGCTGGGCGAGGACTTCTTCACGGTCTATGACGTGCTGGGGAAGCGGCGCTCGATGCTGCACCTGTTCCGGGCGGCGCTGCCGCGGGTGCCGCTGGAACTGAACCCGACCTTGCGCTGGCGGGACCACCTGCCGGCACGGCCCTTCCGGGCGTGGCACGCGCGGGCGCTGGCGGATTTTGTCTCGCCGTTCCTGCTTCACGATGGCATCGAGGTAGAACTGCACCTCTTGCGCGAGGGGGCCCTCCTGGTGGTACAGGGGGAGTCCCTGTCCCGCGACCGCGCCGGAGTGCCCATCATCCGCACCAAGGCGACGCTGGCCCCCGGCGGGGGGCTCCTGGCGGTGGAGGTCACGGTGCGTGGGCGACGGGCCGCGGCGGAGCGGGTGGCGACGACGACACAGACCCACGAAGAGAATCAAAGATGACACAAGGAGTGATCATGAAGAAGCGTTCGATCCTGTCCCTTTGGCTGCTGCTTTCCCTGGCTGGCCCGGCGTGGTCCGAGGAGCCGCCTGAATTGTTCCAGCACTCCTATGACAGCGAGGCCACCGGGAAGCTGGCCGACGCCCTCTCGGCGATGGACCGCATCCCGTCGCCGCAGAAGGAGGGCTACACAGTAAAGCTCCGCCGGGCCTGGCTGCTCTACCGGCTGGGGCGGAACGACGAGGCGGTGGAGGCGTACACCAAGGCCATCGCAGTTTGTCCCAAGGCGGTGGAGCCGCGGGTGGGCATCCTTCTGCCCGAACTGGCGCTGCGGCGCTGGACCGACGCCGAGACCCATGCCAAGGGGGTGCTGAAGCTGGACCCGGCAAACTACCTGGCGACGCTGCGCATGGCGTTCAGCCTGTTCAATCTACACCGCTATGACGAGTCCGTGGCGCTTTACGCCAGGCTGCACCAGCTTTACCCGAGCGACGTGGAGGTGCTGGCCGGCCTGGGCTGGGCGCTGTTCAAGCAGGGGCAGGCGGCCGAGGCGCAAAAGCACTTCCGCGAGGTGCTGGACATCGCCCCGCAGAACACCCTGGCGCGGGACGGACTCAAGGCGAGCGGCGGCTGATCGTTCGGACAAGCCGGGAGACATTCTGCAGCTGGAGGTCCCGGTAACTGCCTGAATAACTGGTGTGCCCCTTGTCAAGGGGTGTAGGATGCAAAGAAACCTGCCATGGCTGCTAATCCCGTTCGACTGAAAATCTGGACCGCTGTTTCCCTGGTCATCGGCTGCGCCATCGGGTCGGGGGTCTTCGTGAAGCCCGGCAAGGTCTTGGTCGCGGCCGGGACCTCGAACGGCGCCTTGTTCGCCTGGGTCTTCGGCGGCATCATGTCGCTGGCCGGCGGATTGACGGTCGCCGAGATGACCTTCCGCATCCCGAAGACCGGCGGCGTCTATGTTTACGTCGAGGAACTTTACGGCAAGAGCGTCGGGTTCGTCTGCGGCTGGGTCCAGGTCCTGATCTACGGCCCCGGGCTGATGTCCGCCCTGGCGCTCTATTTCGGGGCCCTTTGCTCCCAGTTCTTCGGCCTCGATGCCTCGCGGCAGAAGCCCATCGCGATCCTCTCACTTTACCTTCTGGCGGCCGTCAATGTCCGCAGCACCCGCGCCGCGGGCACGATCTCGGACGCCACAACCGCGTTGAAGCTGCTGCCCATCCTGGCGATTGGCCTCGCCGGGCTCTTCCTTGGCAGTGCACCGATCTTCAACCTCGAACTGCCCGGACGGGAATCTGCCGCCGGCCTCGGCGCCGCAGTCCTCGCGTGCCTCTGGGCCTATGACGGCTGGATGCAGGTCGCGAACATCGCGGGCGAGATCGAGAACCCGGCGCGGAACCTCCCCCGCGCCATCGTGATCGGCCTCGTGACGGTCATGACGGCCTACCTGCTGGTGAACCTTTCGCTCTTCCACGTCCTCGACCCCAAGCAGATCGCCAGCCTGAACGAGAAGGCGGCCGGGGTCGCCGCCGAGCATCTCTTCGGCCCGATCGGCGGCAAGCTGCTGAGCCTTGGGATTCTCATTTCAATCTTCGGCTGCCTGAATGGAAACATTCTGACGCTCACTCGCATTCCGTACGCCCTCGCGCTTCATGGCACATTTCCCTTCCGCGAACGATTCGCAACGCTCCACTCCCGTTTTCAGACGCCCGTCGATTCGATTGTACTCAAGGCCCTCATCGCGACTGTGATGATCTTGCTTCTCAACCCCGATCGCATCACCGACCTCGCGATCTTCAGCATGTATCTCTTCTATGCCCTGGTCTTCATCGGCATCTTCAGACTTCGCAGACGCTTTGGAAGGCCCGGGGCCGGGGAATATCGCGTCCCGCTTTATCCGCTGGTCCCGCTGGTCGCGTTCGGGGGCTGCGTCTTCATTGTGATCGGCATGGTTCGCCAGGCCCCGTGGGATGCGGTGGTCTCGGTCGCGATCGCGCTGGCCGGATTCCCGGCGCATGCCTGGCTTTCCCGAGGCCCGCGAGGAACGCTGCATCACCCAGAGTAAAGTCTACGGCCTCATCCCGATGTCCCCCGTCGCTTGGCGGTCAGCAGCCCACCATCCACACCACCTTGCCGGCGACCCTCTTCTTGCGCGAGTAAAGCATCTCCTTCCAGGACTTTTTCTTGCGCAGGTCGAACATCACCAACCAGCCCTCGGAAAGGCCCGCGCCGTCTAAGTAGCGGACCACTAACGCGGGACGAATGTCAAGCTCATGGACAGTCCCACCCCCCGTTGTCTCCAACCCCCACCTTGTACGCCGACTGACATTTCCCCTTGACGCACCCACCGGCCGTGCATAGGGTGCCTACATGCCCCGTCCGGAAAACCCGCTTATCGTCCAGAGCGACCGCACGCTCCTTTTGGAGGTGGACAACCCCAATTATCCCGCCGCCCGCGACGCACTGGCCCGCTTCGCCGAACTGGTCAAGTCTCCCGAGCACGTCCACACCTACCGCATCAGCCCCCTCTCGCTATGGAACGCCGCCTCTGCGGGCCATGGCGCCGACGAGATCGTCGCCGCCCTGAAAGAGCATGCCAAGTACGCCGTACCCGACGTGGTCATCTCCGACATCCGCGACTTCACCAACCGCTACGGCAAGCTGCGCCTCGAACGCACCCTACAGGGGGACCTGCTGCTTTGCGCCACCGAGCCCCTGCTTTTGCGCGAGGTCTCGGGCCTGAAGTCGGTCACCCCGCTGCTCGGCGAAAAGCGCCCGGAAGGTTATGTTATCCCGCTTATGAGCCGTGGGTTGCTCAAACAGGCGCTGCTGAAGCATGGCTACCCCGTCGAGGACCGCGGCGGCTTCACCACCGGCGTGGCGCTGGACATCTGTCTGCGGGACGTGACCCTTGCGGGCCTTCCGCTCGTGCTGCGCCCCTACCAGCGCGAGGCGGTGGATATCTTCGCCGCCGGGGGCGGGGCGCAGGGGGGTCATGGAGTCATCGTGCTGCCCTGCGGCGCCGGCAAGACGCTGGTCGGCATGGCGGTCATGGCGCAGGTGAAGACCCAGACGCTGATCCTGGTCACCAACGTCACCAGCGCCAGGCAGTGGCGGCAGGAATTGCTCGACAAGACCACCCTGTCGCAAAACGACGTCGGCGAGTACCACGGCAAAAGCAAGCTGGTCCGCCCGGTCACCATCGCCACCTATCAGATCCTGACCACGAAGAAGGGCGAAACCTTTCCCCACTTCGACCTGATGACCCGGGCCGACTGGGGCCTCATCGTCTATGACGAGGTGCACCTTCTGCCTGCCCCGGTATTCCGCATCACGTCGGAGGTGCAGGCGCGGCGGCGGCTGGGGCTGACGGCGACGCTGGTGCGCGAGGACAACAAGGAGGGCGACGTGTTCGCCCTCATCGGTCCCAAGCGCTACGACGTGCCGTGGAAGGAGATGGAGGCCCAGGGCTACGTCGCCGAGGCGTCGTGCTACGAGCTGCGCCTGCCGCTTTCGCCGGAAAAGCGGCTGGCCTACGCTGTGGCCGAGCAGAAAGACCGCTTCCGCATCGCCTCGGAAAACCCGGACAAGCTGCGGGCGGTGGTCGATCTGTGCGACAACCACCGGGAAGATCTGGTGCTGGTCATTGGGCAGTACCTGGACCAGCTTCATGCACTGGCGACTGCGCTGGACGCGCCGCTCATCACCGGGGAGACGCCACAGCAGCAGCGCGAGCACCTTTTTGCCCAGTTCCGTCATGGGGAGTGCAAGCGGATGGTGGTGTCCAAGGTGGCCAACTTCTCCATCGACTTGCCGGACGCCAACGTGTGCATCCAGGTATCCGGGACCTTCGGCTCGCGGCAGGAGGAGGCGCAACGTTTAGGGCGCATCCTGCGCCCGAAGAAAAGCGGCAAGCAGGCCACGTTCTATTCGCTGGTAACCAAGGACACCGTCGAGCAGCAGTTCGCCATGAACCGGCAGCTCTTCCTGACCGAGCAGGGCTATCGCTACTACATCGAGGACTGGCTGCCCAAGGTGCCGGTCGAAACCGTGATCGCCACGACACAGGAGCAGCCGTTGCTGGCCGCACACCAGGAGGCACTGGCCGCACACCCCGAGGCGCTGCCGACACACCGGGGGGCCGTCCTGGAGGCGATCCCGACGGAGGACCTGAACTGACATGGCCAAAGGCTCTTTCATCAAAAACTTGGTCAGCGGGTTCAATTTCGGGCCGATTGTGAAATCGGCGAATCTCTCCGACGACGATTACGACGACGACGACGACAACAGCTTCGAACCCTACGACGACGACAACTCGTACTTCGGGTCGCGGTACATGGGAGGTTACTCGCCCAGCGACATGCCGCTGACACCGAAGGCCAGTGCCTTCGCACTGGCCTTGAAGGTGCGGATGTCGGAGCCCCGGAAGGTCGCCGCTGCGCTGGGCGTGCTGTCCGGGGAGGCACTGCTCTTGTTGCGGCTCTTCGCCGAGCTGGGCAAGGTGCAGCAGCTGTCCTTCGTCAGCGAGGAGGCGCGGCTGCTGCTTTCGGTGCCGATGGCGCAAACCGCCTTCAGCGAGCTGCAGGAGCACGAGCTGATCGTCGTCGACCGCTCCTATGCCGGCGAACGGGCGGGGTTGCCGGCGGAGGTAGCGTCACTGCTCTTGCCCGCCCTGCCGCCGCTCGACGAGCCGACGGAGCGCCCCCCCACGGCGCATGGGAAGGCGGCGAAGGAGTCGCTGCTGACGCGGCTGCCCTTCGAACTGGCGCTGACCGCGGCAGCGGTGTGGACGACACGTCCCAAGCGGACCAACGCGGGTCCGCTCTACAAGCGGGACGAGGAGCGACTGCATGGGCTCCTGGGCGCACATTTCCCCTTGCAGGAGCGGCTGACGTTGCTCCACGAGATGAACGTCTGCTCCGGCGGGGAGTACGTGACGGTGTCGCCGGAGGCCGCGGAGAGCCTGGGTTCGCTGACCCTGCAGGAGCTATGTCGAATCGTGGCGGCGCGGGCCTTTCCGGGACCGTCGCAGCGGGTGCTGGCCCTGCTTTATAGGAGGCGCGCGACCGAGTCCAAGGCGGGGCCTTCCGGGCGCGGACGCAACCATGATGATGACGATGAAAACGCGGGGCAAGAAGGGTGGTACTCCCGCGCGGCGCTGGAGCGCATGCAGCGCATCGGGCACCTGTCCGGGGTGTATTATTTTAGCAACCCTGCGTTGCTCTCGCAGAGCGTGGAGCGAGAGGTGGACAGCCTGCTGAAGTTCAGCGGGCTGGAGGTGCAGGGGACGGGCAAGCAGCAGTGGGCGCGGCTCTCGCCGCTGCTCTTCGGTGAAAGTCCCTCGACGAAGGGCGTGCCGTCACGCATTCACCTGCAACCCAGCTTCGAAATGCTGGTACCGCCTGAGGTGTCGTCGCAGACGCTGCTGGCCCTGGGGCGGATGGCGGACCTGAAGAAGTTCGACCAGGTGGTGACCCTCACTCTGTCCCGCGGGTCGGTGGCCCGGGCGATCGAGCAGGGCGAGCGGGTGGAGGACCTGCTGAGCTTCCTGCAAGAACACGCCAGCGCCGGGGTGCCGCAGAACGTGGCGGTGTCGATGAAGAGCTGGGCCGGGCAGACGGGGCAGGCGCGGTTCGTGCAGGGGATGGTGATGCTGCTGCGCAAGGACGTGGAGGATCTGGTCGGGTCGGACCTCGCGCTGAGCCGGCTGATCGGGCGAAAACTTGTTCCGGGGGTGTACCTGGTGGCGGAGACCCACCGGCCGGCCATCGAGAAGCGCCTGCGGGCCCTGGAGATCCTGCCAAGCGAGGGCATTGCCACCCTCTCGCCTGGCGCAGGGACGGAGGGGACGCCGGGAGGGGGCCTGTGGCGCTATCGGGAGCCGCTGATACCGCTGCCGGCGAAGACCGAGGGGCCGCTGCAAACGCTGGTCATGGCGGCCCGACTCGCGGCGGCGCGCGGGGGGAGTGAGCCGTCGCGGACGATGGGGACGATCCTGGAGATCGGACCGGCGAAGACCCAGAAGGTCCAGAAGGCGGCGAAGGCGGCGCCGGCGGCGAAGGCGGCGCCGGCGGCGATCGTAAACATCATCCCGACGAAGAAGGCGGGCCCGGTGGAGGTGTTGCCTGGGGCGAAGGCGGTGCGGGACGCAGATCAGGTGCCAGGACTGGTCAGCTTCAAGACGCTGCCGCTGCTGGAACTGGAGCGCACGCTGCGTCTGGCGATCCGCCGGCAGCAGACAGTGTACATCACGCTGAGCATGGGGGTGGGCCCGTGGGCGCTGGAGCCCCAGCGGATCTCCCACCGCGGGCACCTGGTGTATCTGGAAGCGTACCGATCCTCGACGCAGGAGTACCGCAGCATCCCGCTAACCATGATCGCCCAAGTGGGCCTGAACAACCCCTAGCGGCCCCGGCGAATGCCAAGGCGTTGGTGAAGACGGGAACGTCCCCTTGAAGATGGCAGACGGCCAACCAGAGTCACCTTGATGAAGAGTCATTTCAGGAAGAAGCACATGGCCGGAGCAGATTTTGGCGCACCCCCGCAGCGACCGAGGGAGCGTACTACTGTACGTGACCGAAGGGAGTGTGGGGGCACCACCCATGGCCTCGCGAATGCGAGGACATGGGGGAGAGGTACGCCAAAAGATGCCCGGCCATGTGTTTCTGTTCAGGTCAGCGGCCCTTTTTGGCCAGGGCGGTGAGGATGGTGCGCGGCACGCGGACGCGGTAGTCGCTGGCTGCGCCGCCGTCGTAGGAGAACATCGTCACGGTACCGGCCAGGCTCTTCGGATCGGGTATCTTGGCCGCGGCGTCGGGAGGCAGCATGCCCTTGAACGAGCCGACCAGGCCCTCCACGTTCACGTCGACGTAGAGAGTGCCGCCCGCCGGGAAGTTGTGGGCCGCCCGCAAGGGCAGGTCGCCGTGGCCGCGCAGGAGCCGCTCGGCCAGCGCCTCGATGGGGGCGTTGAAGCTGAAGAGCACATAGCTGCCCATGCGCATCACCTCGTAGTCGAGGTGGGTCAGCTTGGCCAGGATCGGCATCTTGTCGAACATCAGCCGCTGCTCGGGGCGGGCGTCCTTGGTCGGCGTGATGTGGACGCTGAAGCGGTCCACCGGCCAGCCATAGACCTTGCGGACCTGGGACTGGCGGGTCGCCGACAGTTCCATCCCCAGGGTGCGGTAGCTGTCCTTGACCCCCTGCTGGTTGAACATGTCGATGCTGCGGCGGATGATCGCCAGGTAGGCCTCGGGGTCCTTGGTCAGCCACAGGCCGGCCCCACGCATGCCGACGTTGGCGTCGAAGGACAGGGCCACCGCGGTCTGGGCGTCCCCCAGCTTGCCCATGTCGGTGAAAAGGGCCCGCATGGGCTCGACCAGGCCCGGGGTGGTCGAGGCCAGGAGCGGCATGTACCAGTCGAGGTAGGTGTTCATCTTGCCGGCCAGGTCATGCAGGTTCCACTGCATGCGGATGTCCTCCACCGGCATGAACTGCGCCAGGTCGGGGGCCGGAATCGGGCCGCCCGCCCCGCCGTCTTTGTCGCGTAGTACCATCTCGACCTCGATCTCCTCGGGGAGGAAACTGAGGCCCAGGGAATAGGATTCCATCTGCTCGATCCGCGCCAGCATCTTGGTGAGCAGGGAGCCGATGGCCTGGGGATCGGGGGCGCCGGGCTTCTTCGACTGAGCGGCCATCGCCCCTTGCAGGGCACCCAGGCCGATGTGAAGCTGAGTGCCGTAGTTCCTGGTGATGGCGGAAAGGACGACGTGGAGCTGTGCGTCCCACGGCCCAGGTTCGCGGCACAGGGGCAGAAGCGACGAGGCGGCCTTGGCGTGGTCGCGCGCCGTCGGGGTGATGGGCAGGAAGGTCAGGTCCTCCAGCACCTTCACGCCGTCCTCCTTGTCCTTGAGGAAGCCCGGCGGGGTCTTTTGCAGGGCGACGAAGGCGGCCAGGGGCACCTTGTCGAAGGCGAAGCCGTCGGGCCCCCACATGACCAGGGTGGCCGGCGTGCCGGGGCGCAGGAGGTTGATGTCGAGGTCCTTGGCATTGAGCAGGCTCTGCACCTGGTCCTGGCCGACCTCGGCCACCAGGCGCCGGGGGTCGCGCACCTTCACGTAGCCGATGACGCCGGGATCCGCCGGCGCCGGCAGGACCGGGATGGCGAGGGGCCGGGCCGCATGGATGATGGGGGGCACGGCGGGGGTCTTCTGGCCATGGCAGCCGGCGGAAAGCAAAAGGGGCGCAAGGGACGCCAGGCAGAGGAGGCGGCTCAGCTTGATGTGCATGCGGGGCTCCGTGAAAGGAATGGGCCATATGGTACAGCATGAATGAGAGCGGGTCTTGACTTCACCTTTAGGCGAACTCAGATTTCTGGCCGGGGACAATGTAGCCAACAGGAAGCGAAGGAGAATCAAATGAAGACGATGTGGGCCTTGTCGCAGGCCGTGGTGATCGGAGCCATGGTTTTGGGCGTGCTGCTGCCTCCGACGGGGTGCGGGCTGAAGGAGTACATCAACTGCAAGGCCCTGTGCCAGAAGAAGCGCGACTGCGTGGACACCAACTACGACGTGGGCAGTTGTACCAGCACGTGCTCGGACAACGCGAACGCCAGCACCGACTACGCGCGCAAGGTCGACACCTGCAAGGAGTGCCTGTCTCCGCTGGCCTGCGCGGATTACAAGGGAGCGGCCTGTCTGCCGAACTGCCCGTCGCTACCCTAGAGCGCGGCTTCGGTTTAACGCTGCTGGCAGCGCATCCAGAAGCGCTGGATGCGCTGCTCGTGGCGGGGGTCTAGGGGAATGTATTGCAGGGCCACCTGAGCGGCCTGGCCGCCGGTACCGCCCTCGGCGCGGATGATTCGCAGGCGCAGGGGGATCGACGTGTTCTCGTCGGTCAGGAGCAGGGCGCCGGACAGTTCGCTGCCGCGGTGCCAGGTGGAAAGGGGCATCTTGGCGGCGACCATGGGTTCAGCCCGCAGGCGCAGACCGCCGCTCTGTTCCTCGGTGGCCACGGAGATGTCGCTTATCTGGCAGCGGGCCTCGCCAGGGGGGGTTGGCAAAACCAGCGTAGCGGAGGCTTTGTTCGAAGTGTTCGCCCGATAGCACAGGCGGCGGTTGCTGGAGGCGTAGGCGGCGGCGGCGGGCCCGTAGAGCCCCGCGAGGGGCGCCAGCACCGGATCTTCCAGGGTCAGTCCGTTGCGCCGCCACAGCGCCCGCTCAACCTTGGCGTGCAGGGCCGGCGCATCGACGATGAAGCTTGGCGGACTGCCCCGCAGGGACAGAAGATCGGCGGCGCCGCACTTGACCAGTTCCACCGCCTGGTCCGGGGTTACCCCAAAGGCCAGGAGCAAAAGCGGGAGGCGTCGCTGAGATAGACGCAGGCGGACCATGCGGGCCACACCATCGGCGATCGGCTCGCGCAGCACCAGCAGAAGCAGGCTGGCTGCCGCCAGATCCTTGCCCGCGGCGTCGGGGGTGGAGAGATCTAAGGGATCGACGGAGCGGACGTGGGCCACCTGCTCCAGCACCTCGGCGCAGGCGCTAAGCAGGGCGTCATCACCGCCGGAGAACGCTATGAAGAATCGGGGTGTCACGGGATTTCGCGGGTCTTATACCCTGAAGCAGGGGGTGACCGCTAGGGTTTGCGGCCGAAGTTGAGTCCTTGGAACTTCAGTCGGTCCCGAGGCGGGATGTTCTGCCCCAGGTCCACCGCGAAGGTGGTGATCCACAGCGCACAGCCCAGGAGCAGCAGGATGCCGGCGGCGGGCCGGTTGTCGAGCCCCTTGATCATCAACACCGCGCTGCCGACGGCCAGCAGGGGAATCAGGATAAGCAGTGCCAGCCGCACCTGATGCTTGCGCCGGGGGTTGCCTGTGGGGACCTCGGGAAGGGATGGTTCCTGTGGCGGCAGCGCCGCCGCGCGCATGCGTTTCCTGCGTGAGCTTTGACCCATTTCAGGATCTTCTCGCAGATGACGAAGTTGTCAACTGCCCGCCGCAGCGCCCGTCACGGTGAACCCCCTGCCGATGACGATCCGGCCGCCCTCGACCACCACCACCGCGGCCAGCGCGCCCGTCTCATCCAGGACCGTCGCGGCCTGCCCCTCCACCGAAAGGGTGGGGAAAAGGCCGGATAGCTCGGCAAGGGCGGCCTTCTGCCCGTTGCGCACCCGCGCCGCCAGCTCTGCGGGCAGCGTCAGCGTGGGTAGATGATCCAGGGCCTGTGCCAGAGTGAAGATCCGCGGCGGCCCGGCGAAGCGGTCCCGGGGACGCTTGCCCGGGGGGACCTCCTCGGACAGAAGGGTGCTGGCCAGTTCGGGGGTGAAGCGGCCCACCCGCAGGCGGCGCAGGGCGCACAGGTGGCCCCCCACGCCAAGCTGCTCCCCCAGGTCGCGGGCGATCGAGCGGATGTAGGTGCCCTTGCCGCAACGGACGAAGATCGTCACCTCGGGCAGCGCGGGGTCCGCCGGGGACAGGCGCAGCTCTTCGACGCGGATCTCGTGGATCGCGACCTCCCGTTGCTTGCCCCGGAGCTGCTCTTCCACTGCAACCTCGTCGTCGAGACCGGCGCGGGCCCGCTCGTGCAGGCGTTCGCCATCGATCTTCAGCGCCGAGTAGCGCGGCGGACGCTGGGTCAGCGTGCCGACCATCGCCGCCAGCCTCTCGCGGATGTGCCCCTCCGACAGCGCGGCTAGGGCCTGCGGGAGGGCGCGAAACAGCACCTGCCCGCTTTCCTCGTCGTCGGTGTCGGTGGCGATGCCCAGGCGGATGGTGGCGCGGTATTCTTTTTCGGCGGCCATCAGGTAGGGCACCAGCTTGGTCCCCTGCCCCAGGCAGAGCACCAGTACGCCGGTGGCCATCGGGTCTAGGGTGCCGGCGTGGCCGACATGGCGCTCGCTGGCGGCCCGGCGCACCCGGGCGACCATGTCGAAGGACGTCGGCCCCCGGGGCTTGTCCACGACCAGCACGCCGTTCATGAGAGAACCTGGGCGACGGCGGCGACCAGAAGGGCCTGGGCCGCGGCGCGCGACTCGGGGGTCTTTGTGGCAGGCAGGGTGCAGCCGGCGGCGCTGCGGTGACCGCCGCCGCCGAAGCGTTGCGCCACCGCGGCCACGTCGACGGTGCCCTTGCCCCGCAGGCTGACGTAGAGGCTCTTGTCGCCGTGGGTCACAAGGCCCGCCACCTCGACGCCGCGCAGGCCGCGGGCGTAGTTGACGAACTTGCCGACGTCGTTGGGGGTGGCCCCGGACTGCTGCATCATCTCTTCGGTCAGGGTCAGAAGCGCCAGGCGCCCGCCGCAGTGGCGTTCTAGTGAGGAAAGGACCAGGGAGAGCAGGCGCAGGCTGGCCTCGGAGTTGGACTCGTCCAGGGCTAGGCTCAGGTCCCAGGGGACGACGCCGCGCTCGACGCACACCGAGGCCAGGTGCAGGGCTTCGCGGTTGGTGTTCTGGTAGCGGAACCAGCCCGTGTCCTCGATGAGCGAGGTGTAAAGGGCGTCGGCCACGGCCCGGGGCATGGCGGCCTCGGTCAGGCCCAGGCGGCAGAGCAGGCGCCAGGCGACGACGCCGGAGCTGGCGGCGTCGGGGTCGCGGACCTCCAGGGAGCCGAAGGGGTCACAGACCGCGTGGTGGTCCAGGACGATGAGGGGGCCGGTGATCTCGG
>JBBRLA010000093.1:0-18091 GCA_038231615.1 Polyangia bacterium | reverse complement strand
CGACGAGGGCGTCGAGACCGGCGGCAAGGGCGCCGCCGGGGGCTGGGGGTAGGCGGGCTGGGGGTATCCCTGTGGCGGGTAGCCCGGTGGTGAGGCGCCCTGCGGGTAACCGGGCTGGGGGTAGCGCTGCTGAGGATAGGCGGGCTGGGGGTATCCCTGTGGCGGGTAGCCTGGCTGGGGGGCACCCTGCTGCGGGTAACCGGGCTGCGGGTAACCGGGCTGCGGGTAGCTCTGCGCGAGCGCCTCGCCGCCCGCGGCCCACGCCCACGCCCACGCCCAAGAAAGAAGGCCCGCGGTCAGAGCGACACGCCAGCGACCGGCCGGTCCACGGCCACCTACCAGCGATAGAACGGCAGCCAGTCTTAGCACGACAACATCACGGGTCTTCATCATTGATCCTTATCTCTATCTTACACGCCCCGGCAAGCCCAGGCTCGCGGGAAACGCATCGGCGCGGGAACGGCGGTCTTCGCGATCATGAAGCGGTCATGAAAAGCGGGGGGCGGCTTCCGCGGCCTCGACTTGAGGGGACGATCCGCGATAAGTACGGCCGGTGAGACATTTCCGGCGCAGGAGCAGCGACAGGGCATGGCCGTGGTCAAAGGCGAGTGTCGCGGTGGGCCTGCTGGGCGCGCTGCTCGGGTGCACCAGGCGGGGCGGCGGCACGGGCATCGGCCCACCAAAGGTGTGGGTGGTCGACGACGGAGAACGCATCGGCAGTCGAGACCCGCTGCCGGCATCGGCCCGGGGCCGGGACAACGGAATATGGTCGCCGGGGCAGCCGGTGCGCCTGATCGCCTTGCCGGGCGAGACGGTGGCGTTCCAGGTGGTGGTCAGCGCGGGCGAAGCGCCGCTGGTCGGGGTCACGGTGGACCTTTTCTCCTTGCGAGGACCGGGACAGGCGGTGCTCTCCACACTGCCGGCCCCCGCGGCGGCCCAGGCGCAGGTCCCCTTTGGGCTGCCGTGGCGCTCGATCGAGCGTTTCGTGACCCATGATCTGGAGGTCCGGCGGCGCTCGGGGGGAAAGGACCGTGGCGAGTCCCTGGGCTGGGCGGTGGGGGCCATGCCGGCAGACGCGGGACAGCTCGGCTGGGTGCCCGACCCGCTGATCCCGGTAGAGGTGGCGCCGTCGTGGGCCGACTATCCGATGACCGTACAGAACGGCGAGAACCGGGTGGTGTGGTTCGACGTCACCGTGCCCATGAATGCCCCCCCTGGGGAATACCAGGGACAGGTGCAGGTCCGCGGGTCCGCCCTGCCCGGGACCGCCCGGTCCCCAGCGCCATCGCCGGACCCATCGCGGCACACGTCGGGAGCCTCGCGCCCATCGCCGGCTTCGGGCGCTCCGCCGCCCCCGGCATCGCCGGCATTCGGGCCCCCGCTCATCGCCACCCTACCCATCGAGTTGCGCGTCGGCCCGACCCCCCTGCCCTACCCCGCCGCGCGCACCCTGGTCTACTACAGCCCCGACGAGATCCTCCACCGCGGGGGCGGCCCACAAGCGGTGGCGCACTACCTTCAGCTTATGCACCGGCACGGCCTGAGCCCGGCGTACCGCCTGAACACCCCCGCCGATGTCGAGGCACAAAAGGACGCCCTGACCGGGGCGCTCTTCACCCCGCGCCATGGGTATGACGGCCCAGGGGAAGGCCGCGGCGCCGACCTGCTGGTCCTGGGCACCTATGGCACGCTGGGCGCCCCCACGCCCGATCGAGTGGCGCAGGTGCAGGCCGTGCTGGCGGCCCTTGCGGCCTTGGGTCCGGTATCCCCAATGCAACGCGACGTCATCCTGTATGCCGTCGATGAACAGTGCGCGAGCCCACTGGGCCCAAGGTGGCTGGCCGCGCTGGCCGCCGCCGGGACCCTGTTGCGAACGCTGCGCGTGGCCCACACCTGCTCGTCGGACCCGGCCGGGCAGCCCGTCTCCCTGCCCATTGTCCACGCGGCATCCTATGACCCGGCGAAAGTTGCGCGGGCCCGGCGCCTGGGCAAGCAGGTGTGGATCTACAATGGCGCCCTGCCGCAGACCGGCTCGTTCCTGCTGGACGGCGGCGCTCTATCGCTGGTGGCCAACGGGTGGATCCAGGCCCGATACGGCATCGATCGCTGGTTTTACTGGGAGTCTACCTTCTGGAATGACGACAACCGGGGCGGCCAGGGGCCCGTGGACCCGTTCCTTCAGGCCGAGACTTTCCACAACCAGCACGGCGACCACGCCAACGGGGATGGGGTGCTGGTCTACCCGGGAACGCAGGCCGCCTTTCCCGCCCATTCGCTGGGCTTCGCCGGGGTCGTGCCCTCCATCCGGCTGAAGCAGTGGCGGCGCGGCATCGGAGACGCGGGGTACTTCCAGCTCGCGCGGGCCATCGATCCCGTGCGGGCCGAGACCATCGCCGCTACGCTTTGCCCCCTGGCTCTGGCCGAGGCGCGGGTGGGGCAAAAACCCTCGTGGCCGACCCGCGGCGCCCCCTACCAGCACGCCCGGCGCCAGCTCTTCGAGATCATCGCCCGCTAACCGCCAAAGGGCAGCTCCGTATCGTTGGCCAGCGCGGCGCTCTCCGCCAGATCATCCGCCAGCGCGTCCTCCCCCAGAAGGTCGATGCCGTTGCGCAAAAACCGCAGGGCCGCCGCCGCCGGCCGCCCGTCCTGCTGGTGATCGAGGGCCCACTGCCCATGCCGCAGGAGCAGTGCCAGCTCCATCGACCGCCCCAGTGTCATGGCGAAGCGCCGCGCCCCGGCCTCCATGCCCTGGGGCTCCCGGCTCATCGCCAGAAGGGCGAAGCGCTCCGCCCGATCCAGCGTCTCCCGCGCCACCCGCGCCGCCGCCACCAGGCGAGGCTCCCGGGTCAGCGCGCAAAGCTGTGCCGCCTCCTCTTGCCAGGCCGAGAGCGCTGCGCCCTTGCTCAATGCCCGCAGCACATCCAGGGAAAGCACGTTGGTCGTCCCCTCCCAGATCGAGAGCACCTGCGCATCCCGCAGAAGCCGCGGCAACCCGGTGTCCTCCACGTAACCCGCGCCGCCGAACGCCTCCAGGGCCTCGCTGGCCACGGCCACCGCCTGCTTGCCGGTCAAGAGCTTGGCGATGGGCACCAAGATGCGCAAGAGTTCGACCTCCCCCGGGCTCAAGGTACCGGCCTCCTCCTGGCCCAGAAGCTCCACCGCGCGGAAGGCCAGGTGGAACGCGCCATCGTATTCCGCCTGCATCCCGGCCAGCGTCTCCCTATGCAGCGGCTTGTCTGCCAGCCGCGCCCCGAAGGCCACCCGGCGTTGGGCGTAGTCCCGAGAAAGCGCCAGCGCCCGGCGCATCCCCCCCACAGCCCCGACGGCGTTCCATGTCCGGGTGACGTTGAGCATCGGCGCGATGGCCCGCACCCCGTCGGAGAGCCCGGCCACCGGCTGGGCCCGGGTGCCGGTCAGCGTCAGCTCGGCGGTGGGCACCTTGCGCGTGCCCAGCTTGTCTTTCAAGCGGTTGATGGCGATGCCATTATACCGGCCGGCGTCGTCGCGGGTTTCCAGGTAGAAGAGTGCCAGGCCGCGCCCGCCGGGGCCGTTGCCCTCGGGCCGGGCCAGGGTCAGGGCCATCTCCGAGGTGGCGGCGCTGGTGAACCACTTGGTCCCAAAGAGGCGCCACTGCCCGTCCTCCAGCCGCGCCACCGTCTCGGTAAGGCCCACGTCCGATCCGCCTGTGCGCTCGGTCATCCACTGCCCCGAGGTCCACATGCGCGCCGGGTCGCGGGAGGTCAGGCGCGGCAGCGCCCGATCCACAAGTGCGCGGTTGCCGTGGGCCAGAAGGGTCTTGGCCGCCCCGTCCGTCATCGCCAGGGGACAGGTGTAGACATCGCTGGAAGGCTCGAAAAGGTACGTCAGCGCGAAGTGGTGCACCCGGGACAGCTCGCCGTGGGCCCGCTCGTAGGCCGTGGCGATGAGCCCCTTCTCCGCCGCCAGGCGGGCGGCCGCCTGCCACAGGGGCGAGACCTCGACGCGATCAATGCGGTGCCCCCAGGCGTCCCACTGGGTCAGGCGCGGCTCATTCAGCCGATCGCGAAGCTGGAGGTCATGGAAGGGCCCACCCGAAAGCTCGCCCATCTCCCGCAGGGCGGGTTCGATGTCCCGCAACATGTCGGCGGGCAGCGTCCGCAGGAGATACGAACGCAGCACCCGATCGTCATCGTACTGGTTGCCAAGCGTCGGGGGAGACTGGAAAAATGCAGCCTGAAGGGCGGTCATTGGTAGAGTGTAGCAGGCGAACGTTCACCGAACGTTCGCCGAACATTCAATAAGAACAGCCGAACCTCAGCTCTGGAAGTTCGCCACGATCACCGTAACGTTGTCCCGGCCGCCGGCCTCCAGCGCCTCGCGAACGAGCTGCTCGCAGGCCAGCCGCGGTTCGGACTGAGCGAGCAGCAACGCGGCCAGACGATCGTCCTTGAGCATCTCGGTCAGCCCGTCGGAGCACAAAAGGATCGTATCGTTCGGGTCCAGATCCACCCGGTGCGCCTCGGCGCGGATGCCCCGCTCGGTGCCGCCCACGACGTTGGTGATGACATGCCGCCAGCGGTGATGGGCGGCCTCCTCCGCGGTCAGGTGGCCTCGCTGGACCATCTCCTCGACCAGGGAGTGGTCGTGGGTCACTTTGTAGAGTTGACCGCCGCGCAACAGGTAGCAGCGGCTGTCGCCGACGTGGATGATGAAGATCTGTCGGCCGATGGTGTAGGCCATGGTCAGGGTGGTGCCCATGCCCTCGTACTCGGGGTGGCGGGCGGCTTCGTCGAAGATCCTGGCATCGGCGGCGCGCAGGGCCTGCTGGAACTCGCTCAGCACCCCCGGCTGCTCGGGGCTGCGCAGGTGGAAGAACCACTTCAGGGTGTTCAGCACGAAGTCCTCGATGGTGTGTACCGCCAGGGCGCTGGCCTGCTCCCCCGCTGCGTGCCCGCCCATGCCATCGGCCACCACGAACAGGTGCCCGCGCTCCCCGCTGTACTGGGTGGCCGGCCCCTGCAAGCTCGACTGCTGTACCCGCAACGCCTTGGTCAGCTCGGCGATCAGGAAGTTGTCCTCGTTGATCGACCGGACCTTGCCTCGATCCGTGAGCCCATGGCTACGGACCTGATACGACGGCGCCGGCACAGTCGGCGTGAAGATCGGCGTCGGCATATCGGACATGTCCACCATCTGACCCGCCGGCTGGACCGGAGACGCCGGAGACGCCGCAGATGCCGTAGATAATGGACCAGAAGACGGTTGAGACTGAATCATGGAATCCTCCCTCTCACCCGAAGTTTGGTCATTCCAACCAGGCCCGGCACGAGATTCTTAAGATTCACGCGATTATGCTATGCTTTGGCGATCATGAGGATGCTGCCAACATGACACGCCCGGCCACCCCCGAGGCGATCCGGCAGGCCTGCGCGTTCGTCGAGGCCGAGGGGACCTGGGGCACTCAGACCGGCGCGGGCTATCTGGTGCGCCCGGAATGGGCGGTCACCTGCGCCCACGTGGTCCACGGGGTGGCCCTGGGGGCCCGGCTGCGCCTGCGCTTCCCCTCCTGCGAGGTCGAGGCCACGGTGCGCCATGTGGACCCCGAGGCCGACTGCGCCATGATGCAGCTCGACCAGCCCCTGCCCGATGTCGAGCCGCTGACGCTGTCCACCGGCCTGGTCAAGGGCAGCGTCTGGGAGGCCCACGGTTTCCCGGCGCAGGTCCAGCCCATCGAGGGCCATGTGCAAGACCCCGACGGACTGGACCTGCGCCGCGGCCCAGCGGTGGTGCTGCACGCGCGCAACACCCCTCCTGGCGCCCTGGAGGCGATGCTCTCCGGGGTGCCCATCTTCTCTTCCGATCAGGTCATCGGCCACCTGAAGCAGGTGGTGCCCGATGAACGCACCGGGCGCACCGGAGTGGTCTACGCCTGCCCGGCCCGCTACATCGAGTCGCTCCTGCCCCCCGACCCGCAGAAGCGCCACCCCCAGCCACCCAAGGCGGCCTACGACCCGAGCTGGTATGTGCACCGGCAGGCCGAAGAGCAGATGGCCCAGGACTACCTGGAGTTCCCCGGCAAGCCGGCGGTGCTTTGGGGGCCAGAACTCTTCGGCAAGACATGGCTGCTGAAGTACGTGCTGAACGAGCGACGCAAGCCCAGCGAGGGCCGCTGCAAGGTGGTCTCGGTGAACCTGGAACTCTTCGACCAGCGTTCGAAGAGCAGCCTGTCGAGCTTCCTGCGGGAGCTGGCCATGCACGTGGTCAACTCGTTCCACGGGCACCGGGACGAGGTCGAGCAGGCCTGGGTATCGGACAACCCCATGTCGAACATCACCTGGCTGATGGAGCGGTCGATCCTGCCGCGCATGGACCACAACGACGGGGTGGTGCTGCTGGCCATCGACCGGGCTGACACCGTGTGGGACTCGCCCTTCGCCAGCGAGTTCTTCGGCCTTTTGCGCGCCTGGGCGGAGAACGGGGTCGAGGAGGAGCCCTGGCAACGGCTGCGCCTTCTTCTATCGGTATCGACCACCCCGGCGCTGCTCATTCACAACGCACGGCAGTCGCCCTTCAACCTGACCGAGCCGGTGCGCCTGGGGGACTTCGACCAGGACCAGACCCTGCGCCTGGCCCAGCTTTACGGGCTGCGCCCATCGGCGGCAGAACTCGACGCGGTGCGGGCGCTCATCGGCGGGCACCCGTATCTTTTGCGGTTGCTCTTCTATTCGTCCCGCAAGCAGGGCGCGCCGCTGCTTCAGCTTCTCGATGAGGACCCGAAAAAGAGCAAGGTCTTCGACGGTTTCCTGGATCAGGCGCTGCAACGCCTGCAGGAGCAGCCGGCGGTGGGCGGGGCCTTCACGGCGCTTCTGACCGGGCCGCCGAGCCGCCTTTCATCACTGGACCGCAATGCGCGCCACAAGCTGGAGCAGGCGGGCCTTATCGAGAGCGACGAGGCCACCTCGGGGTTCCGCGTGCGCTATCAGCTTTACCAGCGACTGCGCCGCAAGCTCACCGGCACGTGAGCGCCGCCCCACGCTTCCACGCCGGTGGTTCGCTGCCCGCGGGCGCCCTTTACGTGGAACGCCCGGCGGACGGCGAGCTGTGTGGGGCCCTTTTGCGGGGAGAGTTCTGCTACGTCCTGGCCCCGCGGCAGATCGGCAAGTCGAGCCTGCGGGTGCGCGCCGCCCGCTGGTTGAAGGAGCAGGGGCTGCTGTGCGCCACCATCGATCTGACGCGCATCGGGGGCACGTGCAGCGAGCCGGAGCAGTGGTACTACGGCTTCATCGAGGAGGTGGCCCGCAAGCTGAAGCTGCCGCAGCCGCGGGAATTCTGGCTGCGACAGCTGGGCACGACGCCGGTACACCGGGTGGTGCTGTACCTGCGCGAGGTGGTGCTGCGGGAGCTTACCCGCAAGGTGGTCATCTTCATCGACGAGATCGACAGCCTGCTGGCCCTGCCCTTCTCGACCGACGATTTCTTCGCCGCCATCCGCGATGCCTACAACGCCCGCGCCGAGGACGAGGCCTACGAGCGGCTGACCTTCTGCCTGATGGGGGTGGCGACCCCGGGGGAACTGATCAAGAACCCCGCGCGCACGCCGTTCAACATCGGCAGGGGCATCCGGCTGCTCGATTTCACTCCCGACGAAGCGCGGGCGCTGCTGCCGGGCCTCGAGGGCAACGCCAACGACCCCGAGCGGCTGCTTCAGGCGGTGCTGAGCTGGACCAGCGGACACCCCTACATGACCCAGCGGGTGTGCGAGGCCCTGATCCGACAGGGACACAAGGAGGCGCGCCCGGGGGAGTCATCGGTCTCGGGCGAGTCGCCGGAAGAGCGCGTGGCGCGGGTGGTCAACGAGGCCTTCCTCCGCCGGGGGCGCAGCGAGGAGCCCAACCTGACGTATGCGGAAAGCCGGCTGGAGCAGAGCCCGCAGCTTCAGGAACTTTTGCGTCTGTACCGCCGCCTGCTGGATGGGGCGACGCCCACCGCCAGCGGAGACGATCCGGTGCAGCTCCTTCTGCGCCTGACCGGAATGGCGGCGGAGGAGCGGCGGCCCGACGGGGCGGTGCTGCGCCTGCGCAACCGCATCTTCGCCACGGTCTTTGACCGCGCCTGGGTCCAGGAGAAGGAACGCCGGGGGCTCTTCGCCGAGCCGCTCCTGCGCTGGCGTGAGTCGGGCAAGGCGGACGATTTTCTCTTGCGCGGGCAGGTGCTGCGCGAAGCCATCGAGTGGTCGCGGGGACGGGAGGACGTCAGCCCGGACGAGCATGAGTTCCTGCTGGCCGGCCTGGACCTGGCCCGGCGCGACCAGGAGAAGCTGCGCGAGGCCGCCGAGGAGGAGCGCCGCGCCGCCCTGGAGCGGGAGCGCCGGCTGCACCTGGAACAGGAGGCGCGGGCGCAGCGTCGCAACGTGGCGGTGCTGGCCTCGATGGTGGTCGTGCTATCGGTGCTGCTGACGACGGTGGGGTGGGAATACAGTCAGGTGCAGCAGGCCGAGGCGGCGCAGCGGCTGGCGCGGACGGCGGAGGCGGCGGCCAAGAACCGCGCCGAGGCGGTGTCGCTGGCGGAGCGGGGTTTGCGGGCGGCGTTGCTCTCGCGGCAGCCGGGGGACGAGGTGGTGGCGCTGGTCACCGGCATCCGCGCCGTCGGTCCCTCTCTGCGGGAGCAGCACGAGCCGCTGGTCCCGGCGCTGCATGGGCTGACCGCGGCGACGGCGGCGCTGCTCTTCTCCCTGCCGCTGCGCGGGCACACCGGCAGCGTGTGGTCGGCGGCCTTTGCCCAGGACTCGCGGCGGGTGTTGACCGGGGGGCTGGATCGCACCGCCCGCCTGTGGGACGGGGTCACCGGACAGCTTCTGGCGACGTACAAGGGCCACGCCGATGGGGTGACCAGCGCGACGCTTTCGCCCGATGGGCGGCGGGTGCTGACCACCAGCAAGGACAGCACCGCCCGCCTGTGGGACGCGGCCAGCGGCAAGGCGCTCTTTCTTTTGCGGGGCCACGGGGCCGGCGTGTGGACTGGGGGGTTCTCGCCCGATGGCAAGCTGGCGGTCACCGCGGGACGGGACGGGACCGCGCGGCTGTGGGCCGTGGCCAACGGCAAACCGATGCAGGTGCTGCGCCTGTCCGAGGGCGAGGTGCTCTCGGTGGCCTTCTCCCCCGACGGCAAGCGGGTCGGCGTCGGCGGGCTTCCGGTGAGGCACGACGAGGCCCCGGCCCGGGTCTTCGATGTGGCCACCGGAGAGCAGGTGGCGGCGCTGCGCGGGCACGGAGCCGGCGTCCACTGGGTGGTATACTCGCCGGACGGACGGCTGATCGCCACCGCCGGGGAGGACGGCACCGCCCGGCTGTGGCGCGCGACCGATGGCCGGCCGGTGGCGGTGCTCTCGGGGCACAAGGGCGTGGTCTGCGGGGTGGCCTTCTCGCCCGATGGCAGCCGCGTGGTCACCGCCGGCCTCGACGGCACCGCCCGGCTGTGGCGGGCCCCGGACGGACGCCCGCTGGCGGTGCTGCGCGGACACTCCGCCGGGGTCTCGTCGGCGGGCTTCTCGTGGGACGGCAAGCGGGTGATCACCGCCAGCGCCGACAAGACCGCCCGGCTGTGGAGCGCCACCACCGGGGCCCTCCTGCTCATCCTTGCGGGGCACAACGACACCGTCGTCTCGGCATCCTTCGCGCCGGACGACCTGCGGGTGCTCACCGCCAGCGACGACCGATCCGCGCGGGTGTGGAACATCGGCGCGATCTGGGCCTCTCACGTGCTGCGCGGCCATGGCGATCGCATCTTCTCGACGCGCTTCTCGGGCGACGGCCGCCGGGTGGTCACCGCCAGCGCCGACAAAACCGCGCGAATCTGGGACGGCTTCACCGGCGAGCAGCTCGCGGTGCTTTCGGGACACAAGGGGCGCGTGCGCTCGGCGACGTTTTCTCCCGACCAGGGCCGGGTGCTGACCGCCAGCGAGGACCACACCGCCCGGCTGTGGAACGCCGTCACCGGCCGCGAGGTGGCGGTGCTCAACGGCCACAAACAAGGGGTCTGCTCGGCGACCTATTCCCGGGACGGCGCCCGCATCCTGACCACCGGGCTGGATGGCACGGCGCGGATCTGGGACGGGCCCAGCGGGGCGCCGATCTGGGTCCTGGGCGATCACATCCGCGTCGCCATTTTATCCCCCCAAGGCGACCGGGTGGCCAGTGCCGGTGCCGACGACACCGTACACCTGTGGGACGCCACGACCGGCGATTCCCTGCTCATCCTTGCGGGGCACCAAAAGACCGTCTCGGCGCTGGCCTTCTCACCGGACGGGACGCGGCTGGTCAGCGGAAGCCGCGACCACACAGCGCGGGTCTGGGACACCACCACCGGGGCCGAGGTGGCAGTGATGGAGGGGCACACCGAGGACGTCGTCTCGACGACCTTCTCCCCGGACGGCAGCCGCATCGTCACCGCCAGCGCCGACCGCACCGCGCGCATGTGGAGCGCCGTCACCGGGGTGCCTCTCTCCGTCTTGCAGGCCCAGGTGGACGAGGTCCGGCCCTCGGCGCTGTCCGCGAGCTTCTCGCCCGATGGGAAGCGCTTGCTCACCGCCAGCGTGGGCAAGAGCGCGCGCATCTGGGACACCGCCACCGGCCAGCGGCTGGCCACCCTGCGCGGCCAACTCGCCGCCCTGACCGAAGGGGAAGACCCGGAGGTCGAGGCCGAGGAAGATCAGCCGGCGAATTGTCCCGGGGCCAGCGGCGGCACGGCGTCGTTCTCGCCAACCGGCAGCCGGGTCACCGCCATCCTGGGGAAGAGCGCCGCGTGGGTCCAGCCGGTCACTGCGCAGACCTTTCTCAGCATCGCCTGCGAGCTTCTGCGCTACCAGCCGGAACTGCGCCTGGGGCCGCAGACGCCGCGGGAGTTCGTCGAGGCGGCGGAATACTGCGTGCCATATTTTGGCCGGACACCGTGAGTAGGTAGACAGTGCGCACGGCGGCGGAACTTTACCGCCTGGGCAAAGTGCGCAAGCTGCTCATGAACGGCGACAACGGCAGCGAAAGCTACGACCAGCGGAGAAGCGTGCTACACGATCCCCATGTCCGCGGAGCCGCCAACCCCCCGGCCCTTCCCCGAAAGCCTGTGTCACCGCTGCGCCGCCCCGCCGCGCTACATCCAATCGTCCAAGGGCCGGGGCAGTGTCTTCATCCTTTGTCCGTTGTTGCCGAACAAATACCCGCCGCAACCCGTGCTCCGCTGCGCCCTCTTCCGCCCCGCCAAAGGTCCGCCCAGTCGCTGACGCAGTCCCAAGGCAGTCCCGTGTCAAGTTTTCCGCTGTCGTCCCATCTGTACGCGTCCAATGCGACAGCCCCGCAGAAGTCAGGCAATGTCGGGTTCAGGAGGACCCATCCCCCCATGAGCCGCAGCAGCCTCGATTCTCTTTTCTCCCA
Organism: Polyangia bacterium; assembly: GCA_038231615.1. Lineage (GTDB taxonomy): Bacteria > Myxococcota_A > Polyangia > Palsa-1104 > JAEUJZ01 > JBBRLA01. The sequence continues at coordinate 6,686 of JBBRLA010000093.1, read as the reverse complement.
TGTCGTTCACTCCACCTGCCTGGCCCTGGTCGTCGGCCTTTCTGCAGGATGCAACGTCCCGGACCCCCCGCCCGTCGTCGGGCAGGACGGCGGCACCCCCCCCGGCGCCGATGCCGGCAGCGGCGATCAGAAGCCCGACACCGGCCCGCTCTGGGGTGGCATCTCCCTCAGTCAGACCCAGCTCCAGGCGGGCTCCTTTGCCGCCAACGTATGGTCCGCCAGCGCCGTAGTGCGCGACCTGCCCAGCGGCCTGCAAATGGCCACCAAGATGGTCGGCACGTGCAAGGTCACCACCACCACCGGCATGGCCACCCTGGGCCGAGGCCTCGACGCGGGCGACCTGACCATCAGCGGCGGCCTGAATGGACCGGTCACCCTGCAGTACAACGCCATGCTCGACATCTACGCCGTCAACGAGCCCGACGTGATCGACCCCGGCTTTGTGGCCAACGCCAACACCCCGGTGGACCCCAATGCCCTCTTCGACCAGACCAGCCAGCTCGCACTCAGCGCCGCCGGCGGGCCCGACCTGAAGATGCTCTCCGGCCTGTGGCACGGCGTCACCCCCCTTTCCCTGACCTCCGCCAAGACCCTGGCCGCGCTGCCCCTGAGCAGCCCGCTTGTCGTCTCATGGGTCGCCGCGCCACAGGACGGGGCCCAGATGCTGGTGTCGCTGGCCTCGTCCAGCAACGGCGTGCGCATCGATTGCGCCGCGGCGGAGACCGGCAGCTACAGCGTCTCTCCCGCGGTGATGAAAGAGCTGGGCAGCGGGTCGATCACCCTGACCATCAGCCGCCTGTACCAGGCGCAGGCCCAGAGCGATCGCGGCGCCCTGCCCCTGGAGGCGCGCAGCTCCTGGCAGATCAAGACCTCGAAGCCGTAGGCTTACGCGAGGCGCGCTAGCCAGACACCGCAACGGCCGTCTTCAGGTGCTCATGCTCAAAGAGTCTCTGGTTAGCGGCCGTGCTCAGGTTGCGAAGGTCATCTGCTGATCGGCGGCCTGCCCCTCGGAGGGCGGCGAGTCCTTGGCCAGCGACTCCTGCACCGGCGTCCCCTCGGGCGCCACCACCTGCACCAGCACCTCCTGGGTCATCGAGAACCCCTTGCCGTTCGCGATGTTCACCCGCACCAGGTAACTCCCCTCCACCTCGCTCTTGAAGCCCCACGAGTGCGCGGCCCGCCCCGACTCGTCCAGATCGATCTGGTCGGCGCTGTCGTCGGAGTAGTTCTCGTTCTCCAGGTTCTCCGCGGTGTAGGTGATGGACAGCCGGTCCTTCGGCGCCCCGCTCAGGTCCACCGGGATCTGGATCTGCTCGTCCACCACGTACTTGTCATTGCTCTGGACCGAGTTGATGGCGATCTGCGGTGGGGTGCTCGCTTCCTGGAACGCCTCCTCCAGGGGGACCACCGGCGCCTGCGCCATTTCGGGCTGGGGCAGCGCGCTGATCTGGTCCTTGTTCTCCTTGTCGAGTCCTGCGAGCTGGTCCTCGACCTGTTCGCGGTTCTTCAGCTCTTCGTGGAGGTCCGCGTTGGCATCAAACGGCATCGACGTGCTCCTCGGGGGTTCTCTAGTGTAGGGATTATCGACCTTTTCGCCGGAAAAGTTGCCGCCCCCCAGACCGCCGCCGGCTATTTTTTCAGATCACCCGCCCCGCGTCGCGCAGCACCAGCTCCGCCGCCCGGCGCAGCAGCTTGGTGGTCATCGGCTTGCCGTCCGCCGCCGCCAGGTAGGCCCCGCGCAGCACCGCGTTGCGGATGTAGCCACCGGACATACGCAGCCGCTTGGCCAGGTCCGCGTAGTTGATGTTGTCGGCCTTCCCCGTGTGCCCCGAAAGCATGCGCCGCCACAGGTCCTCGCGCTCCTTCTCCTCCGGCATGGGGAAGTTGACCCGGAACGAGATCCGCCGCTGGAACGCCGAATCCATCACCGACTCGCGGTTGGTGGTCAGGATGACCACCCCGTTGAAGGTCTCGATCTGCGTCAAAAGGAAGTTGGTCTGCATGTTGGCATAGCGGTCGGTCGAGGTCTGTACGTCCGTCCGTTTGCCGAAGATCGCGTCCGCCTCATCGAAGAGCAGCATGGCATGGCCGGCCTCCGCGGCGCGGAACACCTCGGACAGGTTCTTCTCCGTCTCGCCGATCCACTTGGACACCACCTGCGCCGTGTCGATCTGATAGAGCGGCAATCCGCACGATGCCGCGACCACCCCAGCGGCCATGGTCTTGCCCGTCCCCGGATCGCCATAGAAGAGCGCCGAGACCCCCCGCCCGCGCACCAGCTTGCCGAAGTTCCACTCGTCCAGCACCTGATGGCGCAGGCGCACCGTCGCCTCGAACTCGCTCAGGGTCTCCCGGGTCTCGTCGGCGACCACCAGGTCTTCGAAGTTGGCCGTGATGCTCAGCCGGCGGCCGATGCTCTGCAGCTTGGGGCGAAACTCCGCCTCGATGCTGCGGGCCACGTCCTCCCCGGTGATATTCTCCCCCTTGCCGCGGATCGTCGCCACGATGCGCGCTTCGCGGGAGATGCGGGTGATGACGCCGCCGGTGACCGGATAGGTGCGCGCCAGCATGGGGTAGTCGATCTCGCCAACGTTGCCCTGCTCGCCCAGGCGGTCGCGCCAGGTGATCTCCCGCGTTGCAAGATCCGGCCCCGGCACCTCCACCGCCGCGATGCGCCGCCACGGCGGCACGTGCAGGTCGAAGTGGGCGGCGTCCGCCTGGGTCACCGTGTCGCGGCAAAGGACCACCGTGCCCGGGTAGCGCGCGATGATGTCCGCCACCCCGCTCTGCCAGCCACCGGGAACGGGCCGGGTGCCCTCGTAGGGCGGCAGGAAAAGCAGCACCATCGCCTGACGCAGCCAGGAAAGGCGCACGATGGCCAGCGCCTCCACCACCGAGAGCCCCCCGGGCGCGCTTTTCACGTCGACCTCGATCACCGCCCGCTTGCGCTCGGCCGAAAGCGTTCGCAGAAGCAGCCGCTTGCCGCTGCCCGAGGGGCCCTCCAGGCAAAGCACCGAGTCTGCATCGTCAAGGATGGCCTCGGCGTGGGCGAAGACCTCCGCCGGCAGGAAGGTCCGCTCCCGGGGCAGCGCCGGCTGGTCGGTGGTGACAAAGAGCCGCAGCGCCGGGTCGTGCACCGGGTGCCCGAGCACGTAGGCGATCACCGATGGCGGGACCGAGAGCGCCGAGGTCAGCGTCGCGCTGCCGGTGCCCTTGCCGCCGTCCGGGGCCAGCAGCTCGATCAGGCCCAGGTCGAAAAGCGGGCTCCCCGGCTGCAAGGTCTGGCGGATGCCCGCGGCACCGATGTCCTCCGGCGAGAGCACCCGCGCCGCACTGGCCACGTCGAGCTGCCGGCGGGTGCCGCTGCGCAGGAAGCCGAAGACCCGGCCGAACCCCTCGTCGATCTCGGGCGCCAGCGCCAACAAGAAGAGGTCGAAGGCAAACGGGTCCAGCTTGGCGTGGTTCCGCAGTTCGTAAAGCGGCAGCGCCTCGTTGGAGGCCGCAAGATCCCGTTCGTTGCGCCGGGCCCGTTGCACAAGCCGCGCCTCGACGCCGGCCAGTTCCTCCGAGGAGGTCTTGGGGGCCCGATCCAGGGGCTGCTCCAGGCGGGACAGTTCACGGCTGGCCTGCTTGCTGTCGAAAGGCCCGGTGTCCGCCGGGCTCGCCTGCGCGGCCTCTGACATGACCTTGCGGATCTTCAGGGCGACCCGTGCCATTTCGGCACCGACGGCCGCGGAGGGACTGCGATAGGGCTCGGGGAGCGGCTCCCCAGGCTTTCGCTCTTGTGCCATGCCCTGAAGTGTAACCCGCAGTGCGGAAGAGTGGCAAGGCTGCCCGGGCTGCGACGGGCCGCTCAGGTCCTTCCTGTCCTTCCTCATCTTGGGGGTTGTCGAACTTCAGCGACACCTGGTCCAGTTCGGGCCTATGCTCGCGTCATGACGGATGCCGCTGACATCCAGCCGCCCTTCGGGATGCTTCAGGAGAACCTGGGTTTCGAGAAGATTGCACAGGAGAAACACCGCCGGTCCATCGGTTCCCCGGCGGCCCTGCTGGCCCTGTTCTTTTTTGATCTGGCGGCATGCCGGGACCTGGCAGATCAACCCGATGCATCCAGGCCGGCGGACGCCCTTTCCATCGACCAATCCTTTTCGAATGACGCGGGCGCGCGCTTCCCCTGCGGCATGAGCACCTGCTCGGTGCAGAACGAATTCTGCTACGAGATCGCCGCCGGCATTAGCATGACCCGAGAAGCTTTCCCATTTCCCAACGGACCCTACACCAACGATGGTGGAAGCGGCGGCGAGACGACGGGCTGCAACCCCATGCCGTCCTCCTGTCAGGCCGCGCCGACCTGTCCCTGCATCGTCGGCACGATCCAGTCGTGCCCGAGCCACGCGGCCTTCTGCCATCAGGACCGGGGCGGCTTCATCGTGGTGTGCGCCCTGCCCTGACCTACCACGACAACCGGGGGGGTGTTCCCTGATGCACCCGACCGACACCCATTAAGTTGAAGCGATCGGCGGACTGGACGATACTTGGCGAACCTTTATGGGAGGCTTACGCCATGCCTAGCTCGAATCACAACCGGATGTCCCTTCTGGCCCTTGTACTGACACTGGCCGGCGCCGACTGTGGCGGATCGGGCGACCCGAACAATCCGAACAACCCCGACAATCCGCCCTCGTGCGTGACCCGCATCTCGGCGGGCGGGAGCCTCTCGTGCTACATCCGCAAGGACAGCACCCTCTTCTGCGCTGGGCAGGGCGGATTTGGTATGCTCGGCGATGGGCAGATGGCCATCAAGTCGCCGGGGACGCAAGTCGCCTTGGGCAATGTGACGCAGGTCGCGGTGGGGCAAGGGGGGCAGCACGTATGCGCGATCAGCAACGGGGATCTCTACTGCTGGGGTGAGGGAGGGCACGGCAAGCTCGGCAATGGCGGGACCACCACGGCCACGCCCTTCCGCGCCCTGACCGGCATCATGCAAGTGGGCCCCGGGTACGAGCACACCTGCGCCGTGGAGTCGGGCGGCTCGCTCTACTGCTGGGGTGACGCCAGCGGGGGGAAGCTTGGCGATGTCAGCTTCCGCGTCACGGATCCTCACTCCAACCGCCTGCCGCTGAACGACGTCGTCCAGGTCGGCGGGGGCGTGGACCACACCTGCGCGCTCTTGCGCGATGGCACGGTGTGGTGCTTCGGCCTCAACCAGCTCGGGCAACTGGGCAACGGCGGAGGCGCCTCGCCGCCGGGACCGACGCAAGTGCGGGGCATCTCCGGCATCACCCAGATAGCGGTCGGCGCCAACCACACCTGCGCCATTGGCGGTGACGGCGCGCTCTTTTGCTGGGGGCAGGGACGCTTGGGCAAGCTGGGCAACGGCACCCTGGACAACCAGAACGCCCCAGTGAAGGTGTCGCTGCCAACGGTCGTATCGGTGGCGGCCAGCGCGGACGACACCTGCGCCGCCACGGTGGATGGCGCGGTCTACTGCTGGGGCGTGGACGGCAACGGCCAGCTCGGCGACCTGAATGGGAACAACCAGCCCAAGCCAGTGCGCGTGACCCTGCCCATCGGTGCCCTCCAGGTCGGGATGGGCGACGATCACGCCTGCGCCCGTACCACCAACAGCGCCTTCTTCTGCTGGGGCGCCAATAACTTCAACCAGCTCGGCAACACCGCCACCAACCAGAGCGAGGCGCCAGTCCTGAGCAATGTGACTTGCCCCTGACCTGAATGGCCTGGGGGGGGCACGTGAGGCACATCTCGGCCCACGCCTATCTACTCAGGACCGGCTGCGGGGCTTCTTGTTCTTTGCGGACTTGGCGACCTTGGCCGGCTTGGCTTTCTCTGGATGGGTCGCTGCGGGCTTGGCTTCTTCTGCGGGCTTGGCTTCTTCTGCGGGCTTGGCTTCTTCTGGGGGCTTGGCTTCTTCTATCACCGGCGCCGGCTTCGCCTCCTCCGCCGCCTTCGCCTCCACCGGCACCCCTTGCAGCGCACCCTCCACGTGCTCTTCTCCGTCGATCTGGTGGGGCCGGGCGGCATCACGCAGTTCGGCGAAGCTGGTCTCCGTGGCGACCACGAAATCGTGCAGGTCCGGCAAAAGGTCCCAGTCGGCGTTGAATCCCCAGCTCAACTTGCCGTCGTAGCTGAAAAGCACGATGCCCAGGCCCAGGTAGTCCGTCAGCGGCACCAGCCCGTAGGATTCAAGGAGCCTGGACCCCAGCATGTACAGCGGGACCTGCGGCCCCGGCACGTTGGTCACCACCAGGTTGAACGGCAGCGCCCGCAGCATCAGCCGCGAACCCAGCGCCATCAGGGTCGGCGGCGTCCAACTCGCCGCCGCGGTGAGCACTTCGGCGCCCATCGCCTGGTTGCTCGCCTTCAGCTTCGCCGTGGTCGCGCGGATCTTGGCCAGGCGCACCAGTGGGTCCGCCTCGCCAATGGGCAGATCGACCATCCATGCCGAGATCCGGTTGCCCAGCGTGCCCTTTTCGTGATGCCCACGCACGCTGACCGGTGCCATCACCCGGAAGGAGGTGGCCTCAGGGCTTTTCCCCCGGGAGATGAGGAAGCGCCGCACGGCCCCCGCGGTGGTCGCCAGCACGATGTCGTTCAACGACCCGCCCAGGGCGTTCTTTACTTGCTTCACATCGGCCAGTTCGAAGGAGGTCCAGTCGAAGCGCCGG
>JBBRLA010000092.1:0-18188 GCA_038231615.1 Polyangia bacterium | reverse complement strand
TCCTTACAGAGTCATGGGGGAAATGGATGGTTGAAAGCCGCAGATTATATATCATGCGCTTCGACGACGATCAATTGGAAACCGGCTCAGCCCCGAGGGAACGATGCCTGGTTTGCAGTGGAAGCAGCACCGTGAATCGGACGCCGCAAACCGGGCCATTGTACCTAAAGAGCGTACCTTTGGGGCGTGCCGGCGCCTTTTTAAGGCGCGTCCAGTTGATAAAGAGCGTCCTGGGCGGCCTTCATGAGGTCCGGCCCGCCACGGGAGCCCGCAGTGGTGGTGAAGCGCTTGAGCCATTCCTTGGCGTTCTTCTTGTCATCCATCATCTTGTAGGTCATCCCGAGATTATAGAGCGCCCGGAACATGTCGCCATTCAGGTCCAACGCGGCACGGAATTCCTTTACCGCATCGTCATATTGCTTGGTCTTCTGCAGGGCCACCCCCAGCCCGTAGTGGGCATCGGGATCGCTGCTTGAGGCCAGGACCGCGTTCTGGAAGACCTGCACGGCCTCCTTGTCATAGTCGTAACCCAGGTACATGTTCCCCAGGCTGACAAAGGGCGGGATGAAGCGCGGGTTCATCTCGATGGCCTTGCGGTACTCCGCGTCCGCCTCGCGATACTTCTCCATCGCCTCCAAAATGTTCCCCAGGCGGTAGTGGGCCTTGTACAGCTTGTTGTCCAGCTTCAGGGCCGCCTCGAACTCGCTCTTGGCCTGCTCCAGGAGGCGTTTGTCCGCCTTGAGCGGATCGACCTTGCGCTGGTCTTCATACTGGCTCTGGTAGGCGCTGCCCAGCTCGTAGCGGTAGCTCTGGTTGTCGCCGCTGTTCTTGACCGCGTCGGCGAAGGCGCTGACCGCCTCGCTCCACTTCTTCTGGTCCTTCAGCACGATGCCCAGGTTGAAGTAGGCCAGATCGTTGCCCGGGTCGATGAGCACCGCCTGCCTCAGATCGCTGACCGCCCGGTCAAAGAGTTTCTGACGGCCCATCTCCACGCCGTGGTTCATCAGTTCGATCGACTTGTTCCGCTCCTGGTTACATCCGATCATGATCATCGGGAGCGTCAGGCAGAGCGCCCACTTCAGCAGGTTGCGCATGGCGGTGTGGTCCTTCTTGGCATTCGGCGTCGCATGGGTCCATCGTACATAAGGAAACGGGCGACCGACATTATATCGGCCGCCCGCTACGTCAGTAGCAATTTATGTTTGTGTTTATCTCTCTGCCTTGCGCTCGGGCTTGCTGGTCACGCATTTTGCGAGGGTTTCTTACTCCCCACCCGCCGCCTTCATCACGAAGGGATAGGTCACCACCACGATGCCGCCGCCGTTGGGCTTGGGGAACTCCCAGCGACGCACCGCCCCGGCGATGCACTGCTCCGCAGGGGGATTGTTCATCGTCGAGGACTGCACGATCGAGGCGATCACCTGACCGGTGCCGGCGATGGTGAACTGGATCATGACCCGGCCCACCAGGTTGGGGTTCTTGGTCAGCTCCTTCTCGTAGCAGAACTTCACCTCGTTGATGTGCCTGCGGATGATGCGCCGGATAATCTCCTTGTCCAGCGACCCGCGGACCTCGGCGGTGCCGGGGACCACCTCGGGGGCCCCGGCGCGACGCCCGCCCAGGCCGCCGGCGCCCCTGCCGTAGCCTGAGCCGTTGCCGCCGCCGCCGCCCTTGCCGATCGTGCCCAGGTTCCCCAGGCCGATGGTGCCCTCTCCCGTGCCGCCGCCGCCGCGACCGGTGCCGACCAGGCCCAGCCCGCCGACGCCGTAGGCCTCGCCGATCTCGGTGCCCACCAGCCCGCCCAGCACGTCGCTGGCATCGGTGCCCAGGGCGGAATCACGACCGAAGATCGAGGCCAGGTGTGAACCGTCGGTGGACTTGAGGATGCCCAGCACGCCGGCCTTCTGCGCCGCCTCGGTGGCCAAAAGCTTGGCCAGATGCGGATCCGGATTGTCCTTGGGGCCCTTCAAGGCGTACAAGCCGGTCTTGTTTTTGGACTCCTTCTTCCCCATCTTGCCTTCTTCGTCCTTGTGGCGCTTGCCCTTGCCGCCCGCCTCCTCGGGACCCTTCTTCTTCAGCCACTCCGGCAGTTCCTCTTTCTCCTCGGGAGGCTTGATGAGGAATTGGGCGAAGCGCTGGTCGTTCATGAAGGCGTCCAGGGACAGGGACTTGGGGTCCGGGGGGACCGAGAAGATCATCAGCAGGAAAAGCGCGGCGGCCAGGAACACCCCGCCGGTGTAGGCTTCCTGCCCCCAGTCGATGTTCACCGGGACCGGCATGCGCCGGGGGGGCGGCGTCCCGGCCACGTTGAAGGTGTTCTCGCCCAGGCGCAGGTTGACCCGCGACCCGCTGAGGATCGGCATGCAGTAGGCCCCGGCCACGGTGGCCGAGGGTCGCGCCCGCCCGGCCTGGATGGCGTCGCTGAGGCTGTGTACCTTGTCGCCCTCGGTGACGTCGCCGGTCATCTGGGCCGTGAAGAGCACCTCGTAGTCATCCCCGGTGGAATGCACCAGGGGGAACAGCGGCACCGGCAGGTCCACGGCGGTGTTGAAGGTCGCTTTTTTGTCCGAGCCGATGGTGAACTCGCCCTCTTGCCGCTCGTCAAAGAGGCGGAAGAGCCCCAAGAGCATGGCCAGGGTGCCGTAGATGATGAGCGCGGTGGTGGCCACCCCGGGAACGGCGCTCTCCTTGGGCATGCGGAATTCGTTGTAGGCCTTGCCCGCCTGGTCCCATTCTTCCCGCAGCCGCCGAATCTCCGAGACCTGGGCATAGGCCACCAGAAACAGGCTGAAGGCGATCACGTAGGCCAAGACGGCCGAGCCGAGCAGGGCCTTGGTCCCCCCGGTGACCTTGCCGGCCCGGGGGTTCTGGAGGTGGCGCATCTCGATGACCGCGTCCTCGAACATGGCGGCCACCTCGACCGCCCGGGACCCGTCGCGCACCTCGATGGCGTCGGGGTCCTGATACAGGGCCGGGGCGGTAAAGCCCTGGGGCATGCCCGCCGGGCGGGCCGCTGTCGATGGCAGAGGCGGCGCTGACGCAACCTGCGCGAAGGAGGGGAACGGCGCCGGCACGACAGGGGCGCCCGGCATGCTCCCGGTGCTCACGGAAGGGATGCCCATGGTGGTCACCCGGTTCTGTGCCGGCGGGACCGGGACCGCAGTCGCGATCATTCCGGGCAGGGTCAGGTCGACCCCCGAGGAATCTGGCTCCAGCAGCGTCTGCGCCGCCTCGACCGTCAGCACCACCCGGGTGTCTCCCAGGGTGATCTCGTCGCCCGACTGGAGCTTGGCCTTGTTGATCTTCTGGCCGTTGACCAGGGTGCCCCGGGTCGAGCCCAGGTCGATGATCGAGATGTCGTCCGGGCCGGCAATCTCGATGACCGCGTGCATCCGGCTGATGGACTCGTCGTTTTCAAGGCGCAGGTGGGAAGACGAAAGCTTGCCGACCTTGATGATGTCCTGGTTCAGCGTGACGGTTCGGATGAGCTGGTCGCCCTTGTAAATTTGAAACGTCAGGGGAACGTTTACACCGCTGGGCATCGAGATCCTCCGCTACGTAGATGGCAGGGACGGTCCACTCCGTCCCAACCAAAGAACCAAAGGGCGCCGGGGTCGCCCCGTCAGGTCGCCGAAAGCCTACCGAAAGCTTGCCAAAAGCCTATTTAGATCGCCTCGACCGACTTCAGCATCTCGGGAATGAAGTTCTCCCGAATCTTGATCAGCGAAGAGTGCTTGGCCCCTCGGCGGCTGTCCACCAACTCGCCGTCCGGCCGCACCAGATCGCCTTCGACGGTGTCATCGTCGAAGTCGTAGACCGTCTTCTGCTTGTAACTCACGCCGCCGCCACTGGGAGCCACCTGGGTGGCCCCTGCCCCAGGGGCCGGCGCTGCCGCCGCCGGGGCCGCCTTCTTCTGCGCCATGGCCTCGGGGGCCCCGAAACCAAGGACCGTGATCGCCGCGATTGCCGTCAAAACAGAACGAATCATCGGTGCCTCCTACTTCTACATCGCGAAGCGCCGAAGGCGTCGCGGTTATAACGAAGCGCCGAAGGCGCCTCGGTTATCGAAAGGGGCGGTTGACTCTGGGTATGACAGCCGCCGCCCGGCCAGGTTCCCAAAAAAGTGCCGAGAGGTACGAAAAAGACCAGCCGCCGCTACTTCGGCGCCTCCGGGGTCGCGCCCGACTTCTTCATCTGGTCGTCTTGCAGCTTCTGCTGCCGTTCCATCTCTTCCTGCTGCTTCTTCAACTCCGCCTCGAGCTTCTTCTGCTCCTCGATGGCTTTGAACGTATCGTCGATGTCCTTGATCCGCCGCCGGGCGTCCGCGGCCTTGTCCGCGTCGGCCCGGGCCGGGCAGCTCGCGTACTTATTATAGTACTCCTGCGCCTTGCGCAGCTCGTCCGGGTTGCCGGACTTGTAGTCCTGGTACAAAACCCCGAGGTTGTAGAACACCGCGCAGTTCTTCGGATCGACCTGGATGACCTTCTTGTACCAGCCCTCCGCATCGTCGATCCGCCGCTCCCCGCGAGTCGCCACGCCCATCCCGACGGTGGCGTCCAGGTTGTTCGGCTGCCGCTTGAGCACCGCCTGGAAAGCCTCCTCGGCCTGCTTGTAGCTGCGGGCGTTCAGGCTGATCGCCGCGATGTTGAGCTGCGCCTCGATGAGGCCCGGGTCCAGCGAGGCCGCCTTGCGGAACTCGGTCAGCGCCCCGGTGACGTCCTGGGACCGCAGCTTGATCAGCCCCTGGGTGTTGTAGATCGGCGCGTAATCCTCGTTGATCTTGCGCCCCTCGTCGCAGACCAGCTGCGCCAGCTTGAGCTTGGAGCGATCGGTCTCGGCGGTCTGGAAGTAGATCTGCGCCAGCAGGTGGTAGGCCCCGATGGCGTTGGAGTCCACCGCCAGGGCCCGCTTCAGGGTGCTGATGGCCTCGGCGAAAGTCCCGCCGCTGCGCCGGGCATCCAGGTATTGCAGCATGGCCTTGTCGGTGTACGCCTGGGCCGCCTGGGCGCTCTTGGGGTCGGCCCGAATCGCCGCCTCGTACTGGTTCATGGCCTGCACCGACTGCCCGGCGTTCTGGTAAAGCACCCCCAGATTGGTCATCGCCGGCCCGAACTTCGGGTTCTTCGACAGGGCCGCCTTGTACTGGTCCTCGGCCTCCTTCTTCATCCCGCACTGGTCATAGACCACGCCGGCATTGAAGAGCCCGTCCGCCTCCCGGGCCTTGACCTTGCCGCCGGCCTTGATGAAGTCCTTGGCGAAGGACTTGCAATCCCCCGCCGACAGCATCACCGGGACCGGCGGCTGCTCCTTTTGCGGCTTGCGCGCCTTGGCGTACTTGTCGGCGACGTCGTCGATGGCGTCCTTGGCGTCTTCTTTCTTCCTCTTCAGCACCACCGGGGCCGGCTGGGCATCCGGCGCCTTGGCCTGGGGGTTGACTGGCGAACCCGGGGCCGCCGCCTTGGCTGCGGGGGTCTTCTTGCCCCGCGCCAAAGCCGGGCTGGCCGGGACGAGCAGGCAAAGGTACACAATGCCGTGTTTCATCAGGTTCCGCATGAGTTCTACTTCTCCGCCGGCTGCGCCACAACCACCGGCGCGACGTCAGGCTGCAAGCTGGAGTACCCCGGCTGGGCGCGGATCTCGGACGCCAGCGGATACTCCGAAGGCTTGATCTGGTTCAGTTCCAGCTCGCACAGTTGCGACCACTCGTTGAACCAGTTAAGTTCCGTGGACTTGTTCAGGCACACCGAGAGGCCCTCCTCGGCCTTCTTGTCCAGCGGCTCCGCCTGGTCGGTCAGCGCGTCGCAGTACGCGTCGCGGAAAAGCTGTCCGTACTCGTCCTGATCGATGCCCTTGGGCGGCGCGGGCGGCTGGGGCACCTCTGCCGTATACAGCCCGTTGGCGAAGTCCTGATACAGCTGCCCGATGCGGGCCGCGGCGGCGATGACCCAGTGCGCGTTCTTCATCAGGATGACGCCCTGGTAGATCTTCGACGCGTCACCCAGCTTCTTGCCCTTCTGCTCGATCCAGCCCTTGAACTTCTTCACCGACTCGTCGTTCTTCTTCTTCTGCTTGGGATCGAAGACCAGGCCCGTCGGAACCTTCATCTGCAAAAGCTGTTCGTACTGCTGGTCGCCCTCGGCCATCCTCGCCCGAGCGGCGAAATACGTCATGGTGTTGATCCGTCCGTCCCGCCCCGGATCGTCCTTGGGCACCTGGAGCGCCGCGTTGCCGCCCTTGTACAAGGTCAGCGCCTTCTCGAAGTGGGTCAGCGCCTCCTTGACCTGCGCCGGCCGCCGGTCGTGCACGGTGATCTTCGACTTGGTCTCCGGCCCGCACTGACCCAGCTTCAGCGGCCCCTTGTGCTTCAGCTTCTTGTTCGCCTTGGCCGCCTTGGCCTTGACGATCGAGGCCCCGCTGGCCCGCTCGCGCTTGATGTCGATGCAGGCCCCGTTGACCCCCGGAACCGGGCACGAGTCCCGCCAGGCGATCTCGCCCAGCATGACCTCGGCCACCACCTGACGGTCTACCCCGCCCTTTTGCGCCCAGGTCTTCAGGTATTCGTTCAGGTGCGCCCGCAGCCGCGGCCAGTCTTTCTTCTGCTCGAAGATCTGCCCCATGGCGAAGAACACGCCCGCCGCCTGGTCAAAGAACTCTTTCCTGCCGCCGTAGTTTTTGACGAAGAGGTTGACGTCGTCGATGGACTTGTCGATCTGCCCCAGACCGCGGCGGAACACCGCGGCCGTGTTCAGCGCCAGCGGCGCGTTGGTTTGCAGAGCGATCTTGGCCGGGTCCTTCTCCTTGGGGTCGGGGATCTCGCCGGGGTACTTGCTGGCGAAGATCTCATAACGATCGGCGGCGCTTTCGTAGGCCGCGATGGTCTGGAAGTTCTGGCCGACGCGGTAGATGGCCTTTTTGGCCAAATTGCTGTCGGGCCGCTTCTCGATGAGCTTCTCGCGCGCCTGGATCGACAGGCCGATCAGGTGCGCCCGCTCGAAGTTCAGGCCCGCGTTGTAGTACATCTCGTCGATCTTCGGATCGTTGGGACTCTGGTCGGCCAGTTGCAGGTAGCGGATGCCGGCCTCGCGGTACTCGCCCTGCTTCTCCAGTTCCTCCAGTTCCTTGCGCAGCGAGGCCACCCGGATGACCCCGATCTGCTTCTTGAACTCCTCGTCCTTCATCAATTCGGGCATGCCGGAGAACTTGTCGACCGCCGCCCGCAGCCCCTTGAAGTCTTTGGTGATGGCATAGCAGTCCAGAAGCAGGTTGGCCGAGTAGATGGCCAGCTCGCTCTTGGTGTAGTTCTCGGCGATGTCCTTGAACAGGGGAATCGCCTCCTCGAAGTGGTTGTATTCGTAAAACACCCGGGCCCGCCGGTACTTGATGGTGACCAGCTCCTTGGACTCGGGCACGTACCGGATGTAGGTGTCGAAGGCCTCCAGCATCTTGGCTTGCCGGTCGGGGATGGTCTTGGGCGCGAAGGTGTCTTCCTGCTCCTTCTTCTGCTCTTTCCCCTTGTTGCTCTCGGCAATCTTCTTCTTGCGATCCGAAAGGACCTGCTCTTTCTCGGCCTGTCCTTCGTCGGACACGTCAAGGCAGTTCTTCCACGAGATGACCGCCGCGTACGCCGCGTCCTTCAGCTTGGGCCCCTTGGTATCCATCTTCACCACGTTGGTGTAGACCGGGGCGGCGTCGCAGTACCAGTGGCTGGCGGGGTTTGCGTCCAGGGACCCCAGCTTGAAGAGCAGCTCCCCGTACCAGTAGTTCATAAGGTAGCTGTCTTTTTCCTTCGGGAAGCGCCGCAGGTATTCCTTGTACAGGTCCGAGGCGTTGGCGTAGGTCTCCATGACCCCGGTCTTCTGCGCCTCCTTGTGCCAGACGGTGGCCAGTTCGCGCAGCATGCCCCCGGTGTTGTCTCGGCACTCGTCCAAGACCTCTTTTTTCACCCCCGCCATGCTGATCGTCTTCTCATAGACGAACGACAGGCGCGTCAGCTCCTTGACCGTCTCGGGCACCGCCCGGGAGCCGGTCATGGACAGGGTGTTTTTGAGGATTTCCGTCTGCCAGTTGCACAGCTTCAGGGTCCCCGGGTTCAGCTTGATCAGCTCCCGGTAGGTCTTGATGCTGTCGAGGAATTTGCCCTGGGCGTTGTACAGTTCCGCCAGTTGCTCCAGCATCGTCGGCGCGTAGTCCCTGCCGTAACGCTGGAAGAAGGGCCAGGCCTTCTCCGGCGTGCCGATCTGGGCATACGTGCGGACCAGGTCCTTCTTCGCCTCCTTGGCCAACTGGGCGTCGCCTTTTCCGTGCTTGCCCTTGGGGTTGGTGGCGAATTCGACGACCTCGACGAAGGTGGCCAGCGAGTTCTTGAAGTCGGTCAGGTTGTAGTAGACCCAGCCCTTTTTGTACAAGGCGTAGCCGTAGACCGGGCTGTCCCGGTACTGCAAGACCTTCTCATAGAACTTGAGGGCATTCTCCAGGTCCTTGTTCTCGAAGAAATAGTCGCCGAAGGACAGGTAGGCGTGAGGCAGGAAGGGCGACTGGGGATAGTCCTTGATCAGGCGCTTGAAGAAGACCCGGGCCTGGTCCTCCTTCTTTACCTGCGTCAGCAGATAGGCCAGGTAGAAGAGCACCTGATCCATCTTTTGATAACTCTGGTACTTGGGACCGCTGGCCACGGTGATGTACTGCTTCACCGCCCCCAGGAGCCACTGTTTCTCCCGGTTTTCGTAGTCCTTCTGCTGGGACTTCAGCAGGTTGACTTTGCCGATGTCGCCCTTTTGCTGGGCCTCGAAGACCTTCTCGTCGAGTTCGCGGGCGCGGAAGCTGTAGTAGCGTTCCTGCTCGGCGTAAAGCTCGGCCATGCGGAACAGGATGTCCGGCTTCTCCGGGTCGTTGTCGTCGGTGGCCTCGACGAGCTTCTGGAGCAGCTTGATCTGGCTGTCGGTGACCGACTTCAGCGCCTCCCCCTGCCCGGCGAAGACGTCCGAGGCGGTCAGGTCAGGCTTTTTCTTCTCCCGCTCGGCCTTCTGCACCGGCTTGGTCAGCGCCGTCTGGGAAGCGACGACGGTATCTTCTTTTTTGGTGAACTTGCCGATGGCGAGGGCGTTGGGCAGGCCTGCCAAAAGCACTGCCGCAGCGGCCGAACTGCCGATCCACTTTACAAGTCGTGGCTTGAACATCGTTTGTTATCGCTCCAAAAGGGTCGGGCTTCTACTGAGGAGGCATCGACGCCACGCCAGCAGCGCCCTTCTGCTGTTCGCAGCGGTTGACGATCTTGAACCGGTAATAGCCCAGCTCGTCCTTCCAGTATTCGCCGCGGAACGGCCACACCAGGTGCTCGTCGTCCGTGGTGATGATGTCGGCCTTGCGCGCCTTGCCGCTGACCTGGACCTGCTCGCCGCGGATGCTGGCCTCCAGCACGCCCTTTTGGCCGTTCAGGGTCTCGTATTCGACCTTGATGGCCTGCTTCACCAACTCCTGGATTTCCGCAGCCAGGCGGTCCAGGCGCTTTCTGGCCAGGTTGCCGGCCTCGTTGGCGGCGATGGACTTTTGCAAAGTCAGGTCCTGAAGGACGGTGCCGGCGACCTGGGTGGACTTCCAGTTGGGGTCCGCCTTGTCGACCTGGCGCAGTTCGCGGTCGAGTTCCGAGACGTAGTCCAGGGTCTTGGCCAGGGTGCGGTCGGCCAGGGCCCCTTCGGCGGCCCGCTGCACCCGGTCGGACAGGCCCCCTTCGCCGGCGCGGATCTTGATCACGTAGTTATAGAATTCGGCGTTGTCGGGGTACTTCTTGATGAGGGCCAGGATCTCCTCGCGAAGCTGAGGGTAGGTCTGGTTGAACTCGACCAGGGTCTCGATCGAGCGATCGTAGTTGCAGGTCTGGAAGTAGATCACCGCCCGCAGGATCAGCGACTCGGGATAAAACTCGTTCTCGAAGAAGGGGGCGTTCAGGGTCCAGATGTTGCCCAGGGCCCGGGAGTAGCTGTCGGTCTGGAAGTAGGCCCAGCTCGACTCGAAAAGGGCCGGCAGCCAGTCGGGGGACTCGGGGGAGATCTTGTCGTAGTACTTGATGGACAGGGGGTACTGCTTGGTGGAGTAGAAGACCCGGGCCAGGGACAGGTTGGCCAGCTCGGCGAACTCCTCGGTGGTCTTGTCGGGGGACTCCTTGGCCTTGCGCAGGATCTGGCGGAACGAATCCGAGGCCTGCTTGCCATCGTACTGTCGGACGAAGGTCATGCCTTCGAGGAACTTGGCGCGGGTGAAGAACTCGCTGTTCAAGGGGACCAGGGCGAACAGTTCCAGGGCCTCCTTGAAGTTGCCCTTGGTGTAGTGGAACCGCCCGAGGAGGTAATACAGTTCGTTGCGCACCGGGTCCAGGGCCGGCTGCTCCAGATCCTGGCGGTTGTACTTGCCGATCTTGTCCAGCACGCCGGCCGACTCGGGCAGCTTGCGGGACAGGGAGGCCAGCCACTGGAGGGTTTTGGCGTAATACCGGTGGCCGGGGCCCTTGTCGACGATCTTGCTGAAGTAGGACAGGGAGGCGGAGTAGAAGTTCAGGTTGAAGAGGGTCTTGCCCATGAAGAACTCGGCGCGCTGGACGTTGGCATCGTCGTCGCCGGTCTTGCGATCGACGACCTTGTCGAGTTCGATGGACGACATGTAATAGTCGTCGCTGTCGTAAAGCTTGAGGGCGTGTTCCAGGGCCTTGGACGGCGGGGCCCCGGACTCGACGGAAGGCGGCAGGGAGGGCGGGTTCTGGCCCACCGCATTTGGCGCCGGGGCGCCCGGGTCGGTTGCGGGGGCGGCGGGCTGGGTATTCCGCTTCTTCGCCATGGCGAGGTCGGAACCCGCGGCGAGTGTCACCCAGGTTGCGAGTGTCGCGACAGTGGTCCTCAGGTGGCGGTGCATGCGCTGACCCCTCGTCTTTCACCCTGCCCAGATCGCCGCGAACATCGGGCGCCCTGTGGCGGGTCCTGTCGACCGCACGTGGACCGGCCCCGGGAGGGGATCGGACATCGGGCGGCGGATTGCCTGCCGCAAGACGGCAGGTCCTTGGTTTGACATGTGCTTGGCCGTTCGCCGGGAGCTATGAATATGCCTGTGGACAAGCGGCGCAATGTTATGGATTTATGGGGCCGTATGTCAAGGGATCTCGCCCTCGGTGTTCGCCCGGTGTGGGGGTGGGTCGGCGGTGTGGGGGACGGGTCCCATGAGAGTGAGAACAATATAGCGGAGATGGGGGGAATTCGCGAGCCGGTGTTTTGTTGTGCTGGGTGGGCCCGGGTTTTGGCACGCGGTGCATTCGACGGGCTGCCGTGCGCCTTGACTTGAATGAAGGGAAGTGTAACATGGCCGAGTCTCGCACTTTTGGCCCTGTCGGAGGACCACATCGTATGCGGTTGAACTCTCTAGCGTTTTGCACGGTACTCTGTAGCTTTCTTGGTTGGGGTTGCGTCGATAATCAGATCGGCAGGCCGTGCAACAGCTTGAACCGGACGCCGCAGAACGGCGTCAGTTTCGTGAACCCGGCGCCGGATTGCCCGACACGTCTGTGCATGGTGACCCCGCCGCCGAACAGCATCACGCCGGGGGCCATGGGACATCCCGAGGCGCTCGCGATGTGTACGTCGACATGCGACACCAACGACGACTGCGCCACGTCCAGCGATTTCACCTCGGACGCCTCGCGCTGTACCAAGTACGTCTGCGCCGTGCCTTCGGTGGTCCCCGGGCAGGAGAACTTCTGCTGCCAGAAGCTCTGCGTGTGCCAGGACGACCTGATCGCGGGCTTCAACAAGGACGATTCCCGCAGCCCCTTGAAGCTGCCCCGAGATGCCAGCGGCGTGGCCATCCCCTCGACCTGCACCAAAGCCAATAAGTGCAAGCTCTAGCTCCAGCCTCCCTGTTCCAGTAGCGACCTTCCACGTTCAGCAAGTCGGCTTTGAGGAGAGCCATCTCGGCTAGCTCCAGCCTCCCTGTTCCAGTAGCGACCTTCCCTCTATATACCGCATACCGCGCAAGTTTGCCGGACACTCTTGCGGTTCGCCTCGCCTTGGCGAAGCAACCTGGGTGCTTCGGAAAGCAACCTGGGTCCTTCGGGAAGCAACCTGGGTCCTTCGGGAAGCAACCTGAAGCCTCGGAAATGCAACCTAGGTCCTGCGATTAGCTACCTAATGGCGAAAATGTGCCCTGCCGAGGCGCAAACGTGCCCTGCCAAGGCGCAAGCGTGCCCGGCCAGGTGCTTCTGTTAACCCAGGCGGAAGGCGTCCTTGAATAAAGTCAGCTCATCTCCATCGACTGACACCACGTCAAAGCGGCACGGACATGCGCCGCCGCGCCAGGTGGTGACCAGGAAATGCTCGGCGGTGCGGGCGATGCGACGCTGCTTGGAGGCGCCCACCGAGCCCGCCGCCAGTCCATAGCCGGCGCGGGCGCGCGAGCGGACCTCGACGAAACACAGTGTCACGCCATCTGGATCCAGGGTGATGAGGTCCATCTCGCCGCGTCGCCAGCGGTAGTTGGCGGCGACGACGCAGAAGCCGAGAGATTCAAGGTGCGTGGACGCCAGTTGCTCGGCCCGCGCACCTCTCTCGGAACGGTTTCTTTTGGGGGGCGAAAGCGGGGTTGGTGGCACTTTCCCGTACCCCGCCGGAGGCTACTCCTTGGACTCGACGGGAGCGGGGGGCGCGGCGGCGGCAGCCTGTGCGGCTGCGGCGGCGGCGATGGCGGCCTTGTTGGGGCGGCCGACGTTGGTGCGCTCGCGGATGCGGGCGGCCTTGCCGGACAGGTCGCGCAGGTAGTAAAGCCGCGCGCGACGGACCATGCCCTGGGTCAGCCGCTCGACGCGGACAACGCGCGGGGAGTGCACCGGGAAGATGCGCTCGACGCCGACCCCGTAGCTGATCTTGCGCACGGTGAAGGAGGCCCGCGGCCCGTGGTGGTGGTGCTTTATCACCACGCCCTCGAAGGCCTGCTCACGCTCCTTGTCGCCTTCCTTGATGAGGACCCACACGCGAACCGAGTCGCCCACCCGGAACACGGGCAGGGGGGTTTTGCGCAACTGGGCCTTCTCCAGGGCCTGAATGATGGGGATGACGTCGCTCATGGTGTCTGCTCTCCTGAATCGTGCTCCGGCTCGCCGAAGAGCCGGTCTAAAATGATCCCTGCCGCCGAACGAACCGAGAGGTGGTTGTAGTCGCTGGGCCCGCAAATGGGCTGGAGCAGCCGGTCGGTCCGCTCTAGCACTTCCTTGGCCAGACCCCATCCGGTGCCAAACAAAAGCAGGAGCGGCCTTTCAGCCAGCTCCGGGTCCTTCAGCAGCCTCTTGGTGGCGATCGCTTTTTCTTGCTTCCGCGCGGTGGTCGCCGCAATCAGCGGCGGGTGGCCCTGCTCCCCGGCGATCTGGTCCATCGCCTGGTCCAGGGAGGCGACCACCCGTACCGTGGTCAGCGCCGAGCTGCGGAATTCATTCTGCTCCTGTCCGGGTCCGTTCCAGTGCTGAAGAATCCTTCCGGCCAGCTCGCGCTGCGCCGTGACCGGGTGGACGATGAAGTATCCAGCCAGTCCATAGGTCCTACTCGATCGGGCGATGTCATGAATATCCAGGTTCGTGATGGACGTGGCCACCACTAGCCCATGCTTGTCATACACAGGGTGGTGGACCAGTGCAAGATAAGATTTCTTCGCCACCTCGGCCCGCGTCGGCCGCGTCAGGAGATTGTCTGGCGGCCGGGTCACGAGGGGGCCCCCTCCTGCTCCAGTTCGGAAAGAAGGGCCCGATCTTCCTTGGACAAGGGCGCCGTCAACAACAGCGCGAAGAGGTCGGGCCGCCGGTCCCTGGTGCGTTGCAAGGACATCTTGCGGCGCCAGCGCCGGATGCGCTCGTGGTTGCCCGAGAGCAGCACCTCCGGGACGGGCATGCCGCGGAAGTCGGCGGGCCGGGTGTATTGGGGATACTCCAGCAGGCCCTGTTCGAAAGACTCCTCGACGGTGGAGGAGTCGTTCTGCAAGACCCCCGGCTGGAGCCGCAGCACCGCGTCCACCACCGCCATGGCCGCGACCTCTCCGCCGGTCATGACGAAGTCGCCGAGAGACAGCTCCTCGTCCACCGAAGCGGAGATGCGCGCGTCGAAGCCCTCGTAGCGACCGCAGATGAGGACCAGATGGGGCTCGGCGGCCAGAAGGTGGGCGACCTTCTGGGTGAACGGCGTCCCCGTGGGGGTTAAAAGCAGCCGCTTCCCCCGGCCCCGCTGCGCCTCGATGGATTCCAGGGCCAGCACCACCGGCTCCGGCCGCATGACCATGCCCGAGCCGCCGCCATAGGGGGTATCGTCCGTCGAGCGGTGCTTCCCCGGGGCGAACTCCCGCGGGTCCACCACGTGAAGGACCATCTGGCCCCGCTCGATGGCCCGCCCGGTGATGCTGACCGAAAAGACCGGCGGGAACATCTCGGGAAAGATGCTGAGGATGTCGATGACCAGCGCCATGTCAGACAGGCCCCTTCCGGGAAGGCGCGGCTGTCTCGGGGGGCGGTGGGGTTACCTCGGGAGGCGGGGTTACCTCGGGAGGCGGGGTTACCTCGGGCGGTGCCCCTTCCGCGAGCAGTGCCCCTTCGGCGGGCGGTGCGCCCTCCGCTAGCGCGGCGGCGCGCTTCTTTCGGTTGGGGTCCTTCCTTCGGCTTGGCTCGCTGATGTCCAGATCCAGGAGCCCGTCGGGCGGGTCGATGTCGATGCGGCGGGCGCCGACGTCGATGCCGATCACGATCTCCGGGACCATCGGTACCAGTGCTTCTGGGCGGCCCTCTCGGGAGAGCACCAGCAGGTCCGGGCCGTTGTTGGATTGCACCTTCTGCACCGTGCCCACCGACTCTCCCGAGGGCAGGTACACGGCGCAGCCGACGAGGTCCGAAAGGTAGACCTCGTCCGCCAAAAGGGGCGGCAGTTCCTCCCGGCGGGCGTAGAGGCGCAACCCCTTCATGGCCTCGGCGGCGTCGCGATCAGCGATGCCCTCGAACATGACCAGGTGCATCCCGCCACCGACGTCGTTGGTCGCCTGGATGGCGCGACACTTCAGGCCTTTTCCAAGGTCGGTCCCCAAAAAGACCCGCGACAGGTGCGCCAGGGCCTCGGATTGGGGATCGTGGAGCTGTACGCGGAGCTGTCCGCTCAGGCCATGGGCCCGCCGGATTGCACCGATTTCGAGGAACTCTTGTGGCATGGCCGAAAACCGTACGCCTTGTTCAAGGATCATCGCCAAGCGCCGCAGGCGCCGCAGTTATGAATGAATCGCGAGGCGGCGCAGGTGCCGCGAAGCACGCAGGCGCCGCGGTTATTGAATCGCCAGGCGCGGGGGAACAACGAGGCAGGCGCGACGACTGGCCTTTTGGGGCAGCTACTCGATGATCTCCAAGAGGGCCCGCTTGCGGAGCTTGGTGGAGGCGGCAGACAGGATGATGCGCATGGCGCGAGCCGTGCGACCTTGCTTGCCGATGACCTTGCCCAGGTCGGCCTTGGCCACCTTCAATTCGATGACCGAAGTTTGTTCGCCTTCGACCTCGTTGACGTGGACTTCCTCCGGGTTATCCGCGAGTGCCTTGGCAATCTGGGCGATGAGATCCCTCATCGTTCCGGGGTTCCCGCTCATGTTCAGTCTCCCTATACCGGTCTCCCGGCAAGCAGCCTGTTTTGGGCGGGTCCTATGTCCGAGCCAGGGGAGCGCTGTCGTCGATCCCGGCGCTGCCTAGGCCGGTTTATCCGTTCCCTGGGTCGGGTTCGCGGCATCTGCCTTGCGCGAGCGGGCAATGAGCTGCGCCACCGTCTCCGACGGAGTCGCCCCCTTGCTCAGCCAGTAATCGACCCGCTCCATCTGGAAGCGGACCTCTGCCGGCTGGCGCTTGGGGTCATAGATCCCGACGCGCTCGATAAACCTGCCATCACGTGGGCAGCGGGAGTCTGCCACTACCACCCGGTAGAAGGGGTTCTTCTTCGCCCCTGCCCGGGCCAGTCGCAATTTAACGGCCATGTGTTCCCAGTTCCTGTTCGTGTCGTTACCGTGGCTCCCGCAGGCAACACATGCATAGGACCCTGCGGGATTATTGTAATCTGCATTTCGAAACAAAAGGAAGCCCTTTGTTTCTTGCATGACTGCACGTGAGAGGCACGGACACTACGTGGGGGGCGTGGCGCTTGTCAAGGGGACTGCGTCTGTCTGGGGGTCTTCTGGGGGTTAGGCGGCGGCGACCGGTTCGGCTTCTGCCGTGGCAGGCTCTTCCTTGACCTGCTTGCCGCTGGCCGAACGGCCCCTTAGCAAGGGGAGGATGCGCTTCCTCAGGAGGTCGGCCTGCTCGGGACGCTCGGAAAGCCAGAGGCAGCCCCGGTCTCGCCCCTGGGCGATCCGTTCGCCATCCAGAGAATACCAGGAGCCGGACTTGTCCACCAAGCCGACTTCCACGCCCAGGTCCAAAAGTTCGCCCATGCGGTTGATGCCGCTGCCGTAGAGGACCTCGAACTCGGCCTCGCGGAAAGGCGGCGCCATCTTGTTCTTCACCACCTTCACTTTGGTGCGTGAACCGATCACCTCGTCCCCCTGCTTGACCTGGCCGATGCGCCGGATGTCCAGCCGCACCGAGGCGTAGAACTTGAGGGCGTTGCCCCCGGTGGTGGTCTCGGGGTTGCCAAAGACCACGCCGATCTTCATGCGCAACTGATTGATGAAGATGACGGTGCAGTTCTGCTTGGCGCTCACCGCCGTCAGCTTGCGCAGGGCCTGCGACATCAGCCGCGCCTGCAGGCCCATGTGGGCATCCCCCATCTCGCCGTCAATCTCGGCGCGCGGGACCAGGGCCGCCACCGAATCGATGACGATCAGGTCCACCGCCGAGGAGCGCACCAGGGTGTCGGTGATCTCCAGGGCCTGCTCGCCGCAATCGGGTTGGGCCACCAGCAATTCGTCGAGCTTCACCCCCAGCTTGCGGGCATAGCCGGCATCCAGGGCATGCTCGGCGTCGATGAAGGCGCACACGCCGCCCTCGCGCTGTGCCTCGGCGATGGCGTGCAGGGTCAGGGTGGTCTTGCCCGAGGACTCGGGGCCGTAGATCTCGATGACGCGCCCCCGGGGCAACCCGAACACCCCCAGGGCCGCATCCAGGGCCAGGCTTCCCGAGGAAATCACCGGCACGTCGACGACTTCCTTGCCATCCAGAGGCATGATCGCTCCCTTGCCGAATTGCTTCTCGATGCTGGATATGGCGACGGAGACCGCCTTGAGCTTCTCCTTGATCATCTTGGCTGTGGTTGGGGACATTGCACCTCCTTGGGGTGGGAACGGGGGTTTTGGCATTGGCTCAGAGCGGCTCAGGCGGCTCAAGCGTCGGGGCGGTCGAGGGCCCGCAGGGTCAGCGCCTCGGCCACGTGGGGCGCCGTGACGCGTTCGCTGCCTTCGAGATCGGCCAGGGTGCGGGCCACCCGGAGGGCCCGATGCACGGCGCGGTTGCTCAGGCCGTGGCGCCCGGCGTAGGCCAGAAGAAGGCGCTCGCCCCGATCGTCGGGACGGGCGACTTTCAATAAATCCTCGGGAAGGAGCCCGGCGTTGGCGCATTCCCGGCCCAGTCGGCGGTGGCGCTCGTGTTGCAAGGCCCGCGCGGCAATCACCCGCCCGCGCACCTTGATCGAGGGTTCGCCGGTGCGCATCCCGGCGAGCAGGGTGGTGTACTCGGTTTGCGGCACCACCACGTGGAGGTCGAAGCGATCCAGGAGCGGCCCGGACAGGCGCGCACGGTACTGCGAGAGCCGCCCGAGGTCGCAGGTGCATTCCCGCAGGGATGAGCCGCGGTACCCGCAGGGGCAGGGGTTCATCGCCGCGCACAGCGCGAAGGACGCCGGGAAGGTGACGGCGCAGCGGGAACGGACGATGGTGATGCGCCGTTCTTCCAGGGGCTGGCGCAGGGCCTCCAGCGCCATGCGGGGGAATTCGGGCAGCTCGTCGAGGAAGAGCACCCCGTGATGGGCCAGGCTGATCTCCCCCGGCCGCGGCACGCTGCCCCCGCCGCACAGGCCGGCCACCGAGACATCGTGGTGCGGGGCGCGAAAAGGGCGCTGGCGCAAAAGGCCGGTGCCGCGCAGGAGTCCGGCGGCGGAGTAGATCGAGGTCGCCTCCAGCGCCTCGGATTCGGTGAGCGGCGGCAGGATGCCGGGCAG
>JBBRLA010000091.1:0-18340 GCA_038231615.1 Polyangia bacterium | reverse complement strand
GATTCTCATCTACCTGTGCCCGTTTGGTCTCTCCGTTCAGGCGCACGAATTGCCACTCGTCTCCCGTGGTGACGCAGCCGTAGACCTGGCGCAGCTTCTCTTTGTTGAGCAGGTAGGACACATATAACTCAGCGATGCATTGCGCCAGGCCCTCGTCAATGTCGTCCTTCTTCGCTTCGATGATCGCGATGATGGGGACGATTTTGTGCAGCACGCTGCCAGAGATGAGAAAGTCCGGGCAACCGCTCAGCCCCTCGATGCCCTTGACCTGCACAAGAACCTCGGGAAGGGTGGCGATCTTCCCCTGGCGCAGCATCTCCAACTCTGCCAGCACCGGATCCACCATGCGGGTCGCCTTGGCGCGCTCGTTGATCAGTCGAGAGCGCTTGGCCCGCCGCAGGTTCTCCCGCAGCGTCGGGCTGGGGTCAACGATGGCTATCCCTTCGTCGAAGAAGGGCTCGCGAGCCACCTCTCGGATGCTATATTTTTTCTGCGTTTTGCCGTGGATTGAAACCACCTACACCCACATTTACCTACCTACTTGAAACATTTCAACCACAGGGAGTGGTATGTTGAGGGTAGCCTGGGCGATCCGTCTGTTCGCGGGTCTCGTCGGGGCGTTCCTTGGGTGCGGGTTTGGCGGCCCGGCGCACGTTGCGCGGTGCCGGGGGCGGAATCGTGTTTCTTCGCATGGGTGAGAACTCTGCACCGCAAGCCCGGCATCAAGGGCAGCGCCAAAGTTTTTTCAGATCACCTGACCGGCCCCCCACGACGCGGAACAGGTGATGGCAATCTCCCAGATGCTGGCCAGGCTGAGCATCACTTCGTTGCGAGACCTTTATGCTTGACGTCCATCCGTCCACCGTCCTACACATCTGACGATGTCCAGTTCCCACAGAAGGACGCACGACCAGCACTACAAGACCTTGCTGCGCCACTTCCTGCGCGAGTTGCTCGAGATGACGCACCCGGCCCTGGTCCCGCATTTGCGCTTTGATCAGTGTCGCTTCCTCGACAAGGAGACCTACACCGACCTCATCGGGGGCAGCGGCTATCGCATGGACCTGGTTTGCGAGATTGCCACCCGCGATGGCCAGGTGCGCCTCTTGGTGATCCAGATCGAGATCGAGGAGCGCACCCGCAAGCCACTCAAGATTTCTCTGGGTCAGCGACTGGCCAACTACTTCATGACGCTCTCGCTGCGTCACCAGAAGCCGGTGCTACCGATTCTGGTCACCTTTGCTCCCAGCGCGGGCGGGCTCACCACCGATGTCTTCGAGGCCAGCGTGCTGGGTGAGAGTGTCTTTACCCTGCGCTACCGGCGGCTGGGCGTTCGAGGAATGGAGGCGGCCAGGTTCCTTCGGGGCAACAACCCGCTGGCTTTCGCGCTGGCGATCAGGATGAAGCGGGGCAAACTGAGCAAGGCCGAGCTACAACTTGCCTGTGAGAGGAAGATCGTCCATGCTGACTTGAATGAAAGCCAGCAACTCCTCTTGCTGGACAGCGTCAAGAACTACGCCGATCTGACGCCCGCACAAAAGCGAGAGTACGACGAGAAGCTGGAGCAGAAGAAGAATCGAGAGGTCAAGGAGAAGACGATGACCTGGCTTGAGCGGGAATATCGCAAGGGCGAAAAGAAGGGCGAAAAGAAGGGCGAAAAGAAGGGCGAAAAGAAGGGTCTTCTGATATCGATCGGTGAGATCTGGTCCAATCGCTTCGGCCCGATGCCCGATGAGGTTTCCCAGAACCTCCAAGCAGTGCCAGAGTCCGGCCTGCTGCAGCAGGTGATCAGCATCCTGCTCCGCGCCCGAAGCGAAGCCGAAGCGCGGACCCAGATCACCACGCTCTGCACGACCTCGTAATCGCTCGATCTCCCGCCGTCCACAGGATGCCGTCCCGGAGGTTCCCGTTCCCGCCCTACCTGATTCTTCGGCTGCAACGCCATCTCACCAACGGTCGTGCTTGCCGCCGTCTTTCGGATCGCAATCTATCCTGCCGTCCCTCCCCTGGGGATTTCCCCGGGTTTGGAGTTCAGTTGGTCAGCCGCACCGCGGCCACCCATTGGGTCTGCGTCTCCACGCCGTTCGCCGTGCGCCCCGTCGAGGTCAGCACCACCGTGGTAAACCCGGCCTTGGCCGCCGCCCCCGCGGTGATCTGCAGATGCAGGAGGGTCCCATCCTGCCCTTGCGGCGTTTCCATAAAGGAGAGCTTGAGCACCGGGGGCGCCTGCCCACCGGTTTGCAGCGGCACCGGTACCTCTGCCGCGCTCACCGACCACGACGGGCTCGGGGTGCCGCCTGCCAGGAGCCGCACCTCGATGGTCTGGGTTTGCCCGGCGCCCACCGCCACCGATTCCACCTTGTGGATGACGCTGTTGATGTTCACCGAGATCAGCTCCGTCAGGATGGGCACGCTGAAGAACGACGTCCCCGAGAGTGCCGGCTGGCAGGGGTCCTGCCTGGCTTGCGCCGCCACGTTGGACCAGATGCATGCCACTACCCCGATCCCGGACTCGTTCAGCGCCGGGTCGGACAGGTTTTGGCACAGGTCCCCGATCTCCGCCCCGTGCAGCCCGATGGTCCACAGGGCGTAAGGCTCCGCCATGTCGTTGTTGGCGGTGAGCACCGGGTCGGTGGCCATCTCCGCCAGTTCGTGGGACGTGGGCGATGTCAGCTCCCCGAGGATGGTGCGGCTGCATCGGGGCAGCACTGCGTAGGGCACGTGAGTGCCGTCGGCGAGCTGGGCAAGCTGATGGTAGCCGGCGAAGTCCTGGCAGCTCACCCCGCCCTCCGAACTCAGCGACACCGCACTGGGAAGAAAGATCACATAGGCGGTGTTGGCATCCGGCGTGGGCAAGGAATGATCGGCAATGCGGGCGGCCAGCAGCGTGCGCAGGTCGGTGTCGGTGCTGGACGCAGCCAGCGTCTGCGGCAGGATCACCGGCGAAGCCAGGGTGGCCGCGCCGACGCCATACTGGGCCAGCGCCAGCCACGCCTGCGAGCGCGCCAGGTACGCCTGAAGGAAACTGACCACCTGGCTTTGTAGCGGGTCTGACGGGAAGAATACGGGCACTACCTTGGGATTGGCCAGTACCGCGCCGCTGCCGGTCTTGACCTGCGGCATCGTCGGGGGGAACGGCGTGGTGTAGGGCCCCGGTGGCTGCGACAGGTCGGGTGAGGTACCGGCATCCGGTGTGTCGCCCATCCCAGCCTTGCGCATGTCCGGGGCGGGAACTCCACCTCCCGTCTTTCCGCTGCCGCAGCCGGCGGCAAGGACCAGGATCAGCATGGGAAGGAGCACCCGGGGGGCCCGGGACACGCATCGTGGCACGTGGCGAAGGCGTTGGGTCATGTACATCAGACCTCGCGTTGGTGAAAGCATGGTATATTTGTAACCGACAGGACGACCCTGGGCCTCTTTTGTGCGCTGGCAGTGAAATGGGTTCAAAATGCGAACGCCAGGCTGCCCTGCCGGCCGAATGGTTGTGGCGGTTGTGGCGGTTGTGGCGGCGCCCACGATGAGAGCCCGGCGGCGCTAAGGCGGGCGGCGCGGACGCGGCCGACGCCCACGGCCACCAGGGGAATGCCCACCGCCAGGCTCGCTCCCGAGAGGCCCGCGAGGCCGAAGCCGAAGTCGCGCGCGGCTGTCGAGTCGCGCCCGCTCACCAGCACCCCCACTGTCACCAGGGAGAAGACCGCCCCAGCCCCGATCAGCACCGCGCCGATGCCCCGCATGCGCCGCGCTCGCAGCTCGGCTGGCGTGGGCAATGGGGGAGCGAAGATACTCTCCCAGGCGATGCGGGGATCGACATGGTTCGGTTGGTTGGGCACGAAGTCTCGGGAAGGCTCCTCCAGCATCTGCCCGATGTAGGGCAGGGGTTGTACCTGCGTCCGGGGGGGTGGCGTCGGCTGCGGGGGTCGGTCATCCACTTCGGGTAGCTGGGACAGGTCGTTGATGATCTCACCGGACGAGCCGACCTTGGGCGGTACCGGCATGGGTTCCAGGGCGGCCTCGGGCAGGGGGGTGCCCTCGGGTCCAGGGGCGGGTTCGGGATCGGCGTTGGCCGCGGCAGCATTTGCCAGGGCTGTGGATTGCGCTCGCGCCGCTTTCGCCCGGTCTGCCGCCGACCTGCGTCCCGCCGCCTGCGAGGTCGCGCACAAGAGGACCAGGATCAGCAGCAGCACCAGGGGCTGGCAGCCAAATCGCGCACTCCCGGCCCGCGCCCCAGCCGCAAGAGGCGGGTACGACCTGCCTGTTGCATGGGGACGCGCAGGGATCATCTCTTTCACGGTATCTTCGTCGGCGTCGCGGCGTCAACGACGATGGGGAAGGTCTTGCCGGGGCTGGCCTTTTGGCGTGGGTTTTGCGGGCTGCGTGGCCGGCGGGTCAGCTGGCGAGGGTGGTTCGGGTCGCGCCGTCGAGGGTGTGTGGGTGGGTGGAGAGGTAGTCGCGGAGTACGGCCTCGGCCACCTCGCCGATCCCGGCGCGGAGCAGGCCGCTGAAGTCGCGGGCCTCGCTGAAGGCCGGGCCGCCGCTAAAGAGATCGAGAAACCCCAGGCCGGGGATCTCTTCATCGATGATCATAGGTTGGGGCCTATGCTGGGGCGGGTGATGGGACGATTGCAGCAGGCGGAGGAGGTGGCGCAGGGGGTGGCCTCCCTCGGCGCCGAGCAAGGAGAGGAGATCACGCTGGGTGGTCGGCCGGACACTGGCCCGCACCGGCACAGCGGCTGCGACCCCGGGACCGGGCAACTCGATGGTGCACAGCAGGTTCCCGTCAGGCTGGTGGCAAACCAGGGCGTGTGAGTCTGGGAGGAAGTGGAGCGAGAGGACGCCGGGCCCGCGCATCTCGGCGGGCAGGGAGACGCTGGCCCAGGGACGCAGGCCCCTGCCGGCGCCAGGCGCGGGCAAGGCGAAGAGCAGCAGATCGGCGGCATGCGCGGTGAGCCACTCTTCCGCCATCGGCGAGTCGAGGCATGCGGGGGACAGGGGAGGCATGACTTCCACGCCGCAAAGGCGCGGGGTCATGGCGGAACTGGCGGGGCGCGGGCTTTTGTCCAGCCGATGGGCCACGGCGGGACCGGCTACGGCCAGGAGGCGTTCATCCGGCGAAATGGCCAGGACCGGGGCGGGGCCGTCCAGCAGGATCGGCCAGGCCACGGGTGCCGCCGGGCCCGCGGCGCGGCGGGTGTCGAGGAGCACGAAGGCGTCCAGGGGCAGGCCGTCCCGCCTGCCGGAGAAGCGCAGGCTGACGAAGCGTCCACCGCCGGAGATGCGGATCTCCTCGGGAAGAAGGAGCGCCGAGAGCAGGCCCGGCTCCCACAGGGAGGGATCGATCAGCTCGGCGCCCTCGTCCTCGCTGACCCCATCGGGGGCAGGGCACATCCGCAGGCCCATGAAGCGCATCAGGCCGATGGGACTGGCCGAAAGGCCCAGGTGGTACAGGTCGAGGATCAGCAGTTCGCCCCGCGGCGTCAGCAAGAGGCAGCTTGGCAGGACCTCGCGCAGGAGGTCGGCCAGGGCTTCGTCATCGTCGACATGCCCATCAGAGAGGGCGCCCAGATCGGCCAGGGTCACCTGAAGGGTCGCGGCCAGGGGCTCGCCCAGGGATCCGTCGATGCACAAAAGCTCGACCCGGGCGCTGGCGTGGTCGCCGTCGCGGTGGACGTCGGAAACAGCGAGAAAGAGACGGTAGCGGTCGGTGAGGTTGCCTGGTACCATGCCCAGCGGCGCGCGGACGCCACCGAAGGTATGCTGGCGCTGGTCCTGCGGGCGCAGGTCGCGCAGCTTGCCAACCGGGTCCTTGCCGCCCAGGACCGGCACCTGCCAGCCCAGCACGGGGACGCGGTCTCCTGGGGACACCGGCGGCCGGGGGCCACGTGGCAGAAGGCCGCGCTGGACCTTCATTCCGGCCTGCTCGGACAGGGCGTGGGACAGGGAGTCGGCGGTAAAGCGCGGGTCGGCGGCATAGAGGGCGTAGCCGCCGTCGCCCCCGAGCCAGCGCTGCTCGGGCCAGTGGTAGGCGTCCGCCAGGAGCAGCCGCAGTGCCAGCAGCATCAAGGACGGGCCGGCGCTGGACAGCTCGATGTCGTTGAAAAGCCCGGGGACCGGGGCCGGGGTGTCGCCGGTCAGCACCAGGGGCGCGCGCCAGCTCTCGGGACGGATGTCCAGGTGAAGGTGGTTCGCCACCGAAAGGATGTGCTGCCGATCGGTCTCCGGAAGGTCCTCCAGTGCAAAGACGACCGCACGGGGGGCAGGGGCAAGGTCCATCAAAGCCTCCTCAGGCGGGCCATACAGGGTGCCAGGTGGGTATGGCCAAGAACTGCTCAAGGGTGAGAATACACCGCGAGACCGGGTCTTGAAACGTCCTTCACGCATCTTTTTCCACGGGAAAACAAAGATGTGAGAGGGGTCACGAAAACCGATTGGGGAGCTGGACTGTCTACCCCTTTTAGGACCGGCGCTTTCCCTGGTCTCGGCCGGCGGGGACGATCGGCGTGCCCAGGGGCAGCGTGGCATGGATCGGGCGCGGCGGCCCAGCCGGGACAACCGGGACAACCCCCAGGCCGAGCTGGGTCACCCGGCCCGTGCTGTTGTTTTGGCCCATCCCCTCACTGTGTGGCTGTGGCTGTGGCGCCGCGTCGGCTTCATTCACCGGTGCTTGCGTCGGGGCGCCGGGTTCGCTGGACGGCATCTCCAGTTGTCCTGAAAACGACGACCGCCGTGCCTCGTCGGTCGCGTGTCCCTGGATGCGACCGACGAGTCGCAGGAGCGTCCGGGGAGGGCCGCCTTCTCGCTGGAGCAAGAGCGAGAGCGCTTCCGCCCGGCTGATCGCTCGCGGGCCGGCGGACAGTTCCCCCGCCGACGCGGAATGCAGAACTTGCTCCGCGGCAAGCAACTCGACCACCTCGTCGGTGCCGAGCCACAGCACGCCGCCCCGCCCCGCGGGCTGACCGTCCGCCTCGGCGACGAGCTGTCGCTTCAAGGTCTCCATCGTCTTGTGCGCCGTGGCGCTGCCCGCGCCCAGGGAGAGACCTTCCTCCCGCAAGACCAGCGCCAGGTTTGCCCGTCCCTCCTGGACCTGCCGACCCAACCGGCTGGCGGCGGCGAAGAGTGCCGGCCCCACGGCGGCGTTGCAGATCTCGGTGGCGACACGAAGTCGGGCGGCGGGTGGCTGTTCGGCAGGACGCGAGGGGCCCGGAAGCGACCCCCCGGACGTCGGCGGCTGCACCGTCAATCGCAGCCCGCCGCCGAGAATCGGGTCGCAGCTCACCATCAGCGTGCCGGCAATTCCCCGGGGAAGCTGGCGCGTCCCCTCGCACAGCTCCCGCAGGACCGCCCTCAGGGCGCTGGCCCGCGCACCCGGCAGGGTCTCCAAAAGGCCGGCGCGGACCTGCTTCTCCGCCGTGCGCAGCGCCGCCTCCAGCACCCCGGCATCGGTGGTCGGCGGCGGCAGCGTGCTGGCGTTGACCGCCTGCCCTGGCGACACCAGCGCGTCGCGGCGCTTCTCGAACTCGCCCTCGAAGAAACGCAGCGACTCGCGTGCATGGCCCAGGCCCGCGCCCTGCGCCAGGGCCAGCACCTCGGCCTCCTCGAAGGGATAGGTCGGCGTCGGCCTTGGCGGGGTCATTTCATCGGCGAAGGCCAGCGCCAGCCGCGCCACCACCAGGTCCCGCACCTGACCCGGCTCAATGGGCGCGAGTGCCACTTGCTCCAGCAGCGGCGGCACGAGCGTCGCCATGGGTGACGGTGACGGGGTCGAGCCGGAAGGGGAGGGGGCGATGGACAGCTTCTCCCGAAACGAAGGCCATAGACTGGACAGGCAGGTGATCACCTGGCAGGTCGCCCCGCCGCGGGCGTGGACCTCGCGCACCACGTCGGACAGGGCCCGCAGCCCCGGCTCCCGCAGGCGGTCGGTGGTGCCCTCGATCTGGTCGAAGCACAGGACCAGCGGCTGCGGGGAAAGCCGGCACAGCGAGGTCAGGAGACGCCGCGACGAGGCCTCGCTGTCGATGGAGTGCTTGATCGAAAGGCGCGCGAGATCGTCCGCCCCCAACTCCTCGCCGGCCAGCCAGGCGGCGCACAGAGCGCGGCGGTCCGGGTGGGGGTATTGCACCAGCACGGTGCGGGCCACGACGTCGGTAGGCGCCTCCTGGGGCAGCGAGAGCATGTGGCGCAGGAGGCCGGGCTCGATCTGCGACCACATCCGCTGCGCCCCCGCGGCGAAGGCGACGGCGTCACGGGGTTCGCCAGCGTCCTCGCACAGGGGCAGGAGCAGCCGGGGAAGGCCCGGGGCGCCGTCGTAGAGTCCGTCGCGGGCCGTGTCCAACAGGTCCTGTGCCTGAGAGAAAAGGATCTCCCACACCAGTCGGTCCAGGGGCGAGTGGAACATCGCATCCGCGACATCTGGCGGCGATGGCGCGGGACGCCGCAGGCTGGAAAGGACGTGGCGCAGGGCGTGGCGAAAGGGCTCTCCCGGGTCGGAGAGAGGCGGGACGGACGCGAAGACGAAGTCGCCGCGCTTCTGCCGTCGCAGCCAGGCCAGAAGATGGGACTTGCCATCGCCCTTCTCACCGGTGATGAGGAGCACCTGTGGGGGGCCGCCTCCACGAGACCGGGCCGTGTGCAGCGCCTTCAGCAGGGCGGCGCGGGCCTGGCTGTGGATCGACGCCACGTCGGGGACCTCGGCGGCACCGGTGGCGACGTCCTGCTCGCTGACCACCGCGGCGGCGAAGGGGTTCTGTGCCTGTGCCAGGCAATCGATCAGCGACCGTGGCTCACCCATCCTGTCCCTCCAGGGGCGCGTCTCCAGCGTACTGCGCCCACCAGCGACCCTCGGTCAGCAGGTAGCGCGACGCCCGCGGGCGCTGGCCGGGCAGGCCCGGCGCTGGCAGCACCTCACCTTCGCCGGGGAGCCGGGAGAATTCCGGGTCCCAGGGCAGGACGATGGCGATGGCCGGCCCGCCCGTCGGGTCGCGGACGCCGATGTCGATGGCTTCCGCGCACACCAGCTTGGGCAGCACCGCCACGGGTTGTCGCCGGGCGCTCCGCGAAAGCAGCGCCGCGACCAGATCCGCCGCGCCGCCGTCTCGTACCACCGCCTGGATCTCCTGCTGCAGGTCCTCCAGGTTGGCCCGCGTCGGTGGCGGCAGCTTCAGTTCGGCCCGTTCGTAGCGGTAAAGGGCTTCCTGTGGCGTCAGCCAGAGCAGATCGAAGACCTCGGCCTCATCCGTCCGCGGCTCTTGCCCCGGAGGCAGCGCCGCCAGGAAAAAGTCTGTGTCGAAACGCTTCGGTTCCACCGATGGGGTGATCCAGTGAGAGAAGAGCGGCAGCGCCCGCGTCTCCCGTTCGTCCAGCCGCAGCCCGACTTCTTCGTGCAGCTCTCGCGCCGCCGCCCGTCTGCCGGCCAGCGCCAGGTCGCCTTCGCCGTCCGCTTCCTCGACCCGCCCCCCGGGAAACACGTACGCATCGGCCATGAACGAGGCCTGCCGGTTGCGCCGCACCAGCAGCACCTCCACCGTCGCCCCACCCGGCACCGGTCGCAGCACCAGCACCGTCGCCGCCCGGCGCATCCCCGTGCGATGCGACGCTGCCTGCGCGGGGCCGCTCATGACGCGATCCTCTCGAACAACGTCCGCAGGTCGTCGGGGATCTCCCGCGCCTGGAAGGTGCTCATGTCCACGCAGGCCGTCGTGATCTCCGTGGTGCAGCAGTGGACCCCGTCGCGATGCCGGTACCCGGTATAGCGAAACGTCGCCGAGCGCCGCGATAGCCGCGGCACCGTCAGCTCGATGTCCAGGGCGTCGCCGTAGCGCAGCGGCTGTTTGAAGTCCGTGCTCACGTGTACCGTCGGGAAACCCACCTTTCGCACGTCCAGGAGATCATGATACGCCAGGCCCGCCGAATCGAAGAAGTCCTCGAAGGCTTCGTGGAAGTAGATGTAGAAATGAGGGTAATAGACGATCCCCGCGTGGTCCACGTCCCCGAAGCGGACCTTGATGCTGGTTCGATATGCCATGGTGCCGTCTAGAGGCCCTTCGCCATCTTGTCGCTTTGGTCGTGGGCCATGGTGCCCGAGAATATACTCGGGGGGTCACGTTAGCTCAATCACCACGACCTCGGGCGGGCAATTGACCCGCCAGGGCAGCCAGTGTCCAAGGCCGCTGGAGACGAAGAGCTGCGGCGCCCGCTGTCCCGCCGCCGGAGCGAGTCGGGCGGAACTGTCGCTGGCGTCGCGGGAATGAGCCTGTCCGTCAAATGCATCCAGGCGATAAAGGCCGCGCACCAGGCCGTAGGCCGGTTCCATGACGCCGCGCTCCCCGATGCCCACCTGCCCGCCGTGGGTGTGCCCCGAGAGCATCAGCCCGATGTTGCGCCCGGCCGCGTGCTTGAAGACATGGGGATGGTGGGAGAGCACCAGGGTGAACGGGTCGTGCTCTCGCCCGCGCAGGGCGGTGTCCAGCATCAGCATCGCGCCCTGGTTGGTGGCCCCGCGCCGAGGAAACCCCACCGCGGCCAGGGTCAGGCCGGGGAGGGTGAGGCTCTGGTCCTCCAGCAGGTGTACGTTCGAATGATCGTAGGTGCGGTGGACGAAGCGCGGCGCCAGGTGCAGCTCGTGGTTGCCCAGGCAGGCGAAGTGGCCCAGGCGGGAGGGGACCTGGCCGATGAGCCCCAGCACGTCGGAGTACTGCGCCCCGTTGTCGCACAGGTCGCCGGTGGCGATCATCAGGTCCAGGCGCTCCCCGGCGAGGAGTTCGCAGCCCCGGGCGAGCTTGTCGATGGGGGTCAGGTCGTAGGCTACGTGGACGTCGGTGACCTGGCCGATGCGCAGACCCCGCAGGGCCGGCGGCAGCCCCGGAACGGCCAGCTTCACCCGGCGGACGATCAGCCGGCGCGATTCCAGCACTCCATATCCCGAGAGGATCAGCGCCGCCCCGGGCGCGGCATACGACAGGGCGGTCAGGACCTGTCGCCGAGAGGGGCCGGCGATGGGCGGGGCCGGCAAAATCGGAAGGGCGCTCGCGGGTACCTCGGGCGGGCTGGCGGGTACCTCGGGCGGGCTGGCGCCCGCGGGCGTTTCGGTCGCTTCGGCCTTCGGGAGGGGCCCCGTTCGTCGCGCCCACCAGGAAAGCGGCACCCAGATTGGCGCGCTGATCAAGGTCAGCAGCATCGCCATCTGCACCGCTGTCGAGGGCAGGATGATCCAGTGGTAGTAGGCCGGGGTCAGGATCGGCTTGCCCCAGCTTCCGGCGGCGATGCGGGGCAGCCAGGAGGCCACCAAAAAGAGCACTGCCACCAGGGATACACCGGTGGCCCGCCTGCCGAACCCAGGGAGGACGCGGCGCAGGAGGCCGATCCACAGCAGGCACAGGAGAAGCAGGACGATGGGGAAATGTCCAAAGCTGGGGCGCAGTAAGGCTGCGGCAGGCAGCAGCACGGGGTTGGCCATCGAGATCAACTGGTGCATGGCCGGGATTTCATCACTGAACGTTAGCATGGGTCACCGTCGCCTGCATCCATCGACGGAAACCCCCGGCAGCTTGAACGTTTGCCCGGCTGCTCAGCCTACCCCTGCCGTCTGCGCTGCCGGTCCTTCTGCTTGCGGATGCGCGCCCGCTCGCGCAGCCGCTCCGAGGTCTCCGGCGACACCCGCTCCTCGATCTCATCCACCAGCTCGCGCAGCGCCAGGAAGCGGTTCAGCGAGTGGTGCCGCTCCCGGGTCCACTTCACCAGCACTTGCTCCCCTTCTCCACCGGGGAGGGCCAGCTCGTAGCGCAGCAGCACCCCGCTCTGCGTCTTGTTCACCTTCTGTCCGCCGGGCCCGGTCCCCTTCACCGCTTGCTCGTCCACTCGGCCCAGGTCCACCCCCAGCCTGACGATCCGCTCCCGCAGGACATCCAGCTTCTCCCGGGTCACCGGGGCATCCTCGGGGAACTTCATTCCTCGTCGGGCTGCACGTCGGTTTCGGTCCCTTCCCCCTTGGCGCTGCAGAACGTGGACTTCTTCATCTTCGCCGTGGGGTTCTGCCGGGCCCGTTGCTGCTGCACCCGGCGATCCTGGAAGTGCTGATAACGCTCCGGCCCGGCCTTTTGCAGCATCGCGATGGCCGCTTTCCACGCGTCCATCGTCTTGGGGTCCGTCATCCCCACCGGGCCCGGCACCGGGTCCGGCGTCAGCGCCAGCAGCCCCGAGATCTCATCCACGATCGACAGGTCCGGTTTGGGCCTCGCCAACTGCTCGGTCAGCGCCGGCACCAGCACCTGATTGCGCAGCGCCGCCGCCTCTTCCGGGGTCACCTGGCACAACATGAACCGGGTGTTGATCCGGGTCACCGTGGCCGTTGTTTCATTGTGCGGGCGGGTCAGCACCGCGTGGAGCGGCTCGTTGAAGCTGCCCATGGCGTGGACCAGCGCGGTCAGCATGTAGCCCGACGCCCGCGCCTTGCACTCCGCGTCGCAGGTCGGCCCCAGGAGGTAGGCCACCAGCCAGCGGCGTTCTTCGTCCGACTTCTGGACCAGCATCGCCGCCTCCGCCTTGGCGGCGAACTCCCCGTTGTGCGCCGCCAGGAGCACCAGCGACGCGACCAGCCGCGCCCCCACCGACTGCTTTTCGAACTTGCCGATCTCGTCCCACTGCCGTCGCTCGTACAGGTCGTTCAGAAAGGGCGTGAAGATCCACAGCAACTTGGTCAGGCCGGCGTGCACCTCTCGCTCGTCCTTCAGCAGCACCATGGGCCCCGGCTTGTCGGCTTGCAGCGCCTGGTCGGTCTCCTCCATGATCAGCACGGCCAGCGCCACCGACCGCTCGGCCTTCTTGTCGATCTCGCACATCTTCACCGGCCGGCTCAGGCCGTAGCGTTCCTCGCAGGTGATCTCGTAGGCGCCGAGCAGGCGCCGGTAGTCCTTCTCCAGGGTGTTGGACAGCACGCTCCTCATGTAGTCGGGGTTTTCTTTCCCCAACTCCAGGGCATAGGACAGCGCCAGCTCCGAATCCAGGATGTTCCCCCGAGTCAGGGAAAGCAGCACCCCGTACTTCTGCTCCGTGTTGTCCCCCCCCTGTGCCGTCAACACCTTCAGGTTCTCCGAGAGGATCTTGGCGCGCTCGATCTTCCACGAGTTGTCGGCCTGGGTCTCGGCGATGTGCTGCTGTGAATCGGCCTGCCGTTGTGCCACATGGGACTGGTTGTACTGATAAATGGAAGTGGCGGTCAGCCCGGCGACCCCGATGACAAAGCTGGAAAGAAAGCTGGAGTAGGTCTGAATGAAGTGGCCGAAGGTACTTTGCCGGACTTTTTTGTCGTCGGGAGGCCCGTTGTCGTCCATGATATTGAGTATCCCCTTGGAATGGCACCGCGCGGTACAACCGCTGGACGTTCACGTTATCGCCAGCCGGCCCGCTGCGTCAACACCGTCGGGTAAGCCCGAGTAACCGCCAGGGTTGGCGGGCCGCGACCGGGCGGACCAAGCGGCTCAGCTCATCCCAGGAAGTACCCCAAAAGCCCACCCAGGCCGGCGCCCACCAGGGCCCAGCCGATGCGCTCGGTTACCGAGGCGCGGGCCTCCAGCCGATCGGCCAGGCGGTGCCACAGATCTGGTAGGGCCCGCTGCGCCCGCTGCATGTTCGTCGAGGGGCGGGTGGCGTCGTTGGGTGCGGCCACGCCCCGGGGCAGGCGATCGCCGTCCACGACCGGCCGCGTCGGCAGGTCCACGATGATTGAGGGCAGCTTCCGCTGGGTGTGCTCGACGACCTGCATCGGGACCTCGGTCTCGCCTGCCCGCGGCACCTGGCCGTCGTCGGTGTACTCGGCGATGATCTCCAGCGGGGCCGAGAGGTCCTCGAAGACCTCTACCTGCGGCGCCATCGATCGCGAAACGCCAACGGCCACGGCGGACCCCGCCTCCATCCCCGGCGGCGGGGGCACCGCCAGCTTCATCACCGCCTCCATCGAATGGGGCACGGTGGCCTGCTCGCTCATGAACTGCTGGACCACCCCCCCGTCGGCCGTGCCAACCGACCCGACCGCCTCCATCGGCTCGACAGCCTGGATTGACTCGACAGCTTGGATTGACTCGGCTGCCTGGATTGACTCAGCTGCCCCAATCGATCCGCCCGCCTCCATCAGGCCCGCGGGGGTGGCGACAAGCTCCGCCGAATGTTCCCCGCTTTCGTAAGGCGCGGGCGTCGGCGTCATGGCGGCCAGCGCCAGGGCGGAAGACACGCCGATCGACAGGGGCGCCGCCGGTGCGGCCCCAGCGGCCAGGGCCAGGCGCCGGGCCTCCTCGACATCCGCCGGGGGCGAGAGCCAGGGCTCGGTCAGCTCGGCCATCCCCATCGGCAGGGGCACCCCCTCCTGAAGGGTCTGCAAAAAAGCGTTCAAATCCTCGAAGCGAGACTCCCGCTCCCGGCTCATTGCCCGACTGATGGCGGCCTCGATGTGGATCGGCACATCCGGGCGCAGCGCCCGCAGCGGCTCCACCTCGGCGCGGGTCACCTGCACCAGCGTACCCCCCACTGAGTCCCCATGAAACGGCCGCCGGGTGGTCAGCGCCTGATACAGCACCACCGCCAGGGCGTACTGGTCCACCCGAGGGTCGATGTCCAGCGCATGGCCGCGGATCTGCTCCGGCGCCATGTAGTCCGGGCTGCCCACCAGCGCCACCCCGGTCAACGACGACTCCAGGAGCTGACCCACGCCAAAGCCCAGCACCTTGATGCGGTCGAAGCCGGGTTGTTCCTCGCCGTCCTCGCCGCGATGGACCTTGTTCTCCGCTGGGGTCAAGATGAACAGGTTCTCCGGCCGCACGTCCCGGTGGAGCACCCCGATACCGTGCCCCGCATACAGCGCGGCCCCCGCCTGACGCGCCACGGAAAGCGTCTCGCTCAGGGTCAGCGCGCCGCTCCGCCGCAGCCGACCGGCCAGGTCCTCCCCCTGGTTCAGTTCGGTCACCAGGTACGGCGCCCCGTCATGGGCGATCCCTACATCCAGCACCTCGGCGATGCTCGGGTGGCGCAGGGCCGTCAGCCGGTCGGTCTCCCGCTTGAAGCGCAGCCACGGTTCCTCGTCGGGGTCGAGATAAAAAACGGTAAGGACGCATTCCCGATCCGTCCGCACTTGGCGGGCGGCATAGGACGCCGACAAACCGGCCTTCGACAAGAGGCGCTCTACCGAATAATTCCCGACCCTCCGACCTTGGGGCAATTCTCGTCCCATGCTCAGAGTAACCTACCCCTTGTCATCCCACCGCGCAATATCTACTCTCTTAACAGAAGCACCTGGCCGGGCAGCTTTTGGCGTACCTCCTCGCTCCTTCGGTCACGTACAGTAGTACGCTCCCTCGGTCGCTGCGGGGGAGCGCCAAAATCTGCTCCGGCCATGTGCTTCTTCCTTACTTTCTTTTTCTGATCTGAAAGGACTTTGGTTAATGAACCACTTCTATAAGAACGGCGGCTTGTCGGCTGCACCGGCCGATGGATGGCCCGCTCCTTCATGCCTTGATGAACCACTTCTATAAGACCGGCGGCCTGTCGGCTTTAACGGCCGATGGATGGCCCGCTCCTTCATCCTTCATCCCTTGATGAACCACTTCTATAAGATAAGACTGGGGGCTTGTCGGCTTCACCGGCTGATGGATTGCCCGCTCCTTCATGCCCTTGATGAAGCACTTCTATAAGACCAGCGGCAGCGTTTCTAGATAGGTCGGATAGCTTTTGGGGAACACTGAGGTGTCCAGTGTCCAACGGTCGTGTCCGGTGAGTTCATAGCGGATCGGATAGGGATGGACCCAGGCATGGCGCTTCTCGGGCAACTTGTCCGCCAACTTCTCGGGCGGCCTTTTCTGGGCGGCTTCCACGTCCGTTTCTACATATAGGGCCCGGTTTTGGTAGCGCGTGCGCCCCTGGTAGGCGGCCCCAGCGGCCAGCACGATGGTCTGCTGGTACGGCGTGCTGATCCACTGGGCCTCGGTGTCATGAAGGTGCCCGCGGAGCAGGAAGTGGCAGCTTTCCGAGACTCGCTCCTGGATCAGCTTGCGCTCGATCGGGCTCAGGTCGGAGATCGGATGGTGCATCAGCGAAAGGCGCACGGTGGCCCCGGCGATGGCGGCCAGGCCGGCGCGGACCAGGGCCTCGCCGACCATCAGCTTGCCGCTATCGCCGTCGTCCTGGGCAAACCACGCGGTGTTGAGCGGCAGCACCCCGATGTCCAGGTCGCGCACCAGTACGATCTCCGCCCCCGCGGTGGCCTGTCCCGGGGCGGCGGCCCGCGGTGCCTTGTCGTCCCTGGCGTCCTTCCGTGGCTCCCCCGCGTAGAAGCGATTGTAGAACGCGCGAAACGCCTCCAGCTTCAGCAGGTGATGGCGGTGCGCCCCCGGCTGGAAGTAGCGCTGCGCCGCCTCG
This sequence comes from Polyangia bacterium, assembly GCA_038231615.1. GTDB lineage: Bacteria > Myxococcota_A > Polyangia > Palsa-1104 > JAEUJZ01 > JBBRLA01. The sequence goes on along the minus strand of JBBRLA010000091.1, from coordinate 1,945 downwards.
GCGTCCGGGAGCGTGCGGGCCAGGCCGTCGCCCGCCGGGCGGTTCACGTCGTGGTTGCCCGGGACCATGTGCAGCGCCGAGCGAGGCACCCCCGCGACCTGGCACAGCTCGCCCAAATACGCCTCGGCCAGCAGGTACTCCCCCTCGGCGCCGGTGTTGGCGATGTCACCGGTGACGAAGATCAGGTCCAGCTCGCGCCCCCGCTGCCGCAGCTCCGCCACTGTGGCCAGCAGCGCTTGCAGCACGATGGCGCTGGCCCCATCCGAATGCTGGGAAAAGTGAAAATCCGACACGTGAAGCCAGCGCACGGACAGCGCTCCCGCCGGCCGAGACGCTGCCTCCGTCCCCCGCACAGGCGGCGTGCTGCCCCGCACAGGCGGCGTGTGCGCCGACTTCCCGGCAAGCAGCCGGCCCCGCAAGGCGACCTCGATGACCCGGCTTCGCGGCACCGCCGTGCCCCGTTCTCGCCCCAGCACCCCGTCCAGATAGCCCCGGCCATGCTGCTCCCAGGTGAAGGGCCGCGGGCGGTGCAGCACGTCCAGCAGCGTGTCGCGGTCCTCGCCGCCGTGACCCCCGTCGCTCTTTTTCTCCGAAAGCGACTGGAACTGCCGCAGATCGGCCAGGTCGATGTCGGCGCCCCCCAGGGACAGCGCCAGAAGCTCGTCTCCCCGGGTGGGGTCCTCCTCGGCGGCCCGCAACAGGGCCAACAGCCGCTGCAGCCGCTCCCGCAGGGCATCCACGTCACGAAGCTGCCCCAAAGTGCCATAAAACCGATCGCAGAGATCCGGCCAGCCCCCGGTGACCTCCTGCACCGTGGTGGCCAGTTCCCCCATCAAATGTTCGTCCAAAAGCGCCCCGCGCAGGGGCAAAAGGTCGCCGATGAAGCCCACCGCCTCGGGGATGCGCACTGCGTTTATCGGCAGCACCATCAACTCCGCCGCCTGCCGCAGCCACGGGCTGCCCGCGCGCTTCTCGATCAGATCGTCGGTGGACAGCAGCACGAAGCACAGCCGCGGCGCCCGCCCCAGGGTAAGCGGCGACACCGGCAAGAGCGCCTCGGTGGCATCGGTGAAAAGCTGATACCGCCGCCCCACGGACAGAGGCACCAGCACGTGAAGCCCCTCCTTGTGCAGCGCCGCCTCCAGGTCGACCAAGATCTCCGCCGGGGTGGCGTCCGGGGCGATGGGCCGCAGCACCTTGCGCTTGGTCACCGGCAGTGCCGCCCGGGTGCGATCAGCGATGGCGTGTACCAATTGAGGGATTGACGCAAAGCGGCTGGCGTAGATCGGCGCTGCCAGCCGATGGGCGATGTCCTCCTCGCCGCGCTCGACCTCGACCTCTGCCTCCCACGATTCCGACACCCCCAGGGCCACTTCCATCATCGCCTCGTGCAGCGCCTGGGAGACGTAGAGCACGTGCCCCGACACCATGCGTCCGTCCATGCCCACCGAGGGGTGCCACAGCGGATACGCCCGCAGCCGCTCGATGGGCACCGATTGCCCGGTGGTGATGTGCACCGCGAAGCGCGGATAGACATAAAGCCCTACTCCCACAGGTGCCTCCTGTTTTTCACTGCCTAGCCCATCTCATGCCAACCAGAGTCACGTTAATGCAGCGTCCTTATCAGCAAAAAGCCTCCTTCCGAAAAAGCGTCCCGTCCGAAACAGCCTCATGTCCGAACAAGCGTCCTGTCCGAATATCCGAAAGAAGCACCTGGCCGGAGCAGATTTTGGCGCACCCCCGCAGCGACCGAGGGAGCGTACTACTGTACGTGACCGAAGGGAGTGAGGCGGTACGCCAAAAGCTGCCCGGCCAGGTGCTTCTTTCATCGCTTGGAGGTTCGGGCCCATACGCCGCGCGCTTCTTCCCACAGCCGCATGCCGCGCCGGGCCAGCTCGATTCGCTTGGCCAGGTTCAGTTCCTCGCGGAACACCGTGCGCGCCAT
>JBBRLA010000090.1:0-18366 GCA_038231615.1 Polyangia bacterium | reverse complement strand
CTCTCGCCATGGTCGAAGAGGGAGCGGCGGGCCTCGTACTGCACGGCGCGGTCGCTGTGGGGGTGGCGGGGGGTCTTCGGGCGCGAGACCTCGACCTCGCCGCCGACGGGAAGGACCACCTGGACGGTCTCGCCCTCCTCGGTGGCGAAGGACAGGGCCAACTTGACCACCCAGAGGTAGCGGCGGCGGATGGACTCCAGGCGCTCGGCGACCTCCTCGTCGGAGTGCTCGCTTTGCAGGTATTCTTCCAAGCTGTTGGCGATGGCGTTGGCGGTGGATTGGGCGTCTTCCCGGACACTCTTCTGCACCCTGCTGTTCAGCATGAGCCACCCGCCCAGGGTGGTGGTCAGGATAACCAGGAGAAGCAGGCCGGAGAGAAGCCCGATCAATTTGGTGCGAATCTTCAAGCTTTGTCATAGTAGCCGAGAATCCGGCCCGCCGCCGGTCAGGCAGGCGGTCAACAGGCGCTTCGGCGCTCTCAGGCAGCCGGGCGGGGCTGTGCAACGGTGCGGCTCGCTTGAAAGTCTCATCTTGTGGCTCGGCAGGGAATGAACCCCGGACCTGGATCGTTATATCCTGGAGCGCCTGGCCTGGCCCTGGCGCCACAACCGACACTTGAAGGAGAATTTCTCATGTCCAGCAGTTTTCGGGTCGCGCGGACGCTTCGCAGCGTGGCGCTCTTCAGCATGGGTGTGATGGTCACGCTGGCATGCACCAAAATGAAGGTCTCGTGGGACCAGCCGGCCTCTGCCGCGGCGACAGGGGCCCCGAGTGCGTTGGTGCCGGCCCTGCCCCCGCCCTCGCGCTCGCAACTGGAGGTGGCCAAGGAAGTCTCCCGGACCTTCGCGCTGGTCGCCGACCAGCTGGCTCCGAGCGTGGTCAGCATTCGCGTCGCCAAGCGGCAAAAGATAAGCCGGGCGATGCGACGCAATCCCTTGGGCGGGTTCCCCTTCCCCTTCGGGCCCTTTGGCGGGCCGGATGACGGCGACGGCGTCCAGCCGGACGACGAGGACAGCGGACCGGTGCAGCGAGGGGCCGGTTCCGGGGTGGTCATCGATGAGAAGGGGATGATTCTCACGAACAACCACGTGGTGGGCGGCGCCAACGAGATCACGGTGAAGTTCGCCGATGGGAAAGAGATGCCGGCCAAGATCATCGGCACGGACCCGCGAAGCGACCTGGCGGTGATCAAGGTCGATACGAAGAACTATCCGGTGCGGGCGGCCAAGATCGGCGAGTCGGAAAAGCTACTGGTGGGCGAGTGGGTCATCGCCATCGGCAACCCGTTCGGCCTGGACCACACGGTCACCGTGGGGGTCATCAGCGCCAAGGGACGCAGCGGCATCGCGGACACCCGGGGCGGATACCAGGACTTTTTGCAGACGGACGCGTCGATCAACCCCGGCAACTCCGGCGGGCCGCTGGTGAACCTGTCTGGTGAGGTCATCGGGATCAACACGGCGATCCTGGGTCCCGGGGGCAACATCGGCATCGGGTTCGCGGTGCCCTCGGACATGGCCAGGCCGGTCATCCGGGACCTCATTGCGAGCGGAAAGGTGAAGCGGCCGTACCTGGGGATCACCATGCAGGAGATGAACGGCGAGCTGGCCAAGGCCATGGGGGCGCCGGAGACGGGGGCCCTGGTGCAGGGACTGATCCCGGCGGGCCCGGCGGAGAAGGCCGGCATTCGTCGCGGCGATGTGATCCTGAACGTGGACGGCAAGAAGGTCGAGAGCTCTCGCGACGTTCAGCGCCTGGTGCTGATGAGGAAGGTGGGGGACAACGTGGCCCTGAACATCTGGCGAGATGGCAAGACGGTCAGTCTCCAGGCCAAGGCCGGGGAGCTGCCCGGGGAGGACGAGATCGCCGGGGGCAAGGCGACGGAGGACCAGGGCAAGGCCAAGGCCAAGCTGGGCCTTCAATTGCAGAGCCTGACCCCGCAGATGGCGGAACGGCTGGGGTTGAAGGCGCAGGGCGGAGTGGTCATCGCCGGGGTCAAGCAGGGCAGTCCGGCGGCGGAGGTGAACCTGTCCCGGGGTGACTTGATCCTGGAGATCGACCGCAGGCCGGTGAAAAGCGCCGAGGAGGCGGTGAAGATGCTGGGGACGGATCGGCAGGGGGGCCACGTGCTGCTGATCCAGAAGGGTGATCAATCCTTCTTCGTGCTGCTCCAGCCGCCGCCCGGCTAGCGTCCGGTCGCAAGGTTCTGGTTCAAGTGGGCGTCCCGCAAGGGATGCCCTTTTTTTGCGCCGGCATCCGGGTTATGGGGGACCGAAAAGGCGGTCGCAGGACGGACGATAACGCAGAATTTATACACACCCCCGGTTCGAGAGGACTAATGTTGCACACCTGGATGCAGCAATCATATCGAAAAGGCCCGATCTCACGTTGGCTTGAGGTTTGCTTCTCTGAAGGCTAGTCCCAGTGAGGAGATTTTCATGCCTTCCAAGATCTTGGTCGTCGATGACGATGCTCACCTTGTACAAGCCCTCGATGAATTGCTTACCGCAGAAGGGTACGAAGTACGTCAAGCGCTCAGCGCGGAGCAGGCGCTAGAGAGCTGCCTGCGTGAAGAAACGTTCCACCTCGTGCTCTGCGACCTGCAACTGCCAGGGCGCAACGGCATCTCGTTGATTCGCACGGTCCGCGAGTCGTGCCCGGACACGGCCTGCGTCCTTATCACCGGCCACGGAACCATCCGCTCGGCGGTGACCGCGCTGAAACGCGGGGCCATCGAGTACATGACCAAGCCGCTCAAACCGAAGCGGCTTCTGGCCCTGTGCCGGGCTTTGCTGTCCGATCCGCCGGCCTATCTGCCGAACAAGCTGCTCTCGACGGACAAGACGGAGACGGTGACCTTCGACGGGATGCACGCCCGGTCGCGTTCGATGCGCGCGGTGTTCGAACGAATCCGGCTGGCCGCCGGCGTGGACACCACCGTGCTGATTGTCGGTGAAAGCGGCACCGGCAAGGAACTCGTCGCCCGCGCCATCCACAATCGATCGGTGCGCGCACAGGGGCCGTTCATCGCCCTTCACACTGGCGCGATCCCCCAGGAGCTGATCGCCTCGGAACTCTTCGGCCACGAGAAAGGGTCGTTCACCGGGGCCACCGAGCGGAAGCCGGGGAAGTTCGAGCTGGCCGAGGGGGGCACCCTCTTCCTCGACGAGATCTCGACCATGGACGACCGGACCCAGGTCAACCTGCTCCGGGTCCTGGAAACCTTCCGCTACGCGCGGGTGGGCGGGCGCAAGGAACGGGTCGCCAACGTCCGCATCGTCGCAGCGTCCAATCGGGACCTGGAAGCGATGGTGCGGGCCGGGCAGTTCCGCGAGGACCTGCTCTATCGGCTCAACATCTTCACCACCAAGCTGCCCTCCCTGCGCGAGCGCACCGAGGACATCCCCATCCTGGCCTCGGAGCTCTTGCGCGAGTTTTCTGCCAAGTACAACAAGCCGGTGACGACGGTGCCGGCAGAGACGCAGCGTCTGCTCTCGAGCTACTCTTGGCCGGGCAATGTCAGGGAGCTGCGGAATGTCATGGAGCAAGCGGTGCTCCTGGCCCGGGGCAACGAGCTGGACCCCTTGCTCCTGCCGCAGATGCTCCATCGCGAGCCACCCCGCGAGGAGGTCATCAAGATCTCGATCGGCACGACAATGGCCGAGATCGAAAGAGACGTCATCCTACGCACCCTGGAGGCCCATCAGGGCAACAAGACGGCGACGGCAGAGGCCCTAGGCATCAGCAGGCGCTCCATCTACAACAAGCTGGCTGAATACGGGCTGGCGCCTGGAGGAGCCATGCCCATCGGACTGGGTGGGTTGGGGCACATGGAAATCGGCGATGCCTGACCCCTTCTTACATCTCTGACGGCTCACCCTGCTCGCCAGCCAAAGTCAGAGACGAGGCTCGGGCTCCTCAAAGAGCGCCAGGCTCACGGCGTGACGCAGAGAGTCGAAATCCAGCGGCTTCGCGAAGAACCGCAAGCCCTCCCGCGCGGCGATTTCTGCCCCCTTGGAATATCCAGAAACCAGCATGATCTTCAGCTCCGGCCAGCGAATCCTGGCCGAGATGATGACGTCCTTGCCATCGATCCAGGGCATGGAGAGGTCAGCAATCAGCAAATCCGCGCCTTCGTGGTTCAACGCGGCCAGCGCCCGGATGGGATCGGAGTATGCGTTGACGCGCCGTCCACGGGCGCTCAGGACCTGCGCGAGCAACTCTGCCTGGTCTGGATCGTCATCTACAACGAAGATGGTCTTCACGGCGGCTCCCGGAATTAAAGTCGCCGATCTATAGCAGCAGCATGCCTGAATTAGTGTTTTTTCTTCTTGGGCTGGCTGCGGTCTCGCGTTTCGGCCGACAGATGCGCCCCCTCCTCGCCGACACGTCGCTGGTAAACGGTCAGCGTGTGCATCGCCTGCGCGAGCCGGTCATTGCTGTAAAGCCGGGCTGAGTCCAGGCCTTCTGCCTGCCTGCACCCCACCGTCAGGAGTTCGACGATCTCGTCGCCTTGTTCCAGCTGGGAGTCCTGCACCAAGTCGGAGAGCCGGATGATGACCGGGCAAAGGACCGAGAGCGCCCTTTCGCGATCCGCCAGGCCCTCAAGCCGGGAAGGTTGCAGGTTCACCTCTGCCCGGGAGAAGAGTTCGGGGGCGCAGCGCACCACGACGGACAATGCCTCCAGCGCCTCCGCCGAGCCGCTGGCGGGGGTTCTGGCATGACGGCGAGCCAGGCGATCGAGTTCATCCAGATCGAACTCCTCCTCTGCGCGACGAAGGGAGTTAGCGAGTTCCTTCGACCGGGTCTGGAGCAGGCCAGCCCGATCCTCGCCTGCCACGATATGCTCCGCTTCTTGTACATTGGTCTCATGTAAGGGGGGGATGAGCTTGCCCATGTAGGAACCTCCAGTTGGATTTGATCCTCCCATCGGGCAGCGAGACCCCCGGCTTGAACCGCTTCAAGAAATCACGCCGAATTCGCTCGGAAGACCTTGCGTCATCCTCCTGGCTGTCGAAAATGGCTCACTCCAATGATTCAGATTTTACTGGTAGATGACGATCGGGAAGGGGTCAACGCGATCCGCGAGTATCTGGGATTCCGCGGGTTCGCGGTGGAATCCGTGATGTCCGCCGAGGCCGCCATGGACGCTGTCAAGCGGGGAGGCCATTACGACGTGGTGATCACCGACCTGCACCTGCCGGGCATGCAAGGGGACGAACTGGCCTGCCGGATCATCGAACACGGTGCGTCACCGCCGAAGCTGATTGCCCTGTCCGGAGAACATGGCTCGATCGGGCGGACCCGCTTTGATGCCCGCCTGCCGAAGCCCTGCCGGCCCAGGAACCTGGTCGACACCATCGATCGGTTGCTCTCGCCCTGCAGCACATCGCCCTGCTAGATCTCGTCGTCCAGGGGAACGCTCATGGTGACGCTGGTGCCCTTGCCAACCTTGCTGTGGATGGCGATATCTCCGCCATGCTGGGCCTTGACCACCTGCTTGGCGATGGCCAGACCCAGCCCGGCATGGCCCTGCCGGGTGGTGTAGCCCAGGTGGTACACTGTGGACAGCAGATCCGCCGGGATCCCCTCGCCATGATCGGTGACCTGGATAAGCGCCCGCTCTCCATTGCTACTCGCCTCCACTTCCACTCGCCCTCCGGGGGACGTCGCCAGGATCGCGTTCTCGACCACCGCCTGGATCGCCCGCGCCAGGGTGACCGCGTCCACGTTCCACCGGCCCAGGGGCGAATGCACCAGGGTGATGTTCACGCCCCTGGGCTCCGCGTCTCCGCGGGCCTGCGTCACGACCTGGTTCAACCAGACATCCGCAGCCACCGGCTCCCGATCCACCTCGGGAGGTCCCGCGTGGGTCAGAAACCGGTCCAGGATCTTATCGATGCGCTGCACCTCGCTAACCAGCACTTCCACAGACCTCAGGATGGCCTCGCGCTCCTTGTCGACAAAATGGGTCTTGCCGATGCGGCCCTCTAAAAGTTCACAGTGGATGGCCATGGTGTTCAGGGGGTTTCTGATCTCATGGGCCGCCGCCGCCGAAAGCTGGCGGAGATCGGTGGCGGACGCCTCGCGCTCCGGGCTGCGGCGGGCTCCCCGCGTCAGGTTCTCTGTGTCAGGCTTCATGGTACGGGCCGCCGAGATTCTTCCTCTTCCAGAAGAGGGGCATGAGGAGTACTATACTCGGCCAGTTTGTTATAGAGGGACCGCCTGCTGATTCCGAGCACCTCAGCAGTGATCTTCTTGTTGCCGTCTTTCGATTCCAGCGTCCGCAAGATAATCTCCTTCTCCGCATCGCGCATGGTCCATCCCAGAGGAATGCGGATGACCTCCTCAGGTGGCCCAGCGCGGTAAATCATCTGGGGCAGAAGTTCCGGGTCCAGCGTGACGCCGCGCACCAGAAGGACGGCCTGTTCGATGACGTTCCGCAGTTCACGGACATTCCCCGGCCAGGGGTACCCCTCCAGCAGCCGCTGGGTCTCCGTGGGCACTACGATGGGGGGTTTGTGATAATGCGCAGCAAACGATGCGATAAACTCGTTGGCCAGAAGGGCGATGTCCTCCCGCCGTTCGCGCAGCGGGGGCAGGGCGATCTGTAAAATATTGAGCCGGTAAAAAAGGTCCTCTCGAAAGCTCCCCTGCTGGACCATCAGGGACAGCTCGCGGTTCGTCGCCGCCACCACCCGGACATCCGCCCGCCGCTCTTTCTTCCCGCCGATGCGCATATAGGCAAAGCTCTCGAGGATGCGCAGCAGGTTGATCTGCGTACGTTCGTCCATCGTCGAGATCTCGTCCAGAAAGATCGACCCCCCCTCCGCCAGTTCGAACTTGCCCTCCTTGCGCTCCACCGCGCCGGTGAAGGACCCACGCTCGTGGCCAAAGAGCTCCGAGGCGATGAGGTCCCTGGGGATGGCCCCCGTGTGGACTGCGATGAACGGGCCGTTGCTGCGCAGGGACCGGCTGTGGATCGCCCGGGCCACCAGTTCCTTCCCCGCACCGCTCTCCCCAGTGATGAGGACCGTGGCGTCCGACTGAGCGGCCAGGCGGATCTTGTCAAAAACGTTGTGCATCACCCGCGATCGGGCAATCATCCCTTCAAAATTGACTTCCCCGGAACGTCCCGCCGTCAATAGTTTGTTTGGCAGATAGTCCGGGCGCGTCTCCAGCAGGATGCCGACCCGCTCCCGCAGCTTCCGCGGCACCACCGGCTTGCGGATGTAGTCGGAGGCCCCCCGCTTCAGCGCCGCCACCGCGGTTTTCACCGTGGCATGACCCGTGATGAGCACAATGGCGCACCCCGGGCAGGCCTCGTGGATGGATTTGGTCAGCTCCACCCCGGACTTGCCGGGCAGGAGCAGGTCGGTGACCATCAGATGATAGGTGATGACCGAGAACCGCTGCAGCGCCTCCTCCGCCGAACCGACCACGTCCACGATGTGACCGTCCAGCCGCAGGATCTCGGCCAGCTCTGCGGCAGTTGCCAGCTCATCATCGACAATCAGGATCTTGCGCACCGGCACAGCGGTACGCCGGTCGTCGAAACGCGTTCCCGCAGCAGCGGGGTGCATGCTGGCGCGCGCATCTGAGCGGTCATTCATCTACAGGGCGGTTTAGCACTTTCGCGTCAGCAGAGACAAGCCTGGTGCGCAAATTCGGTACCTTCGCCCCCCCTCAAATGTAAATAAAATGCCTGTGCGTCGCGCGGGTGCAAGTCTTTCCCGCGGTCAAATTTGGCACACGGTACCTAAGGGCCATGCGCAAGAACTACCACTGACCCCTGTCGAAAAGCCCGGATTTCCGTGGGGCACGAGAACTGCATTCACTCCGGTTCATGCATACAGACGTGGCGCCGACGACAGCGCCTCAGCGAAATATGGAGGCCGCGCAGAAGAGCGGACAGCTCTCTCTGGCGGAGGAACGGATGCTCGCCAGACGATGGCGAGAGCAGGCCGACATCTGGGCGATGGAGCGCCTGGTCCGCGCCCACCTCGGGCTCGTCGTGCGCATCGCGACCGAGTTCCGCAACTCCGGCCCATCGCTGGACGACCTGGTCCAGGAGGGCAACGTCGGCCTGACCATCGCCGCCAGACGCTTCGATCCCAACCGGGCCACCCGGCTGGCGACGTATGCAACCTACTGGATTCGGGCGTGCATGCTGGAGCACGTGATCCGCAGCCACGGACCCGTCCGCATCGGCACCACCCGGGCCCAGCGCAAGATCTTCTTCGGCCTCGGCCGAGCCCGGCGCAAGCTGGAGGCCTTCGGCTGCGTGGCGGCCAGCATCGCCATCGCCGCGGAACTGGGCGTCAACACGGCAGAGGTCGAGGCGATGTCCCCCCGTCTCAGCGGCAGGGACGTCTCGCTGGACTCCCCGCGAAGCGAGGACGACCGGCGCAGCATGGGCGAGAGCCTAGCCAAGGACACCGCCGATCCCGAGCAGTACTGCACCGCCCGCGAGGAGTTCCGCCTGCGCCAGGTCCAGTTCGAGGCCGCCCTGCGCAAGCTGGAACCTCGGGAGCGCGACATCCTCACCTCGCGTCACCTTCAAGAGCGCCCCGAGACCCTGGCCCAGCTCGGCCAGCGCTTTGGCCTCTCCCGCGAGCGGGTGCGCCAGCTCGAGACCCGGGCCAAGTTGCGCATGCGCGAGCTGTGCAACAGCCAGCGCCCCCGGCGCATCTTCCGTCACCGTCCCCCTCAAACCTGAAGCCGCCCGAAACGGCCCCGCAAACCACCCGCGTTGTCCGCTGTTCGACCTCGTGCTAGCCTGGCCAAAAGAAGTGCCGAACCAATTTTACCCATGCAACCAAGGTCCCGGCAGGACCCCGAAGGGGCTTTTGGCCCATTGCCTGCCCCTTGTGCTCTGGGTGCTCTGCTCCTGCGAAGGACAGGGAGAGGGACAGCTCAGCGGCACCCTCTTCCTGCGCGGTTGCGCGGTCCCCGGCGACCCCGCCACCGGCATGCCCTCACCCCTTCCGCCCTTCTCCCTGTCCCCCAACTTCTTCGCCGCCGAACCCATCTACGGCATCGACCCCCTCACTGGCAAGCGGGCCGATCCCAGCGACAACCTGCTGACCGTCAACGACATGATCATCCGCCTCCAGCGCGATGGCCAGCGCCCCGAGCGGATCGACCTCTTCGAACTCTTCCTCCACGATGTGGACGGCCTGATCACCGCGTCCAGGCAAGGCGACATCCCCTTCGCCGTCGCGCCCCTCGACCTGCCGAACGTCCCCCTGCCACAGGTCGCCGGCCCCTATATCAAGGCGGCCCTGCTCCTGCACGATGCCTGTCCTTATGCCAAGGTGCAGCCGGCCATCGCCGGCGCCGTCCGCTTCCACGCCCTGGGCCTCGACCCGGGGGACCTCCTCGATGCCGAGCTGGTCAGCGTTTCCCTCACCGATCAGCGGAGCATCCGCGACGGGTTGATCGCCGCCGACCGGGATGCCGCAGGCAGCCTGGCCGGCTACTTTCGCTTCCCCATCCAGCGAGGTACCGCGTCCATTACCCCTTGAGGCGCTGCCTCATCACCCCTTGAGGCAGTGCACCACCACCGCCGAGGCATTGTCCGGCCCCCCGGCCTCGTTGGCCGCCTCGACCAGCCGCTGCGCCGCCCGCAATACCCCTTCCGTCTCGACCAGTTCCAGGTGCTTGCGGATCTCCTCGTCCTCGATGGCGCCGTGCAGCCCGTCCGAGCAGATGAGCAGGATGTCCCGCTCCTCCACCGCGAAGACCTCGGTGTCGACCTGGACCTGTTGATGATGTCCCAGCGCCCGCTGCAGGGCGTTGCGGTAAGCCCAGGTGCGAATCTCCTCAGGTTGCAGCACCCCTCGCTTGACCATCTCCGCGGCCAGGGTGTGGTCCTCGGTAAGCTGTTTCAGCTTCCCCTCCCGCAGGCAGTAGAGCCGCGTATCCCCCACGTGGGCCACGTAGCCATGGTCCCCATGCAGCAGCAGCACCGTCGCCGTGGTGGCCATCCCCAGAAGCTGCGGCGTCGCCTGTCCCCGGTGGTAGATTGTCGAGCTGGCCGCCCGCACCGCCTCCCCGAGCTGCTCCCGCAGGCGCTGGCGCTCCTCGACCTCCGCCGACAAGGCGGTCTGCAAAAGCGGACTGGCCTGCTCTTTCAGCGTCGTCATCACCTGGGTGCTGGCGACCTCGCCCGCCGCATGACCCCCGCAGCCGTCGGCCACCGCGAAGAGCCCCAGCGTATCGACCAGAATGGCATCTTCGTTCTGCTCCCGCACCTGGCCCTTGTCCGTGAACCCGGCTGCCTCGAACTGCATGATCAATTGTACAACGAAACGGCCAGCCCCGATGCTGTTGAGCCGCGCCAGCCCTCGTGATAGGGTCCGCGCATTCCACTTCTGGCTGGATCGGAGCGGTTTGAATCATGGACAAGGGCATGGAGCTGCGAACCTTTACCTATATCGACGTGCTGCAACCGCAGTTCGCGTCCTTCCTCCAGACCGTTGCCCAGGGCTTCCTTCCGCTGGAGCAGCAGGCCGCCCTTTTCCTGGAGATCGCCCCCGGCATCGCCATCAACAACCTGACCGATGTCGCCCTCAAGCACACCCGCGTCATCCCCGGCATGCAGATTGTCGAGCGCGCCTACGGCCTGCTCGAAGTGCATTCCTTCGATCAGGGCGAGGTGCGCCAGGCCGGCGCCGCCATCCTCGAAAGGATGGGGGCCACCCTGGAACTGCGCCTCAAGCCCCGCATCCTCTCCGAGCAGACCATCACCGGCATCGAGGGCTACCACGCCCAGCTCATCAACCGCTTCCGCCACGGCGACATGATCAACCAGGGGCAGACCCTGTATACCCTGGAAGTCCACCCGGCGGCCTACGCCGCCCTCGCCGCCAACGAGGCCGAGAAGGCCTCGCCGATCAAGCTCCTGGAGGTCATCACCTTCGGGGCCGTCGGGCGTCTCTGGCTCGGCGGATACGAGGCCGAGATCGAGGAGGCCCGCCTGGCCATCCACAAGGCCCTCGCGGACATTCATGGCCGCGAGAACAAGGGCACTGCATAGCACAGCTCCCCGAGCAGCCGGTGGGCCGCCGCCGCCGTCGGGCGCTCCGCCGGGTTTTCCGCCAGCAATCGCTCCAGAAAACCTTCCAGCAAGGGACGCAGCGGCCCCGGTGCCACCTCCTCCGGCAGCGCCGTGGGCAGCCGGTCCCCACGCAGCATCCCCCAGCGAGGGAGCGGCAGGCCCCCGAGCAACATCTCCAACAGAATCGCCCCCACCGCATAAAGGTCCGCCGACGGCAGCAGCACGCCCGGTGCCTTGCGCCGTTCGGGTGGGAAATATCCCAGCGTGCCGGTGGCATCGCCGTGGTCCCCGTCGGGGGCCTCGGAGTAGAGCCGCGCCGTGCCGAAATCGGCGATCACCAGGTCGCCATGGTCCTCTTCCGTGGCCGCCGCCGCGGTCCCCGCGCCACGGCCACGCCCGGGACCGCGAAAGAGCAGGTTGCCCGGCTTTAGGTCCCCATGTACCACCCCGGTGCGGTGCACCGTGGCCAGCGTGTCCAGCAGTTCCAGCGTCCGGCCCATCGCGATCTCCGCCGGCAACCGCCCATTGTTCTGTAGCCGCTGCCGCAGCGTGCCGCCGGTGCACAGCTCCATCACCATCAGGTTGCGCTCCACATCCAGCTCATAAAGGGCCACTACCCCCGCGTGGCGCACCGCCGCCGTCAGCCGGGCCTCGTTCCACGCCCGCGCCATCGCCTCGGCGCTGGTCCGCCCAAGGTAGAACACCTTGATGGCCAGCTCCCGGGACAGCTCCGTGTCCTGTGCTAGGTATACCGTGCCGGCGCTGCCCCGGCCCAGCTCCCGCAGGAGCTGGTAGCGCTGGTGCCGGATGCCCTTTGCTCCCAGCAGCGTGGGCAGCCCCTGCCCGATCCCGCCCGCCGGGCCGGCCGGCCCGCGTCTTCCCTTCTGGCCCGCCCGCTCTTCGATCTCCGCCAGGCGCCGCCGGGCCCGGGGGTACAGGAGGTCGTCCGCCAGAATCGCGCTCAGTTCCCGGCTGGCCCCCTCGCGGTCGCCGCCCAGGAGCAGGACCTCGCTCAGCAGGAAATGGGCGCGATGCCGCCGCATCTGTGGCGCCGGAAGCGCCAGCACCCGCCGCAATACCGACTCCGCCCCTGCCCCGTCATTCAGAGGCCGGGCGCATAGTAGCTCGGCCAGGCGCAAGAGCAGCTCGTCATCCTCGGTGAGCACGCTGGCGAAACGCCCGAGAAACTCGATCGCCCGCCGCTCCTGCCCGCCGCGGACCAGCCGGTCGATGGCGGCATGAAGGTCGCGCCCGCTAGCGCCCGCTCGAGGCCCCCGCACTTCGTGGAGCAGCCCCTCCAGGTAGCGTTCGTCGGGAGGCAGCTCATTGATCACCTCGGCGCTTTGCGCTTCGCGATCGATCAGCGTGCCCCCCGCGACGCCCGCCGGCCAAGAAGCCGAATCGGCGCCTTCGCCGGACAAGGCCAGGCCGGGCGGTTTTCCTCCCAGCGCCCGACGCACTCGCTGCCACAGCGTCACGACAGCACCTCGTAGCTGACGTCGCCCACCTGCACCATGTCGCCCAGAAGGAGCTGTATGTCCCCGCCGACCCGCTCTCCGTTCAGGCTCATCGCCAGCCCCTGGCCGGCGACACCGCGCAGGTGAGGGCGCCCCCCAGGAAAAGACAAGGTCAGCCCGGTGCCTGCACCCAGGATCATCGGGACCGGTGAGGCCCAAAGCTGCCGCCCCCGATCCATCCCGCGGATCACCGTCAGCGCCAGCCGCGGCCCCTCGATCTCGAACGAGAGGGCGCAGGCCTCCCCGATGCCGATCTCCCCCTCTCCCCGCAGGGCCAGCTCTCCGGCGATGGGAAGCTGATTCAGGGTGGTCCCGTTGCGGGACTTCAGGTCACGCACCGCGAAGGTCACGACGCCCACGCCGGGGCCGCCAAAAGCCGCGGGCCCGCCTGAAACGACGCCTATGCTGGCGTGGGCCCGAGAGATGCCGGCGTCGCGCAAAGACACCTGGCACTCCGCCCCACGCCCCAGCACAAGCGGGAAGGACCCGACATAGGTGATCACTTTCGCCGGCCCAAAGGGGGCCCCGTCCGCGCCCCGCTCCTGCCACCGCAGCGTCACCTGCCCATGGACGAGCATCTTTTCGCCCAGTTCGGCCAGCAGCCGCTGCCGATCCTCCTTCTGAGGCGCCGCCTGCACGCTCTTCCGCAGCGACAAAAGCGCCAGATCGCGGCGGCCGAGGTGCAGGTTCATCTTGTAGACCTCGAAGTGATCGCGTTCGTCGCTCTGCCCCCTGCGGCGGTGCTCCTCCCGGGAGAGCACCGCCTCCAGATGCTCCAGCTCGCCGGCCTCCTTGTACGCCTCGGCGGCGCCCTGCTCGTCCCCGATCAGCTCATAGGCCGTCGCCGCGGCCAGCGGATCTCCCCCCAGAAGGGCCAGCCGCCCCGCCGTCTGGGCCAGCGCCCGGTCCCGCTCGGTGATCACCCCCCGGCGCAGCAGGTTCAGATACGAGTGGCTGATGCGCTGAAGAAGCAAGCGTACCTCGTTGCGATCGGTGCCGGCGCCCTCGGCGAAGTGCACCGCGGCGCGCAGCTCGTCGAGGCGCTCCTCCTCGGTGGTGCTCCGATCGGCCTCCAACAAATGCATCTCCGCCACCTTCTCCGGCAGGCCCGCAAGGGCGAAGGCCCGGGCCGCTTCAAGGTAGTTCCCACCCGCCTCGGCTGCCACCGCCCGGCGATAGCTGGGGGAGATCATCCTTTTGAAAAAGCTCACCGGTCCTCATCCACTGGCATGGGCGTGGGTATGGCGCCGGGCGCGGCAGCAGGACCTGTCCACCCACCCCGGGTAACCCCGGCCCTCACGGCGCCGCCACCAGATGGATCACCTCCGGCTCCCCGTCTCCGCACGCCGCGGTCGCGTCGTTCAGCGCCTGCCGGTCCGCCACCGTGCCCCGGTGGTGCTGCCGCAGGTGCTCGTCCCACGAGTTCACCATGAACACCTCCACCAGCATCAGCGGCTTGTCCGTATCCTCGTAGAGCCGCCAGCTCGTAGCGCCATCTCGCAGGCGGATCGACGCCAGCGCCCGCACCGCCCGCCGCGCCACCTCCAGGTCCGCCTCCTTGCCCAGCGCGTAGCGCACCAGCACGATCACCGGGCCTCGCTCATGCCCCTGCACCTGGGGCGCCTCCGACCAGGCGTGGGCCGTCAGGTCCGGCGCCGCCGTCTCGTCCATCAGCGGAAAGAACGCGCTGGTCAGTGCCACGCTCAGCACCCCCAGGGATGAGCAGGTCAGCGCCACCTCCAGCCCGTAGAGGGCCGCCAGCTTGCCTGCCAGGATGCTCCCCGCCGCCATCGCCCCCGAGAACACCAGGAGATAGATCGCCAGCCCCCGCGCCCGCACCCACACCGGCAGCGCCAGTTGCGCCGCGGTGTTGGCGCACGAGAGCGCCAGCAGCCACCCATACCCGAGCAGAAAAAGCGCCGCCCCCCCGCGCAAGAGCGAATGGGTCCGGCCCAGCCAGAAGAGCGCCAGGGAGATCAGCGCGCAGCCCAGCGGCAGAATCACCGCGCTGCCCGCCCGCCGGTGCAACGCCCCGCGGAGGATCGCCGCCAGCACCGCCCCCACCCCCATGCAGCCGAGCAGCACCCCATACCCCGAGGCCCCCGCGGACATCTGCGTCCGCGCCAGAAGCGGCAGAAGGGCCAGCCCCCCGGCGGCGGTGAAGGCGAACATCCCGGCGCGGTTGATGACCGCCCGCAGGTCGCTGTTGTGCCGGGCGAAGCGCAGCCCCGCTACGATCGCCGTGCCGAAGCGTTCGGGCGGCCCCCCTAGCGTCCGCGGCGTCCGCGGCCAGCGATAGAGCACCCAGAGCGTCGCCATGAACGACAGGGCATTCAGCCAGAACGCCGCCGCCGGCCCCGACGCCGCCACCACCAGCCCCCCGATCGCCGGCCCGACGGCCCGCGCCGCGTTCCACGACACCCCGTTCCACACCACCGCCCGCCCCAGGAGCCGCCGCGGCACCACGTCCGGGATCGCCGCCGACCACGCCGGGGCGTTCAGGGCCCCGGCGATGCCCATCGTCAGCGTGCCCAGCAGCAGACTGACCGGCGTCATCAGATGGGCCCCCGTGGCCCAGGCCATCACCCCCGCGCATAGGGCCATCATCGACTGGGTGAAAAGCAGAAGGCGCCGCCGGTCGGCCAGGTCGGCCAGCACCCCCGCCGGCAGCGTCAGTACCAGCCCCGGGAGACTGGTACTGGCGCTGACCAGCGACACCAGGACCGGCGAATGCGTCAGCGACGTCATCAGCCAGCCCTGGCCGACATCCTGCATCCACGTCCCGACGTTGGAGATGGCCGCCGCGATCCACAGGGCACGGAAGATCGGGACGGCCATGGGGGACGACGGGGACGGGGCTTCTTCCTTCAGCGCGGCCGAGACCATGATTCAATGTACCCCGCCTGCGGCCGGGGTGGCGGTAGAGGCGATCGGTTGCATGGGGAGTACATCGGCACGGAGGGGTCGGAGGTCAAGGGGTAGCGAAGGTGGCCAGTGGCGAAAGATCAGAAATGGCGCAATCAGGCCCGGAAAATGCACCTGCCGCCCCCTTAGCGCGTGGTGTAGGGCGGCAGGTCGATGGGCACCGAGCGCACCCCCCAGATCTTGTCGGCGTATTCCCGCACTGACCGATCGGAGGAGAAATACCCCATCTTGGCGATGTTCAAGATCGCCATCCGGGTCCACTTCGTCGGGTCGCTGAAGGTCTGCGCCACGCGCTTCTGGCATTCCACATAGGCATCGAAGTCCGCCAGCACCAGGAACTCGTCTCCGTGGCCGGGCCCCTCGTTTCGCGGCAGCAGGGCCTCGATCAGCGGTTCGAAGCGAGTGCGATCGTCGGGCGAGAAGAAGCCGCAGCGGATCAGGTCGATGGCTTCCCGAAGCGGCTGGCTCTGCCGGTATATCTCCCAGGGGTTGTATCCCGGCTTGCGGGCCTCGACCTCCTGCGCCGTCATCCCGAAAAGGAAGAAGTTCTCCGGCCCCACCGCGTCGCGGATCTCCACGTTCGCCCCGTCCAGCGTCCCGATGGTCAGCGCCCCGTTCATCGAGAGCTTCATGTTCCCGGTGCCGCTGGCCTCCATCCCCGCCGTCGAGATCTGCTCCGAAAGGTCCGCCGCCGGCATGATCCGCTCGGCCAGCGACACCCGGTAGTTGGCCAGAAACACCACCCGCAGGCAGGGCTGCACCTGGGGATCGTGGTCGATCACCTCGGCCACCGAGTTGATGAGACGAATGATCAGCTTAGCCCGGATGTATCCCGGCGCGGCCTTCGCTCCGAACAGAAACATCCGCGGCAGGATGCCCTGTGCCGGGTTCGCCTTGAGCTGCCGGTACAGGGAAATGATGTGCAGCACGTTCAAAAGCTGCCGTTTGTATTCGTGCAGCCGCTTCACTTGCACGTCGAAGAGCGCCTCGGGGTCGAGGACCACGTGGTTGTGTCCGTGGACGTAGGACGCAAGGCGCACCTTGTTGTCGTGCTTGATGCGCCGCACCTCTTTGTGAAAGTCGGGGTCGTCGGCGAACGGGACTAGGCGCTCCAGCTCTTCCAGGTGGGTCACCCAGCCGCTGCCGATGCGCGCGGTGATCGCCGCCGCCAGGTGCGGGTTGGCCTGCAAGAGCCAGCGCCGCGGGGTCACCCCGTTGGTGATGTTGAGGAAGCGGTCGGGGTAGATCCTGGCGAAGTCGGGCAAAAGATGCTCCCGCAGGAGCCGCGAGTGCAGCGCCGCCACGCCGTTCACCGCGTGGGACCCGACTGTCGCCAGGTGGGCCATGCGGATGGCCTTCACCGGGTGTTCTTGCACCAGCGACACCCGCTCGACCCGCCCGGCATCCCCGGGGTCGGCAATCCACGCATCCCGCAGGAAGCGCCGGTTGATCTCATAAATGATCTGCAGGTGCCTGGGCAGAAGGCGTTCGAGAAGATCCACGCCCCAACGTTCCAGGGCCTCGGGCATGAGCGTATGGTTGGTGTAGGCGAAGACCCGCTGGGTGATGCTCCACGCTTGGTCCCAGCCGATGTGGTGGTCGTCCATCAAGATGCGCAGGAGTTCCGGGATGGCGATGGTCGGGTGGGTGTCGTTGAGCTGGATGGCCACCTTGTCCGGCAGGGCCAAAAAGCGCTCCGTCCCCTCGACCTTGCGCTGCGGGCTGCCGGACAGGTAGCGGCGCAAAAGGTCGGCGATGGAGCAGGCAACGAAGAAGTATTGCTGCTTCAGGCGCAGCTCCTTGCCCACCACCAGAACGTCATTGGGGTAGAGCACCTTGCTGATGTTCTCCGAAGCGTTTTTGTCGAAGACCGCGCGCTCGTAGTCCCCGGCGTTGAACACCGAGAGATCGAACTCCTCGCTGGCGCGGGCGCCCCACAGGCGCAAGGTGTTCACCGTGTGGTTGCGATAACCGGCGATGGGCATGTCGTAAGGCATGCCGAGCACGCTGCTGCCGTCGATCCACTGTGCGTGGAACTGGCCATGGGCGTCCAGGCTGGATTCGACCCGGCCGCCGAAGCGCACCTGCTGGGTGTATTCGGGACGGCCGATCTCCCAGGGGTTGCCCTTGCGCAGCCATTCCTCGGGGCGCTCGATCTGCGCGCCGTTGCGAATGACCTGATCGAAGATGCCGAACTCGTAGCGGATGCCGTAGCCGTAGCCGGGGAGTTGCAGGGTCGCCATGCTGTCCAGATAGCAGGCGGCCAGGCGCCCGAGGCCCCCGTTGCCCAGGCCGGCGTCGCGCTCCTGTTCGAGAAGATCGGAAAGCTCGAAGCCGAGATCGTGCATCGTCTGCTGGGCGATCTCATAGAGGCCCAGGTTGATGAGGTTGTTGGCCAGGGCGCGGCCGAGGAGGAACTCGGCGGACAGGTAGTAGACGTGCTTGACGTCCTGTTCGTAGTAGGTGCCCTGGGTCTTGATCCAGCGCTGGGTCAGACGATCGCGGGTGACCAGGGAAAGCGCCACGAAGCGGTCGTGGGGCGTGGCCCGGCGCTCGTCCTTGCCCAGGGAGAAGTGGAGGTGATCGAGGAAGGCGCGGCGAATGACCACCGGGTCCATGCCGGTGCGGTCGTCCTCCACGCGGATCTCCACAGTGCCCCGGGGGGTTTGGCTGCAATCGGGGCTCTTTATCGGGGCGTCTGACATGACCCAGATCCTAGCATGCTAAACTGAATCTAGTTCGAGAACCGGAGTTCCTCCTCCCGGGGATCGAGGGCCAATTTGAGGGCCAGCCTAGCGGCCAGGGTATCGGGGTCCAGGTTCATTTGGAAGACAAAATTGGCGACACGCTGATGTAGCTCGG
>JBBRLA010000089.1:0-18376 GCA_038231615.1 Polyangia bacterium | reverse complement strand
GGGGTGCGGCCGTTCACGGACGAGAGCCCGGCGATCGTGATGAAGCAGCATGTGTTCGAGTACCCGCCGGCAATGCGGCAGCGGCGGCCGGACCTGGACATTCCGGAGGCGCTGGAGGCGCTGGTGGCGCGGCTCTTGTTGAAGCGCCCGGTCCAGCGCTTCGGCAGCATGCACGACGTGGAGCAGGCTCTGCAGCAGGAGATCGACCGGCTGGTGCAGGCGCCGACGGACGTGTCGCGCAGCGCGGGGCAGCGGCGGGCGCGGCGGATCATGCTGCTTTTGGGGGCCGGGGCGGCCTGCGTGGGGGGGGCCCTGTGGGGGATCCAGTTCGTCGAATCGAAAAAGCTGCGGCACCGGATGGAGGTGCTGGGCCAGTCGCGGGTGTTGACGTCACCGCCCGAGCCGCTGCCGCCCGAGCGGGAGAGCGATCCGGAGGACAAAGACAAGGCGCAGCCGGAGGGGATGTTGCAGGTGCATTTTCTGGTGTCGAAGCCGGCGCGGGATGTAACGATCTCGTGCACGCCGGACCTGAAGCAGGTGTGCCGCAAGCACTGCACGATGGTGATCCCCTTTGGCCAGGCGGGCACGGAGGTGGAGGCGCAGGGGCAGTGCGTGGCGAGCGCGCCGGGTTTCGGTTCGCAGGCGATCTCTTATAGAGGGCTGCGGGGGCAGGCGGGCAAGCACGGCAAGAGCGTGAGACAGAAGCTGGCGCTGGTGCCGATCCGATAAGGCCTCTCGGAGAGGGGTCCCGGCGGCCGGCAACGGTCAGAAGACGGCACAGCGGCTTTGGCTGCTTGCACCCAGGCGGTGCGCTCCGCAGGATGCGCTCTCACGATGGGATGCGCAGGCGGCTTTGGCTACTTGCACCCAGGCGGTGCGCTCCGCAGGATGCGCTCTCACGATGGGATGCGCAGGCGGCTTGGGCTACTTGCACACCAAAGCGGTGCAGGTCTGGGCGTTCTTGCAGACAGTGCCGCCGCAGGTGCAGAGCGTGTTGACGCAGGCGGTCCCGGGCACGCTGGCGCAGTCGGCGGCGACGACGCAGCCGCAGTGGTCCACGACGCAGGCGGTCCCCTGGCTGGCCGCGGTGCAGTCCAGGCCGCCCGCGCAGGGGTGGACGCAGACGCCCGCGGTGCAGGTGTCGCCGGTGTTGCACTGGGTGTCGCTGGCGCAGGCGCAGGTCTGAGCCATGCAGGCGGGCTCCGCCGAGCCGGTGCAGACGTTGCAGGTCACCGTCCCGCAGTGATCCGGGATGGCGCATGACTGGCAAGTGTTGGCCGTGCAGTACTTGCCCGCCCCGCAGTCGCTGTCGCCCTTGCACTGGACGCAGGTGCCGCCCTTGCACAGGGGGGTCCCCGGCCCGCAGTCGGCGTCGGCCAGGCATTGCACGCAGGCGTTCATCGGATTGCACTTCTTGGCGGCCATGGGGCAGTCGGCGTCGCCCAGGCACTGGACGCAGCCGGTCCCGGCCTTGCACACGGGCTGAGCGCCGCTGCACGCGGCCTGGTTCTCGCACAGGCAGGAGCCGCCCTTGCACTGGGTGGCGGTCTTGGTGGTGCAAACATTGGCGCAGGTGCCGCAGTGCTTGAACTGGGTCAGGGGATCGATGCACTGGGGCGGGCCGGCGCAGCAGGTGTTGAGGGTCACGTCCTTGCAGTCGTCCTTGCCGTCCTTGAACCCCGCGCCCGTGCAGGCGTTGTCCTTGCCGTCGCAAAGCTCGGCCGCCCCGGGGTGGACCTTGTCATCCAGGTCGTTGCAGTCATCGCCGCCCTTGACCTTGGGGCCGCGCTGGGTGGGATCGGCGGGCACACCGGTGCAGGCCAGGTAGCCGTCGCCGTCGTGATCGGCCTCATCGCCGGTGGGCAGTACCACCAGGCCCTGCCCGGGAAGCTGGCCGTTGCAGTCATCGTCCAGGCCGTTGCAGATCTCGGCCACGGGGGTCACAGCGGCGGCGTCGCAGACCAGGAAGCGGTTCTTGGCCACAAAGCCCAACGCCAGCTTGGGCGCGAAGAAGAGGCTGGGCTTGGAGCGGTCGCAGCCGACGACCTTGCTGGACTTGCACTGCCCGACGTCGACGCCGCACTGGGAGTTATATTCGAACAAGCGCAGGCCGTCGGGGGCGTCGGTGCGCCCGTCGCAGTCCTCGTCGTGGGGGTTGGCGGCGTCGCAGGTCTGCTGGTGCTGGTACGGCTGGTAGGCGCCGAAGCAGCGAGGGGCGACGTCGGTGTCCTTGGTGCCGGTAGCCTGGGGGCAGATGGTGAAGTCGCCGCCCTTGTCGCGGGTCACGGTAGGCACGAGGCCGCTGCACACGCAGCGCCCGGTGAAGCCGCCGGTAGCCGCCACGAGCTGCTTGCAGTCGCCCATGTTGGAGTCGGTGCAAGAGGTGGTGCTGGTCACGGTCGTGCCGTTGAACACGTGGCTCTGGACCAGCCGGGTACCGATCGGGTCGGGGTTCAGCTCGTCGATGAGGCCGTCGCAGTCGTCGTCGCGGCCGTTGCAGCGTTCCAGGGCCCACGGGTGGACCGCGGGGTCGTTGTCGTCGCAGTCGACGTCGGCGTTGTAGCCGTCCTTGTCGTGGTCGCGGTCGCAGGCGGTGTCGGCGACGCAGTTCTGAGCGATCTTGTCGCCGCAGAGGTCGGGGGCGCCGGGGAAGATGTGGGGGTCGTGATCGTTGCAGTCCAGGGGGAGCTTGCTGGGGTTGCAGCCGTTGGCGTCGGTGTTGGGGAAGCCGTCGCCGTCGGCGTCGCAGGCCGCGGAGGGGCAGCCGTTGCGCGGGGCGGCGTTGCAATCGGTGTCCTGGGGGGCGCCCGCGGGGCTGGTGTTGCGACACAGGCCGCGCAGGGCCCCGGCGACGCTGCCGCCGGCCTTGCCGTTCAGGTCGTGGACCACCTGGGTCGCGCCGTCGGCCTGGCTGGATCCGGGGAAGACCCCGCGGTCGTTGTCGTCGCAGTCGATCTGCCCCGCGTGAATGTCGGTCTTGGCGTCGGGGCAGCCGTTCTGCGCGTCCAGGCGCTGGTAGCCGTCGCCATCGAGATCGCAGCTGACGCAGCCGCCCCGGGGGTTGCCATCGCAGGCCCAGTCCTTGGACGAGTCGGCGCAGTTCTTGGCGGCGCCGGGGTGGACCGCGGCGTCGTGGTCGTCGCAGTCGCGCTGGCTGGGCACGGGGTCGTCGGGGGAGAAGCCGTCGCAGTCGTCGTCCCGGAAGCAGTCCACGGTGCGCCCGGTGCAGTCGTAGTCGTTGTTGGGCGGGCTCTTTGGGCCGACGGGAGGACCGCAGCGGGCCGGCTGGCACAGGGAGAGGTTGGCGATCTGGGCGTGGTTTTGCTGGCAACTGGCGCGGTCGGCGCAGACGCAGCAGTTGCGCGGGCGCGGGTTGCCGTGGAAACGCCGCGGGTCGTGGTCATCGCAGTCGCTGCCCTGGGGATCGCCATCGCCGTCGGCATCGATGCAGACGGAGGGCTTGCCGGCGCAGGTGACGTCGAAGCTGAGGCCGCAGCGTTCGGCGGACAGGGGGTTGATGTCCGCCGGGGAGATGCCGGTGGGCAGGGTGGCGGCGCCGCCCTCGGCGTCGACGCAGTCGAGCAGTTCGGGGTGACCGCCGTAGCGATCGGCGGCGGCGGACGAGGAGGCGAGCCAGGTGGTCCCGTCGGGGAAGTGGTCGCCGTCGCGGTCGTAGGCGGCGGCGACGGGCAGGAGCGCGGCGTCGATCTCAGCGGTGCCCGAGACGGTGGCGATGCTGGCGAAAAAGAGTTCGGGATCGTGAGCGATGGTGTTCAGTCCGTCGATGAGGGGGTCCTTCTGGGTGGCCCGCAGGAGGAAGAGGTAGGTCCCGGGGTGATCCAGCTTGATGCCCAGGCGCAGGGGCGTCGCCGAGAGGTCGCGGGGGGCGGGGTTTGCCGGATCGACGCTCTGGGCGCCGGATCGGTAAAGGATCTGCCGGGTGTCCCGGTCCTGGACCACCACCGAGTAGCGGCCTAAAAGCGCCCCGGGCGGCGCGCTGATCGACAGGAGCACGGCATCTTGGCCGCTGCATCCGACCCAGAGCAGGATCGGAAGCATATAGGACCAGGCAACCAGGCGTCGCGCCAGCGAGACCAAAGCACGACATGTCAGCATGTTCGGAACCCAGCATGACCCGGGATGGGTGCTCCCCTATTTTAGCTCATCTTGATCGCTGCTGCCGGGGTCTCCTCTCGCATGGGGTCGAATTGGCGGCTGTTGACCCTCAGTGGCCCTGCCTCTATAGTCCGCGGGCCGACACTTACAGGGACAGGGATTTACTCACCTTGGATATTTTCTATCCGCATACGCGTACGCCTATTCCCGCCCCGGCGGGTCGCCACGTTTCAATGGACCGCGGCGCCTGCGGCGCTTCGCGATGAATAGACCGCGGCGCCTGCGGCGCTTCGCCATCGACAAACCGCGGCGCCTGCGGCGCTTCGCGATCGACACAGAGAATCGGGAGGTTCGGATGCTCGGGCTGAGGCCATGGGGCTACTTGCTGGTGCTGCTGCCGCCGGCGCTGGTGATGCTGGGCAGCGGTGCTGCCCGGGCGCAGTTCGGCCCCGGCGGCGGGCTGCGGCCTCAGGGCGGCCCGGGCGGTGGCGCCGGACAGGGGGCGCCGCCCCCGGAAAAGCCCGAGGGGCCGGCGGAAGAGGCACCCGACAAGGGCAACACCGACGTGGCCACCGAACAGCTCCCGGCGTGGCCGGGGCAGCGGGAGAAGGCCATCCCCTTCTTTCAGTTGAACGGTTACCTGCGCGGCCGGGGCTACGTGTGGAACAACTTCCACCTGGGCACCTTCAACGATCCGGCGGTGCGGGCCAACCCCTTTACCCCGCCCTATTCGGAACTGCCGATCGTGGTGCCGCCGAACAACAGCCCGGCGCAGCAGAACGCCTTCACCTGCGCGGTGCGCACGGGCGACAACACCTGCCACACCAACACCATCAAGACGGCGGACATGCGCTTCCGCCTGGACCCGACGCTGAACCTGAGCCAGCAGGTGCGCATCCATGCGCAGATCGACGTCTTCGACAACCTGGTGCTGGGCTCGACCCCGGACGGGTATTCGATCAACGGCAGGGACGCGACCAGCAACGCGCAGATCTTCTCGCGGGGGCAGGCGCCGCCGACGGCGGGGATCAACAGCCTGAGTTCGGCGATCCAGGCCAAGCGGGCCTGGGGCGAGATCAACACGCCGCTCTTCGAGCTGGATTTTGGCAGGATGCCCCTCATGTGGGGCACCGGGATGCTCTTCCATGACGGCAACGCCAGCTACGGGCGATCCGCCGGGCCGGCTTCGATCAGCCGGTCGAGCGGGGCCATCTTCCGCGGCGACTGCAATGACTGTGACTACGGGACCACCGTCGATCGCCTGATGGTGACGGGGCGGCTGTGGGACCACTTCGTCTCGCTTTCCTGGGACTGGGCGGCGACTGGGCCGACCTCGGCGATCGTCTACAACCAGCAGCTCCTGGGCTATAACTACAACGCCGACAACGTCGCGGACGTGAACCAGTGGACGCTGTCCCTGGGGCGCAAGGACGACGAGGCGGACATCCAGGCGAAGCTTTCCCGGGGGGAGTCGTCGTTCAACTATGGTCTCTTCTTGATGCTGCGGACCCAGGGATATGGGTTAAACTACAACCCCCGGGCGCAAGCCACGCCGCTGACTCAGACGCAGAGCACGACCAGCCTGGTGGCGGTGACCGAGGTGCTGAAGTCGCTGGGACAGCGGGATGCGTGGACCGTGACGCCGGACATCTGGGCGCGGCTGGACGTGGGCAAGCTGCACCTGGAAGCGGAAGGGGTGGGGATCTTCGGCAACATCGGCGAACTGAGCCTGCCGACCGCGCTGTCTGGAGTGACGACGCAGACCACGATGAGCGTAGTGCAGTTGGGCGGGCTTGTGCGCGGGCACTACACGCTGCTGCGGGAATCGCTGAAGATAGCGGCGGAGATCGGCAGTGCCAGCGGGCCGCAGAACGGCGACCCCAAAGGGGAACTGAACTACCAGCGGGCGCAGGAGGCGCCGGTGGGTACGGTGCAGAGCGGGCTTTTGCAGCTACGGAACACGCGGTTCACCTTCGACCCGGACTATCAGGTGGACATGATCCTGTTCCGGCGCATCCTGGGGACGGTGTACAACGCCACGTACATCAAGCCGTCGGCGACCTACTGGCTGATCGACAACTTTGGCGGCCAGGTGGACGTCATCTACTCGCTGGCGAACAAGCCGGCGACGATGCCGGGGCACTCGGTGAACATGGGGCTGGAGATAAACGCGCGCCTCATGTACCGCAACGACGAAGAAGGCTTTTACGCGGGCCTGGAATATGGCGTACTCTTCAACCTGGGGGCGCTGGAGCAGCAGGGCTCGCAGGCCACGGACCCGTGGTATCCGCAGCTTCCCGGATCGGCGACGCCGACAGTCTCCGGGACCACGGCGCAGGCGTTCCAGGCGAAGATCATGCTGAAGTTCTGAGCCCGGGCCGCCGAATGATGGAGCGTGCAGCCGACCGCTCCAGCCTGGCGCCATGTTAAGCTAATCTCCGGTATGGTCCGCCCTTCCAGCATCGAACTCTCCCACATCAGCCGACGCTACAACCAGGTCCTGGCGGTGGACGACGTCTCGTTCTCCGTGATGCCGGGGGAGGTGTATGGTCTTCTGGGGCCCAACGGCGCGGGCAAGACGACCCTTTTGCGCATCCTGTCCACGCTGCTCCTGCCCAGCGGCGGCACCGCCCGGGTGATGGGACACGACGTGGAGGCCGCCCCCGAGGAGGTCCGCCAGCAAATCGGGGTGCTGACCGCGGGCAGCGGGCTTTACGATCGGCTGTCCCCGAGGGAACTGCTGGTCTACTTTCTGCGCCTGCATGGATTCTCGCGCAAGGAGGCACAGGAGCGGGCGGCGGTGGCGGTGGAGCGGTTTTCCCTGCAAGGTTTTGCCGATCGGCACTGCGGGGGCCTGTCCACGGGGCAGCGACAGCGGGTGCTGCTGGCGCGGGCCATGGCCCATGATCCCCAGGTGCTGATCCTGGATGAGCCGACCTCGGGCCTGGACGTGCTGGCGGCCGGCGGCATCCACGAGCTGGTCGCCGCCGCGCGAGGCGAGGACAAGGCAGTGTTGCTCTCAAGCCACGACATGCTGGAGGTCGAGCTGCTCTGCGACCGGGTGAGCATCCTTTCGGAGGGGCGCATCCGGGCGGAGGGGACGATGCCGGAGCTGAAGGCCCGCTGTGGCAAGGACAAGCTGGCCGAGGTGTTTCTCTTTTACTTGACCGGGCCCGTGGGGCGGGAGGGAGGGTCGTGATCCGCTGGAGTCGGGTGCTTTTGGTGGGGACCAAGGAGCTTCGCGACACCCTGCGGGACCGGCGCACGCTGTTGATGATGGTGCTGGTCCCGGCGCTTCTGTACCCGCTGGGCGGCATCGCCATCACCCAACTGACCCTGAGCACCATGGCCCGCCTGGACCGCGAAGGCTATGAGGTGGCGGTGCAAAAGGGCATCCCGCTGCCCGTGGCGATCACGGCGGCGCTCGGCAGGGACAAGGCGCTGAGCACCCGGGAGGTCCCGGATGTGGCGAAGGCGCTTGATCGATCCCAGGCCCAGGCCCAGGCCCAGGCCCAGGCCCAGGCCCAGGCCCAGGCGCAGCACGGGACGGTCTCGGTGGGGCTGCTTCTGGAAGAGCGGCCGGTGGCGCTGCCGGATGGCAGCCGGCCGGAGCTGCTGGCGCAGCGGCCCACGCAGATCCACGCGGAGATCCTCTATGACAGCACCAGCCCGCGTTCTCACAACGGCCTGGATCACCTGCGCAAGGCGCTGGACAGCGAGTCCCGGGAGCGGCGGCTGAAGCGCCTTTCGGATCTCTCGCTCAGCGAGGAGGCCATCACCCCGCTCAAGATCGTGGAACGCAGCCTCTCGTCGAAGAAGATGACGTTCCTCTCGTTCCTTTCGCCGGTCATCGGGCTCCTGTTGATTCTTTTGTCCCTGGTGGGGGCCTTCTACCCGGCGATCGATCTGGTCGCCGGGGAGCGGGAGCGCGGGACGCTGGAGCCGCTGCTCTCGACGCCCACCTCGCGGCTGGAGATCCTGGCCGGGAAATACTCCTGCCTGGCGGTGCTGGCGCTGTTGAACTGCGTGCTGAACCTGGCCTCGCTGGCGTTGACCACCGGGTTCATGCTGCAAAAGGTGGAGGGGGCCAGCCTGGTGATGACGCCCCGGGTGCTCTTGACCATCTTCGCCGGCACGGTGCCGGTGCTGCTGCTGGTGACGGCGCTCTTGCTGCTGGCGGCGGTGTTCGCGCGGTCGTTCAAGGACGCGCAAAACCTGATGACGCCGGTGTACATGGCGTGCCTGGTCCCGGCCTTCGGCGCGCTGGTCCCCGAGAGCCACCTGACCTCCGCCACGGCGCTTTACCCGGTGCTGAACACGGTGCTCTTCATCAAGGAGGCCCTCACCGGCACGCTGGAACTTGTGCCGGCGTTCCTGGCGATCGGGGCGGGGCTCTTCTATTCGTTTTTGGGAATCGCCCTGGCGGCCCTGGTGTTCGACCGGCCGGAGATCATCGGCACCCGGGTCATGGATCACGGACTCTCGGGGATGGCGGTGCAGGTGGGCCGAGGCGGGGAGCTGCGGGCCACTGTGGCCGGGGCGCTGGGGCTTTATGGCATCTGCCTGGCGCTGATGTTCCATGTGGGCCCGCGGCTGCAGATGGCGAACCTTCCTTGGGGGCTGCTGCTGACCGAGATCGGGCTTCTGCTGGTGCCGGTGCTTCTGTATCTGCGCCTGGCCGGCATTCCCCTGCGCGATGGGCTCGGCCTGCACCCCGTGGGAATCAGGCAGGTGCTGGGATCGGGGCTGGTGGGCCTGGGGGGGCTTTCGCTCTCGCTCTTCGTCGGCACGTTCCTGACCGAGGCGCTGCTCCACCCGCCTGAAGAGTACACCGAGGCGCTGAAGGCGCTGGCGCCCCATGGCGCCGCCGAGATGCTGGTGATGCTGCCCATCGCCGCAGTGCTGCCGGCGATCTGCGAGGAGGCGCTGTGCCGGGGACTGCTCTTGCAGGCGGCGCGGCAGGCCCTGGGGGCGCCCTTCGCCATCGGGCTTTCGGGCTTCGCTTTCGCGCTTCTGCACCTGGACCCGTACCGCTTCCCCAGCCTGCTTCTGATGGGGTGCGTGCTGAGCCTGGCGGCGGTGTGGGGGCGATCCATCGTCCCGGCGATGATCATCCACCTGGTCAACAACGGGACCCTGTTGCTGGTGGGCGATGTCCTTCAGCGGCGGCTGCCCCAATCCGGCTGGCGCCTGGGCCTTCTGCTCTCGGGGGTCACCCTGTGCGGCCTGGTTGCCGGCTTCGCGTTGATCCGCATTCAAGCGCCGGACGGAAGCAGACGAAGAGCATTGCCATGCCCAGAACAACCCTTCGCCCCTTCATCATGGTCATCTTGACGGTCCTTTTGTGCCAGGGCCGGCCTGTCCAATCCTCGGAAGAGGTGTCTCGCCCGGAAAAGCATGGGCCCGCCCGAGACCAGGGCGCGGCGGACGCGACGGTGCCCCCGGAGTCCGATCTGCTGATCCCGAGCAGCATCCTGCCCTACCCCCAGATGACGGAGGACGCGGGGTCCCTGCCCGCCCCGGGCGCGGCCCGGGTGCTCTTGAGCCCCCGTTGCGCCGATGGCAAGAGCACCCTGCGCCTGCTGGAGCGGGTCTCGGGCAAGGTGAAGGAAACGCAGGTCACCGGGCAGGTCCGGGCGCTGGCGTGGTTCGACGAGCACCGCTACCTGCAGATCCGGGAATCCGGTCCAGCGAGCAGCCTGGAGCTGGTCCAGGCGGAGAGCGGACAGGGCCGCGTGATCGACACCCTGCCCCTTTCCTCCCTGCCCGAATGGGCGCAGGAGGCGGGTGCCAGCTCGTGCAGCCTTTCTAGAGCGTCGCACGGGCTCTGGGTCCAGCAAGCCCCGGCGGTGAACCAGGAACGGCGCGTGTCGCTGGCCTTGCGGCAGAACGACACCCGCTTCGAGATCCGCCGGTATGTCCGGCCCTCGGGTGAGGCGCAGACCGGCAGCACCAAGCCGGAACCGGCAATCCAGATGGCGGGCGTGGACAAGAGCCCTGGCGGGCAGCGGCTTTGGCAGGTCGTCCCATCGGTATCGAGTCAGCGGACCATCCTCCTTTGGCGCAACCGGCCGGGGCGCATCCCGGCGCTGCAGGTAGAGGTGATGCTCGGCGGGAGCAAGAAGGCGAACAATGTCCGGCCGGTCACCCAGGCCAGCGAGCAACTGGCGGAGTGCCGCTTCGGGTTCGAAGACCGCCTGTTGTGCCATGTCCGCGCCGGAGAGGACCGCGGCTGGCTCCTGACCGCCGAGATCGTCGATGAGCGTCCCGAGATCCGGCTGCGCCAGCTGACCTTCAACGGCGAGGCCGCGACCTACGCGCTCTCGGTGGACGGCAAGCACGTGGCCTATGTCGGTGCCGACGGCCCCGAGGGGGCCTTGATGGTGGCGGACATTGTCACCGCCGCCCGCCGGCAGGTCACCCTGAGCCCGGAGAACCGGAGCTGCGAAGGGGCCCGGCACCCGGAACTCGCCTGGCCCGACGCGGATCATCTCTTCGCCCAGGGCTACTGCCTGGCCGGGTACCATCGCACCGCCGGGACCGAGACCGTCAAGTTCGCGCCGGAGCCGCCGACGCAGACAAAGCCGGAAACGAAACCCGAGACCAACCCGGAGGCGAAAGTCGATCAGGCGGTCCCCATGGCCGCCTCCAGCCGGCCGCCGGCCCCGAAGTCTTCCCGCCGCAGTTCCAGCAGCGAGTTCTGGTCGCCGCGCTTCTAGCGCAAAAGCTCGATGGTGATGTGGATCGCCGAGAGTGCCGAGAGCACCACTGCGAAGGGCACGTGAATCGTCTTCCACTCGCGAAACACCGGCTCGATACGCGGCAGGAGCACGCGCCTGCGCTCCGACAGCACCAGGTCGCTGGTCAGGCGGGCCACCTGCACCCGGGCCGCGCCATCCTTGATGCCCGTGAGGCGCAGCCGGAGCAGGGGCACGCGCAGGATGCGCGCCAGCTCGTCCCGGGCCAGCATCATCAGCGCCGCCCCTCCCGCGCGGAACGTCGACAGGTCCGGGTCCAGCACCCGGGCGAAACGCTTGCGCATCGTCGAGTAGTAGCGATCGGCGACGGCGACGCCGGCGTGGCGATTGCGCAGCTCGGCCAGTTGCCGGTCCAGGTCGAGGACATGCAGGGATGCCTGGGAAGCCAGGTCGGGCAGTTCCGTCGACACGTAGCGACCGACCAGGCCCGAAAGGGCGGTGGCCACCATCGACCAGACGGCGATCGACACCCAGTTGTCCAGCTTGGCGGCAGTATGCAGAAGGATGAAGAGCGGGCCGATGGTGCCCGCCCAGACGTGGTAATCGAACCAGCCCCGCTGCGAACCGAGCCGCTTCAACCCCGGAAGCCACTTCCGGGCGGAGTAGAACATCGAGGAGAACATCACCACCGTGCCGATCCAGCCGAGCCAGACTGCGTAGTCGCTGCCGGGGCGGAAGTCGATGTTCTGCATCGCCACGTCGGGGTCCAGCCCCTCGACCAGCGTCTGCTGGTAGAAGAGCAGCGAGAGCCCCGGCCAGAACTTGCGCAGGGCGATCTCGGTGAAGCAGAGCAGGAAGGAGAGCAGGCCCACCACCCACATCCAGCCGATCTTCAGGCGGTTCTCGACGGAGCGCCCCTTGTCGTCGTCGCTGTGAAGGCCGTCGATGAACTTCTTCGGGTTGAAGAGCTGCGCGGCGTCGACCATGGCGGTGTGGTCAAAGCCGCCCCGGGCCGCGTCGGCCAGGCTCTCGGTGCGCTCGGTGAAGGCCGCCTCGGGGGGGATCTCCAGAAGGGCGCCGGTGGGACAGGCGCTGATGCACGCCTGATCCTCGTAGCTGACGCAGTGATCGCACTTGCTGGCGATGCGGCGCAGCTTGGCCTTGCGTTGCTTGCCCTCGCCAAACCCCAGCTTGCCCTCGCGATCCAGGCGCAGGCGCAGGAGGGGTCGCTCCTCCATCTCGCACATCTCGATGGCGTCGTAGGGACAGGCCACCGCGCACAGGGTACAGCCGGTACACGCCTCCTCGACAATGAGGACCTCTTTCTTTTCCGTGTCGAACCGGATGGCGTCGAAGGCGCAGGGGTCGATGCAGCGCTGGTCCACGCAGGTGTGGCAGCAGTCGACAAAGTCGAGGGCCCCCAGGACCTTGCCATTCAGCGAAAGGCGCTTGACTCCGTAGCGCTCCTCGCAGGCCTTCTCGCACTCATAGCATTCGATGCACTTGTCCAGTTCGCGCACCCGCAGCGACATGGCCACCGAGAGTCCGTGGCGCACGAAGAAGTCTGCTACCAGGCTGCGCGCCCCGGAGTTGGCGTCGATGCGCCTGCGGGCCGCCTCGGCGGCGCGGCGCAGGCGATCGCCGAAGAACTGGTAGGTGCGGCGCCAGGACTCCAGGCGGGCGCGGGAAATGCTCAGCAGCTTGACCGGTGTGACCGCGTAGACCGCCGCGTCGGTCATGTGGCCGCCCGACTCCAGGCCGATCAGGTCCCCTTCAGAGAAAAGCGCCAGGTTGGTCTCGCACATGCGGATGAGCGGCCCGGCCTCCTGTCGCCGCTTGTGCTCGCGCTTCTCCGCTTTCTTGTCCCCGGGGCGGTAGGCCCGCTGGGCCCGGCGTTCCTTCTCCAGCACCTCCGGCCTGAAGCGGGCCAGCGCCACCTGCCCTTCGCGGACCAGCAGTGCCCGTCCCTCGGTGTCAAGGAGGACGTCCCGCCCCGCGCGGACCAGCTTCAGATCGCCGGTGCGGATGGCGTCATCCAGGAACTGCGGGTTCAATCCGTCGAGGAACGCCGCTTTCTGGACGACCTCCCAGGCCAGCTGGACCGGGTCCTCCTTGCTGCCAGGCCGCTCGTCGTGCGCCAGCCCCACCAGCCCGAGGAAGCGGCCGATCATCGTGGCTTCCGGCGTGGGTCCGCCCAGACTCTGGGCGGGCCCGGCGAGGGGGTACAGACCGGATCGCTCGAAGAAGCGGTGCAGCCCGGACTTCTCCTCGGCGTCCTTGCGCTCCGTCGCCTCCTGTTGCACCCGCAACCGCTCGGGATCGACGGGAGAGGGCTTGGCCTTGCTCTTGGCCTTGACCTGAAGGATGGGTTTCTTCTTTTTCTTCTGCTTCCCCTGGATCGTCTCCGCCGGCTCGGCGGGCGGCAGCGTCGGCTCGTCGATCGCGATTTGCTGCTGGGCGCGGGTCTTGCGCGACCTTGGCTCGTCCAGTTCAGCCAGCTTCAGCAGCGAGACCACCCGGGTGGGCTCCTGCGCCGATTCCCGGGGGACGCTCGGCGCCCTGGGCGAGGCCGCCGCCTTGGGGGACGACATCGAGAGCAGGAGCGTGGAATCGGGAGACAGGACGGTGATGAACGTCGCCGCCGACGCCAGGGGGGAAGAAAGGAGGGTGTCGTCCGGGTTCTCTTGCAGCAGGTCCGAATCGACCGAAATGGTCGGCTCCTGACGATCCGATTTTTCCCGCCGGACAGGTACATCCAGGGCCCCCTTGGCCTGATGGGTCACGCTGGCATCGACGGTGCCGACATCCAGGGTCATCTTCACCGGCGCCGGATCGGGCGGGGCGGGATAGCGGGCCACCTTGGTCGCGGTATCGCTGAACGGGTCTCCTGTCGGCGCCAGTGGGGGCGGTCGTCGCGGTCGCCGCGGTTGAGAATTCAGTCCCCTGGCCACCGCCCCGGCCAACGCCGCCGGCCGGTCATCCCCCTCATCGTCCGCCTCATCGTCCATGTCCAGTCCGCTGAGCGGGGCGCCTTCGAATGGGGGCGACTCAGGGCGATGCGAAGGCATTCGTCTCCATTGGCTTCACCGCGTACAACCGATGCTCCCGACCGCGAAGGCGCCGCAGTCCATCGATTTAGAATAGCATGCCCGCCGCGACTTCGCGCCGAGCGGATTCCCCCGTCCGCGCAAACAAAGCTATTGACAGATAAGGCCAAGTCGGATTAGGTAGGTACGAACTTGGCGACCTATCAAACTCTGAACGGGGCGTAGCGCAGCCTGGTAGCGCGTACGGTTCGGGACCGTAAAGTCGGAGGTTCAAATCCTCTCGCCCCGACTGAAATCCGAAATCTCTTTGGTCCATCGTCTTTTCGTGCTTTTTCCGCTTCTCTCGCTTCTTCTCAGACCCCGGGCCCCAGCCGTATAGATACTGCCGCCCGGCGCTGCTACACTGCCCTCCATGTCCATCTTCCTCGACAATACGAAGAACAATATCAAACGTACTCATTACTGCGGCGATCTCCGGGCCACCGACGACACCAAGCAGGTCGTCCTCTTTGGCTGGGTGAAGGTCCGCCGGGACCTCGGCGGTCGCATCTTCATCGACCTGCGCGATCGCAGCGGCCTGACCCAGGTCGTCTTCGGTCCCGACATCGACGCCACGGCCCACACCACCGCGGACAGCCTGCGCTCCGAATTCTGCATCGGCATCGCCGGGCGGGTCCGCCTGCGTACCGCCTCGGGCGGCCAGGCCAACCCGAAGCTGCCGACCGGCCAGATCGAGATCGAGGCCACCGCCCTACAGATCTTCTCCCGCTCCGACACCCCGCCCTTCCAGATCGAGGACGACGTCGAGACCCGCGAGGAGATCCGCCTAAAGCACCGCTATCTGGACCTGCGCCGCCCGGTGCTACAGCGGAACTTCCAGTTGCGCAGCCAGCTCTATCGCGCCACCCGCGACTACTTCCACAAAAACGGCTTCCTCGAAATCGAGACCCCGTTCATGGTCAAGTACACCCCCGGCGGTGCTCGCAACTTCCTGGTGCCCTCGCGCCTGAATCCCGGCCGCTTCTACGCCCTGGCCGAGTCGCCGCAGATCTTCAAGCAGCTCTTCATGGTCGCCGGCATGGACCGCTACTTCCAGATCGTGCGCTGCTTCCGCGACGAGGACCTGCGCATGGACCGGCAGCCCGAGTTCACCCAGATCGACGTGGAGATGTCCTTCATCAACGAGGACGACATCCAGGCCATAACCGAGAGCCTGGTGGCGCAGATCTGGCAAGAGACCCTGGGCGTCACCCTCCCTTTGCCCTTTCCGCGCATGCCCTACACCGAGGCCATGGCCCGCTTCGGCGAGGACAAGCCCGACCTGCGCAACCCCCTGGAACTGGCCGACATCACCGCCCTGGTTACCACCCACGGCGGAGGCGGCGTGCCCCTGTTCCACAAGACAGTCGCCGACCAGGGCATCGTGAAGCTCCTGCGCATCCCCGCGGCCCACGCCGCCAAGCTCTCCAACACCGAGGTCAAAAAGCTGGAGGACGTGGTCAAGGGCATGGGCGCCACCGGCCTGGGTTCGGCCCGCCTCGATCCCGCGGGTGCCGGGGCCGACGCAGGCTGGACCCAGTCGCCCTTCGCCAAGGTCATCACCCCCGAGTTGCGCCTGGCGGTGAACCACGCCGTGGGCGGCCAGCCGGGCGATCTTCTGCTCTTCCAGTTCGGCCGGCCCAAGGTGGTCAACACCGTGCTCAGCGCCCTGCGCCACCACATGGGCAAGAAGCTGGTGCTTTCTGTCAGCGGGACCTGGCGCTTCCTCTGGGTCACCGACTTCCCCATGTTCGAACGCAACGAGCACGGCCAGCTTGTCGCCGCCCACCACCCCTTCACCTCGCCCCGGCCGGAGCACCTGCCGCTCCTTGCGACCGCCCCCGACGAGGTCCGGGCGCGGGCCTACGATCTGGTGCTCAACGGCAACGAGATTGGCGGCGGCTCCATCCGCATCCACGACCGGGAGGTCCAGTCTCAGGTCTTCGCCGCCCTCGGCCTTTCCGAAGAGGACTTCCGTGCCAAGTTCGGCTTCCTCCTGGACGCCTTCCGCCACGGCCCCCCGCCTCACGGCGGCATCGCCCTGGGGGTGGACCGGCTGTCCATGCTCCTATGCGGCGCCGACTCCCTGCGCGATGTCATCGCCTTCCCAAAGACCCAGCACGGCACTGACCCGATGACCGACTGCCCCACCGAGGTGGGCAAAAAGCAGCTCGAGGAGCTGTTCATCCGGGTGATTCCGTCATCCTGAGCGCGCCAAGCGCGAAGCGCCGCGGTGATAGCTCGCGAAGCGCCGCGGTGATTGCTCGACAGGGGATCGGCTGCCTGCTGACCCAGCGCGAAGATAGCATTTGCGGCGGGTTGTGTTAATGTCCAGCCCGTGAACCCGCTTTTGGTAGGAGTCGCCGGCGGCACCGGCTCGGGCAAATCCACCGTCGCTGCCAAGATCGCCGAGGGCTTGCCTCGGGGCACTGTCGCCGTCATCGACCACGATAGCTACTACCGGGACCGACCCGACCTGAGCCTGGCCCAGCGGGAGCAGCTCAACTTCGATCACCCCGACTCCCTGGACACCGGCCTGCTGGTGCAGCACCTCCAGGCCATTAAGAGCGGCCATCCCGTCGATGTCCCGGCCTACGACTTCAAATCCCACGCCCGCCTCCCAGTTCGCCGCCACGTCGAGCCGACCCCCTTCGTCATCGTCGAGGGCATCCTGATCTTCGTCGAGCGCGAGGTGCGCGACCTGCTGGACATCAAGATCTTCGTCGACACTGACGCGGACATCCGGGTGTTCAGGCGCATTCGTCGCGATCTGGAACAGCGCGGGCGCACCTTCCAGTCGGTGCGCGAGCAGTACTACAAGACCGTCCGGCCGATGCACCTCCAGTTTGTCGAGCCCTCCAAACGCTGGGCGGACCTCATCATCCCCGAGGGTGGCGAGAACCAAGTGGCCCTCGATCTGGTGGTTGGCCGCCTGCGCCACCACCTCCGCGTCCAGCAGGACACCGCCGCCCTGCAGGTCCAGCCCGGCCCGCCCACCCAGATCGGCTTCGCCAGCCGGGCCGCGCGGGCCTAGTGGCCCGCTGAGGAAATCCCGATCCACTGAACGAATGACTCATGCGAGGGCAGCATGCTTGACATGGAGCGAATGGCCACTAATCTAGAATTTCATAAGCTCTTTCGATGAATCACGCAGCGGCGAATTCGGTGTATTTGCGGGCCTGTGGCGGGCGGAAGCCGAGCACGATCTTGTCCTTGGGCACCCCTGCGGCGACCAGGTCTCCGGCGATTCCCTGTTCGGTCCCGTCGTACTGGATCCACAGCTTCCCGTCGATCACGTCCACGTGGATCAGCGTACCGTGTACGCGGTACCCGCCATCCCAGCCGACCTGCACCAGCAGGTAGTGATCGTTCTTCAGGTCGCAAATCACCTCGCTGCGAATCTCGCCCTGGGCATTGGGGATACGGGCGTAGTCGTTCAGCGTTCGCAGGAGCGCGTCACGGTAAGAAGTCAGGACGTCCATTGTACGATTGCCTCCTCGTCGGGGTCGAAAGCCACGACACGCAGCGTGGAGTCGTCCAGGAGCACCTGGCCGATTTCTTCGGCGAAGATGCCGCGCCAGGCGAACTCCGGAACGGCGAGATACAAGATCCTCTCCGGCTGATATCGCCGCAGCAGCCTCGCATAGACCACGAACTGGCCGACGGCCTCTTCCAGTTCTCGGACGTCGGAAGGACCGGCGAACCCCTTGATCTCGACCGCTATCTTTTGAGTGCCGCGCTCCGCGCCGATCAGCCGTTCGGCGCCCAGATCGATATAGAGATTGCGACTGCCGCCCTGGAGCCGGAGATGAAGGGGGTCATGTGTGATGGTCCATCCATCCTTGACGAGCGCGTTCTTGACGGCCCATGATAAGCATCGCGTGCTGGCATGATCTCGTTCTATCTCTTATGTAGCACAATCGAGGAGGGGGCGGCCCTATCGAGGAGAGGATCGCAAACCCAGGACATCAGCGCGGCCACCACGGTGACCGCGGAGAGACAGCGGAAGCCGAGCCCATAGCCGCCCAGGTCCAGGAGCCGCCCCAGCACCTCGCCGGCCAGGATGCCGCCGACGTAGCCTACCGCGTCGACGATCCTGCAAGAGCGGCATCGCACGGCCAGGTTCTTGCGGCACAGGTAGATCCCGACGTAGCCCAGGAAGAGCGACGCCACCACGCCGGTCTCCCCCGCCGGCCGCGTCATGCCCCGCTCCGGTCGTCCGGCCCCGATCCGCTCTCATCGACATGCCAGAGACCCTATCCCAACTCAGTGTCGGCCCGAAAGCTGTCTCGATAGCAGCCCGTCGATCCGCTCCCTCTGCCCCGACTCGCAGATCCCGTGCTGCCCGGGGGAACAGATGGCGCTCGCCCGCAGGAAAAGCGGCCGCGCCTTCTGAGGTTAGGACGAATAACCCACCTCTCGACCCTCAGCTACGCACCGGCCATACAGGTCCGGCCAATTTTCAGTTGACATATT
>JBBRLA010000088.1:0-18443 GCA_038231615.1 Polyangia bacterium | reverse complement strand
TTCCCCCCCCAGCAGGCAGCCAAGGCGCCGCGTCACAAGCTGGGTCGGTCCAGGTAGGCGGCGGCTTGCGTGGCCATGATGCGCACGGCGGAAAGAAAGGCGCCGAAGCGCGGGTCTTTTGTCAGTCCCTGGCGAAATCGGTAGTAGATTTGCTGGGCCACCACGGCGGTCTTGAAGAGGCCGAAGCAGTAGTAAAAAACCACGTGGCTCAGGTCGCGGCCGCTCTTTTCGGCGTAGCGCGCGGCGAATTGCCGCCGGGTGAACATGCCGGGAAGAGGGGTAGGGCCGAAGCGCACCGCTTTCAGCGGCTCGGGGTCGGAATGTTCGACCCAATAGCACAAGGCGGTGCCCACATCCATCAGGGGGTCGCCGACGGTGGACATCTCCCAGTCGAGGATGCCGAGGATGTTTGGCAGGTCGGCGGGGTCGAGGATCAGGTTGTCGAACTTGTAGTCGTTGTGGATGAGGGTCGCGGGCGGCGAGGGGGGGATGTGGGCGCGCAGCCAGGCGGCGACCTGCTCGATCTGTGGGATGTCGTCGGTCTTGCTGCCGTGGTAGCGTTCGGTCCAGCCGGTGACCTGGCGCTCGACGAAGCCGTCGGGGCGGCCGAAGTCGGAAGGCCGATGGCCGGGTAGTCGATGGCGTGCAGCTCGGCCAGGGTGTCCACGGCGGACTCGCACAGACGGGTGGCGGTGGCGGGACCCAGATCGAGGTTTTGCGGAAGTTCGCGGCGCAGGACGACGCCGCGCAGGCGTTCCATGATGTAGAACTTGGCGCCGATGAGGGACTCGTCCTCACAATAGAGCAGCGGCCGGGGGGCCCGGGGGTAGACCGGCGACAGGTGCGAAAGGATGCGATGCTCGCGTCCCATGTCGTGGGCGGTGCGGACCTTGGAACCGAAGGGCGGGCGGCGCAGGACCACCTCGCGGTCGCCGTCGCCGTCGCCGTCTGGCGCAGTGGCGCGGATGAGGTAGGTCAGGTTGGAGTGGCCGCCGGGGAACTGGGTACACTGGAGGTCGCCGGCAAGGCCCAGGCGGTCGCGCAGGTAGGGCCCCAGCACGGCCAGGTCGAGTTCCTCGCCGGG
This sequence comes from Polyangia bacterium, assembly GCA_038231615.1. Classification (GTDB taxonomy): domain Bacteria; phylum Myxococcota_A; class Polyangia; order Palsa-1104; family JAEUJZ01; genus JBBRLA01. The sequence continues at coordinate 17,359 of JBBRLA010000088.1, read as the reverse complement.
GCGCGGCGGCCGGGTGGAATCAATCAGATCGCCGCGGTCGGCCAGTCGCTCCGGCGAGGGCTGACGCTCCGGCGAGGGCTGGCGCTCCGGCGAGGGCTGGCGCTCCGGCGAGGGCTGGCGCTCCGGCGAGGGCTGACGCTCCGGCGAGGGCTGACGCTCCGGCGAGGGCTGGCGCTCCGGCGAGGGCTGGCGCTCCGGCGAGGGCGGGTATTCGGGCATGGGCTACCCCTCCTGATAGCGGCGCAGGATGCGCTTGGCGGCGGCGATCTTGTGGACTTCGTCGGGGCCGTCGTAGATCCGAGCGCCGCGCTCCTGGGTGTAGAAGTAGGCCAGGATGGTGTCGTCGGTGATGCCCAGGGCGCCGTGGACCTGGATGGCGCGGTCGACCACGGACATAAGGACATCGGCGACGAAGAATTTGATCAGCGACACGTCCTCCTGGGCATCGTGGAAGCCGTGGTGGTCGATCTTCCAGGCGGTGTGCAAGACCAAAAGACGAGCGGCGTTGATGCGGGCGCGGCTCTCGGAGATGTAGGATTGAATAAGCTGCTTGGAAGCCAGGGGTTTGTCGCCGTCGATCTTGCGGGAGACGGCGCGGCGGCACATGAGATCGAAGGCGCGCTCGCAGATGCCGATCCAGCGCATGCAGTGGTGGATGCGCCCGGGGCCCAGGCGCTCCTGGGCGATGAGGAAGCCGGTGCCCTCGGCGCCCAGGAGATTTTTCTGCGGGACGCGGCACTCCTGATAGACGATCTCGGAGTGGCTGGTGTAGCCCTCGCCGGTGTGGCCCATGACGGGGATGTTGCGGACGTGGATGAAGCCGGGGGTGCTGGTGGGGACGATGATCTGGCTGGCGCGCAGGTGGGGGGGCGCCTCGGGGTGGGTGACGGCCATGACGATGGCGAAGGCGGCGCCGTCGGCGGAGGAGGTGAACCATTTGCGGCCGTTGATGACGTAGTCGGCGCCGTCTTTTTTGGCGGTGCACTGAAGCTGGGTGGGGTTGCTGCCCGGGCTCTCGGGCTCGGTCATGGAGAAGCAGGATCGGATGTCGCCGGCCACAAGGGGCTGAAGGTAGCGCGCCTTCTGATCGTCGGTGCCGAACTTGTGCAGGATCTCGATGTTGCCGGCGTCGGGGGCCTGGCAGCCAAAGAGGTAGTGGCCCATGGGACTTTTGCCCAACGCCTCGCTGACCAGGCCGTGCTCGACGAGGGACAGGCCCATGCCGCCGATCTCCTTGGGGGCCTGCGGGGCCCACAGGTGCAGGTGCTTGACCTTGCCGCGCAGGAGCTTGAGTTCGGGCTCGACGGCGAAAAAGCCGCGCTCGGCAAGGGAGCGCTCCCGGGGGTAGACCTCGGTGCGCATGAATTCGTCGATGGTGCCGAGGATGGCCTGCATTCTTTCGGGGATGGCGAAGTCCATGGGAATCTCCAGGTTGCGCGGGTTTTTGGCCTGGGACGCCGGGGGATCATAACGCTTTCGCCCTTGCGGGGGGGCGATCGGTGCGCAATAACCTTGCATGCCTTTGCCGATGCGGATGCCCATGCGACTCCATGATGAATTGAACCCGGCGCAGCGCGAGGCGGTGCTTCACGAGGGGGGGCCGCTCTTGGTGCTGGCGGGCGCGGGATCGGGCAAGACCCGGGTCATCACCCACCGCATGGCGGAGCTGATCCATCGGGGCGCGGACCCGTCGCGGGTGCTGGCGGTCACCTTCACCAACAAGGCGGCTGGGGAGATGCGCGAGCGGACGGGCAAGCTTTTGGGGGATGTGTACCGCGGGGCATGGATCGGGACGTTCCATGCGACCTGCGCGCGGATCTTGCGGATGTACGCGGAGCGGGCGGGGCTGTCGAAGAATTTTCTGATCTTCGACGATGGCGACCAGATGTCGCTGTGCAAGAAGATCCTGAAAGACCAGGGGTTGAGCGAGTACGACGCGACACCGCGGTCGGTGCTGAGCGCGATCGATCAGGCCAAAAACCGCGGGGAGACGCCGGAGACGTTTTCGCCAAGCGATGCATTCGGGCGGCTGGTCAAGGGGTTGTACGGCATCTACCAGCGGCGCCTGGGGGAGCTTCAGGCGGTGGATTTCGGCGATCTTTTGCTCATGCCGTTGTTGCTGTGCAAAAAAGATCAGGAGATCGCCGATCGCCTGTCGCGGCGCTTCGAGCATGTGCTGGTGGACGAGTTCCAGGACGTGAACCAGGTGCAGTATCAGTTGCTGGTGCGGCTGGCCGGGACGCACCGGCAGCTCACGGTGGTGGGGGATGACGACCAGGCGATCTACGGGTGGCGCGGGGCGGACGCGCGCAACTTGCTGGAGTTCGAAAAAAACTGGCCGGATGCCAAGGCCGTCAAGCTGGAGCAAAACTATCGCTCGCCGCAACTGGTGCTGGACGCCGCCAACGCGATCATCGAAAAGAACCAGCGGCGCCGGGGCAAGCGTCTGTTCACCGAGCGGCAGGGCGGCTGCCCGCTGGTCCTGCATTTGGCGCAAACTGAGCGCCGGGAGGCCCATTTCGTGGTGGCCTCCATCGAGCACCTGATGAAGACCGAGGGGCGCGAGGCGCGGGACTTCGGGGTGCTGTACCGGACCAATGCGCAGTCCCGGGTGATCGAGGAGGCGCTGCGGGAGGTCAAGCTGCCCTACACGGTGGTCGGGGGGATGCGCTTCTACGATCGGGCGGAGGTGAAGGATGTGCTCTCGTACCTGCGTCTGTGCAATAACCCGGCTGAAGAGATGTCGTTCTCGCGGGTGATCAACGTGCCGCCCCGGGGCATCGGGGATGGCACGATGGCCAAGCTGGAGGCGCGGTCAAAGCTGGCCGGGATCAGTCTTTTCCAGAGCCTGATGATCGTCGTGCAGAGCGACGGGGAGGTGGGGGCCGGGCCGAAAAAACGGCTGGCGGCGTTCCTTTTGCTCTTGCAGGATCTGCGGCGGCTGGCGCTGGAGCTGCCGCTGCCGCTTCTGGCGGAGGCGGTGGTCCACAAGACGGGCTACCTGGAACGGCTGCGGGCGGAGGCGACACCGGAAGCCGAAAGCCGCGAGCAAAACGTGCTCGAACTTCTCGGGTCGATCCGCGAGCAGGCGGCGCGGGGCGAGGCGTTGGGCGAGCCGCTGACCTTGCAATCCTACCTGGAGATGGTGTCGCTGGAATCGACGACGGATGTGAACCCGCGGGGCGTGGCGCTGATGACGATCCACGCGGCCAAAGGCCTGGAGTTCCCGGTGGTCTTCGTCACCGGCATGGAAGATGGGCTCTTTCCATCGCTGCGCTGGCCCTCGCGAGGGGGCGAGACGCAAGCCGATCGGCTGGACGAGGAGCGGCGGCTGGCCTACGTCGCCATCACCCGGACCCGGGAGCGGCTGATCCTGACCCGGGCCGAGATGCGGATGCTTTATGGGCAGATGCAGATGAACCCGGCCAGCCGGTTTTTGCTGGAGATCCCCCGGGCTTGCATGGTGGCCGGCACGGGGCCGCGGTCCCACCCGAAGTTGAGCGGAGACCAGCCGGCAAAAAAGCCGGAGCCGCGGGCCCCCGAACACGGGAGGCCCGGGGGCCCCGGGGGCCGACGCGGGCGGGCGGCGGCGCGTCACAGCTGAAGGTACTTTTCCACGCAGCGCAGAAGCTCCGCTACGTTGCCGGTCTTGCGGATGTAGCCCCGGGCGCCGCACTGTTGCGCCAAACCCGCCAGCTCGATTTCGGGGCGATCGGAGTGAAGCAAAATGGTGCAGCCGGAGGGCTTGTTGCGCAGGGCCAGCTCGACCAGCTTGTCTCCCTGCAGGGCCGGCATGGAGACGTCCATCAGCACCAGATCGGGTTGCAGCTTGCGCAACATATTGCTAAACCCCAGGGGGCTCCCCATACTGGTGACCTGGTAGCCGTGCTCTTCCAGCGTCAGGGTAAGCATCTCGCGGACGATATCACTGTCATCGACAACCAGGATCTTGGGCTTGAGCTCGCTCATGTGATTTCTCCGTATGTGGTTGGGCTGAATCGGCCGCCCCCGCCGTGCAGACGCTGCTGCGCCGCCGCCACGATGTCCCGCCGCCATGCCTCCAGGTCAGAGGCGATGGTGCCGGGGCCGCCCAGCGAGAGCGCGCGATGGCCGCACTCGACCACCCGCTGGTAGGCCCGCTGCGCCGCCGCCGACTTGCCGATCTGATCGTAAATGCGGGCCAGATAGAAGGCCGCGGGCCACAGGTCCGGGTCCACGGCCAGCGCCCCCTTCAGCAAAGGTTCGGCGGAGGATGGGTTGCCGAGCAGGTGGTGGGCGATGCCGCTGAAGAGCAAGGCCTCGACGCGGGCCGGGTAAAAGGTGAGGACCTCGCCATACCCCACCAGGGCGGCGGCGTAGGCTCCGGCGCCGAAGTGTTCATGGGCCGCGGCCAGCAGATCGTCGATGCACGGCGCGCTATCAAAGAACGGCGCGGGGGCGGACGTCGGGCAAACCAGTGGCACGGCGGGCTTTGCGTCGGCCGGCGCGGCCGCGGGAGGCGGCGCCTCCCCCAGGCGACGCAGGGCGTAGCGCCCCAAAAGGGCGACCCATTCCATCTGCCGCGGCACCGCCCGAAGGACCTCGCCGGCCCCCAGAAAGAGCCACCCCCCAGGCAAAAGCGCCCGCCCCAGGCGCTCGACCGTCGCCTGCACCTGGTCCTGGCCAAAATAGATCAGCACGTTGCGGCACAGGATCAGATGGAACCCCGGCCCCGGAGGCGGCGCATCCAGCAGGTTGTGTTGCTGGAAACGCACGTCGCGGCGAAGCGCCGGCGTCACCTCCACGCATCGCCCCGCCGGCACCGGCCCCGCCGAAACATCCACCCCCACCAGATGCTCCCGCAGCCCCGCCGGCACCTCCCGGGCATCGTCCTCATGGTAGCGACCCAAAAGGGCGTGGGCGATGGCCCGCTCGCTGAGGTCCGTGCCCAGCACCGCCACCGGGCATCCCGCTGCGATGCCCAACATGGCCACGGTGTACGCATCTTCCCCGGTGGCGCACCCCGGGACCCAGATCCGCATGGCCGGCTTCCCCGTGCCGCTCGGCTTGGAGAGCACCGCGGCGATCTGCTCCATCTGCGCCGGGTCGCGATAAAACCACGTGTGGTTGACGGTGATGTCGGAAAGCAGCAGCCGCACCTCGGGGTCCCCCGGCCGCGACAGGCGCTCGACGACGTACGCCCGCGCGGATGGCAAACCCAGCACCCTCACCCGCCGATCGATGAAGCGCATAAGCGCCCCATCCCGGGCGTCCCGCGACAGGTCGATCCCGGTCCACCGGGCCACGTCCCGCAAGAGCCATGAGATTGCCTCCTTCACCGTCAGGCCGCCTGGCGGGCGAAGCGCCGCACCGTCTCTACCAGGGTCGCCTCCTGAAACTGTGACTTCACCAGGTAGGCATCGGCCCCCAGGCTGGCCGCCCGGGTCTGGTCATCGGGCGAGAACCGCGTCGTGAACATGATCACCGGCAGGTCCCGTCCCTCGCCGCGGATGCACTCCAGAAGCTCGAACCCGTTCATTCCCGGCATGTCCACGTCGAGCAACACCACGTCCGGCGTCCGCTCATGCAAAATCGCCAGCGCCGATCGCCCCTCTGGCGCCGACTGCACCTCCAGCCCCGCGCGGGTCAGAAGCTGGCTGACGATGTCGCGGATGATCGGCGAGTCATCCACCACCAGCACCCGCTGCCGTTTCACCACCGCCGGCCGGGACCAGGCGGTGCGCCCTTCGGTCTTGCGCAAGAGTCCCGCCGCCGCCAGGATCAGCACCAGCCGCCCGTCATCCAGCATCGCGCTGCCGCCGATGTGCCCCATGCGCAAAAGCAGCGCGTCGGCCGGCTGGCGCAAAAGATCGTGCTCCCCCAGGAGCGACGGCACCGCGAAGGCGAAGCGTCGGGCACCTAGCTCTACCATCAGCACCCACGGCTCCCGACCCGCCGCCGTGCCGGTGATCGCCCCCTGCAACGAGCGCAGCGGCACCGCCTCCTCCCGATAGCGCATGATCCTCCCGCCCACCACCAACTCGACCCGCGCATCCGCCAAAAGCGATACCTCCAGCACCTGACGCGACGGGATGCCGTAGATCAGCCCCTCGCAGTCCACCACGATGGCCCGCTCCCGGGTGATGGTCGCCGGCACGGTCAGCGAAAACCGGGTCCCCTTGCCAGGCTGGCTGGACAGCGCCACCGCGCCGCCCAGGCCCTCGATGGTGTCGCGCACCGCGTCCAGCCCCACGCCCCGCCCCGACAGGTCGCCGGCCTCGTCGCAGGTCGAGAACCCGTGGGTGAAAAGCAGATCCACCACCTCCCGTTCCGAAAGCGACAAGGCGGCCTGCGGCGAGACCAGCCCCCGCCGCACCGCCACCGCCAGCACCCGCTCCGGCTGCACCCCGCGGCCATCATCGGCGATGGTGATGGCGATGTTGTGCCCGATCGCCTCGGCGGCCAGCGTCAACATCCCCTCGGGGCCCTTGTCCTCCCGGGCCTGGGGCTCTTCCAGCCCGTGGTCCACCGCGTTGCGCACCAGATGCAGGAGCGGTTCCCACAAGCTGTCGAGGATGCTCCGCTCGATCTCCACGTCGCCGCCCCGGACCACCACCCGCACCCGCTTGTTCTGCTCGTGCGCCAGCTCGCGGGCATGTTTCAAAAGCTCGGTCAACATGGGCGCAACCGGGACCAGGCGCAGGGACCAGGCGGCGCTGCTGATGTCCTCCAAAAGGGACAGGCAACGCTCGTATTCCTCGAAGCAGGTCCGCTGCGAGCGGGCATCCGACAGCGACGACGACCACGACCGGCCCGGCGTGCTGCGCAAGCGATTGCCCATCGAACGCAACTCCGCCGAGAACGCCGAGACCCGCTCGCACAGATCGTCCACCCGGGCCGCGTTGATCTGCACCCAGCGGTCGCTGGCCACCGCGCCCCCTCGATTTTCGCGCCGCTCGCCGGCTTCAGCCTCGCCGGCCTCCCCCGTCGAAGCCACCGGGGGCGGCGATTTGACGCACCCCAATCCCGCTGCCGCCTCCTTTTCCTCTGCTGCCCCCCCCAGAAGGGCGGCCCGCTGCTCCATCTCATCGGCGAACTCCCCCCGCAGACCCCGCGCCACCACTTCCAGCTCCGCCGCCACCAGCACGCAAGCCTCTATGGCCGGCAGCCCCCCGGGCCGATCCGCCAGCCGCTCCTCCGCTCGGTGTATCGCGTCGCTGATGTCGCCGAAGCCCAGCATGCGCGACTCGCCCTTGATCGTATGCAGCTCCCGCGCAACCTCCTGCATCTGCTCCTGTGTGCCCCGGCCCTCCTCCATCTCGATCAGCGACACCGAGACCCGGCGCAACCGGGAAAGGGCCGCCGCGCGAAAGCGGCCAATCAGTGCCTCCCGCCGGTTCACGCCGCCCCCCGGTGCCGATCTTTTGGCTCGGCTTCCCCCTGGACCAGGCGGAACCGGCCCACCACTTCGGACAGGCGGTCGGCGTGGGTCTTCAGCGTGCCCGCCGAGGTGCGCGTCTGCTGCGCGGCGGTCACGAATTGCGTCAGCAGCGACGAAATGTGCAGCATGCTCAGGGAGACCTGCTCGGTCCCCGTCCGCTGCTGCTGCGTCACCACGGTGATCTGCCGCGCAGACTCGGTGGTCCCTTCCGTCAGCTTGCGTCCCTCCTCGGTCGCCAGTACCGTCGAGGCCCCCGAGGCCCGCACGTCCGCCACCAGCGACTTTACATCCTGCACCGAAGCCGTCACACGTTCTGCCAGCCGCCGCATCTCCCCGGCCACCAGCGAGAACGCCCGCCCGGCCTCTCCCGCCCGGGTCGCCTCCAGGGAGGCGTTCAGGGCCAAAAGGTCACTGCGATCGGCGATGTCCCGGATGACTTCCAGAAGCTCCGCTATCCGATTGGTGTGCACCGAAAGCTCGGCGATGCGCCCCGAGGTCAGGTCCGCCGTCTCCTTGGTCCGCTGTGCGTTGGCCAGCACCCCCTGCGCCGACTCGGCGATGTGGGATGCGCTTTCCAGCAGGGACTGCATCGTCCGGCTGACCTCCTCCACCCCCGCCGACTGCTTCCCCGCCGCCGCTTCCTGGGCCTGCGCCGCCGCATGCAGTTCGCTGGCGGCGTTGGCCAGTTGCACCGAGGTGTCGCCCACCTGGTGCACCATGGCCCGCAGCCCGGCGATCACCTGGTTGAAGGCGTTGGCCATCTGCCCCACCTCGTCCCGGCTCTTCACCACCAGTTGCTCCTGCGAAAGATCCCCGTTGGCGATGCGCAGGGCCACCGCGGTCATCTCGCGGATCGGCCGCACCAAAAGCGTGCCCGTCAGAAAGATGGTCAGCGCGATGGCCAGCGCCACCAGCACGCAGATCGACCCCACCAGCACCTGGTTCTTCTGCTTCTCCGCCACCAGCTCCGCCGACGAGAAGCCGACGCTGAGCGTACCCGCCGCCCCGCCCCGGGCCAGGACCGGCGCGTCCACCCGCAACTGGTCCTCGCTCCACCGGACGACTACCTCGGGCACCGCGCCAATCTCCACCTGGGGCATCCGATCTGACCGCCAGGTGGCCAGCACCGTCCCGTTGCTCCGATGGACCACCGCGTACAGGGCCTCCGGCTCTTTGGCCAGCCCCGACAGGAACTCCCGGGCACTGCGGGCGTCATCGAATTCCAGGCCCGAGGCCACCGCGTGGGACACCACCCGCGCGATGCCCACCGCGCGCCGCTCCAGCCAGCCCCGCGACATGCGCTCGATGCCTCGGGATATATAAAAGAAGACCGCCGACAGGCCCAGCACGCACACGCTGACCGAGATCAACACCAGCCGCCCGCGAAGCGATAAATTGCGTAGCCCCAAGCTCATAATCTCATTCCCAGTTGCCCATGTCTACTGAATTACCTCGGCCACGCGCAGAAGCGCCGCGTCGAGGTCCGCCCCCTCCGCCCGCGAGGCGGGCAGGTTGATCACCACGGAATGGCGATCGTCCCTTTTTCGCAGGGCGATGCTCACCCCGCCCCGAAGGTCCTCCTCGTTCCCCGAGATCGACAGCATGTGCCTCCTTCTGGCGATGTAGGAAATCTGCCCGATCCGCCCAGACAGCCCCGGGCACACGAACACCGCCGCCACGCGCTCCTGGATCAAACGGGCGGCGAAGGACCCGACTTCCAGAAGCGGCACCACAAGCACCCGCAGCGGCATTGTTGCCACCTGCTCGTGACCGGGGATGGCCTGGATCTCCCGCAAAAGCTCCGCGCAGGCCCGCGCCGAGGCGGGATCTCCATCGCTGTAGGCCAAGGCCAGGGTCACCTGCTCGCCGGCCCGCTGCTTCAAGTTGCGGTCATAGGCCAGGATGCGCAGCAGCCAGTTCGCCTCCGGCGCCGGCGCCGTCCCCTGGGCCCACGCGGCCCGCGGGCGCACCGCCTTCAGCAACCCGCAGGTGATCATCAGCAGCGCAACGATCACCACCACCACCACCACCACCCGGGTCTGTATCGCCCGGCTCATTCGCGGCCCGGGCTGAGGCCCCGCCGGGCCCCTTCGATGCGGCCCAATGGGCACAGGGCCTCGACTGACAGGATCACCAGCGGAGCCCGCCCCTCGCTCAGCACCACCCCTGAGGGAGAGAGCCCGCCCTCCCCCGTCGCCTCTTTTTGGTGCAGCCGCAACACCTTTGGCAGCGGCTGGATGCTGCTCCGTTCCACCGACCGCAACGAGAGCCGCCCGTGCCCGATCATCGGCATCGGCCCGAAACGGGTGTCGATCAGCAGCACCCGCCCCGGCTGCGTGCCATCTCGCCCCGGCCGCGCCCCGTCCCGCCCGGCCTGGGTGACTTCCGGCAGCCCGGTGATCGCCTGCTGAAAAAGCGCCTCGAAGCGCACTGGCTCGGGCCCCAGCCAGTCGGCGGCGGCGACAATCGAGCGCACCCGCTGCGCGTCGATGCCCCAGTCCATGCCCCGCCCCGGCAGGACAATGAACACGTCCATCTGAGCCGCCTGGCCGTCCCCGGGTTCTACAGCCGGGGGCGTGGCTGGTCGCAGGGTCCCGCTCATGACGCGCCGAACGTCGCCCCGGAAGCGGGTCCGCCGATCGCCTCCATCATCGCCGCCAGATCCAGGATCGGCATCACGTGGCCGTGCAGTTCGACCTCGCCTGCGGCGTAGCGGTTCTGCGTGGCGTGGGGCAGGGTCACCCGGTCCTGCCCCACCTCCTGCACCTCCCGCACCGTGTCCACCGGCAGGGCGAAGGTGCACGAATCCACCCGCACGATCACCGTCCGCCGCCGCCCGTCCAAAAGGGAGAGCACCATGGGCCCGGCGACCCCCGAAAGCGCCCCGATGTCCACCGTCGCCACCGCCCGCCCGCGCCACGACATCACCCCCGGTGCGAACGCCGGCGCCTCCGGGATGGGGATGAAAAGCTGCTCTCCCAGCACCTCCACCACCCGGGTCGCGTCCAGGGCCATCCAGACATCGTCCACCTGGACCGAAAGCAGCGCCCGGCTCATTCCCTCACCTGCCTGTTGCGACCTATCATATTCATGACCACACGCGGTTGATCGTAGGATTGAAAATGCCAATCTTCAAGCGCATAGATTTCTCACCCCCTGTCCATCAGGATATGGACAAGACCCTGCCCGGCCACGAAGAATTATCGGCATTGTTGATTTTTCCCTTGCCCTACAATTGTTTTGAGCCGCCCGATAAAATAAATTCTGACCAAATAAATAAAAATCAACAGAATTTCTCCCGGGCCGGCCCGTCTATCACTCCATCCATGCGACCCCTCTGCTCGCCACATTTGGCGACGGCACCCTTGGGGCCCCCGTGATATAATGAAGGATGGAAAGACCCACGCTGTGCCGCTTCGCCCCGCCCTGCTGATCCTGCTTTTCGGATACCTCACCGCCGGGCCGTCCGGCGCGCAAGGGCAGCCAGCCGCGACGCAGATGGCCCCCGAGCCGCCCCCCGCCGGCTACAGCCTGGAAGACCTGGGCCTGACCCCGCCCGGGTCAAAGGCCAGGGATGACGATGACGACAACCCTGAGTCGGTGTGCTTCGTCTTGGCCAAAGAGGGCCGCGCCCTGCTCAAGCAGAAGCGCATTCCCGAGGGACTCGCCAAGCTGCGCGAGGCGGTCGCGCTGGGCGAGCGGATCAAGCTGAAGGACGAGGACCTGGCCGCGCTCCTGGACGCCTACGGCCTGGCACAACACAAGGGCGACGACGACCCCGGCGCCGTGATCTCCCTGCGACGGGCCGCCGATCTGGCGAAAAAGGACGCCACCCTGAAGCTCGATCTGGCCCAAGCCCTGTTCCGCGTGCAGGCTTACGACGAGGCCCGCCGCGCCGCCGAGCAGGCCCTGTCCCTGGGCCTCACCGGCGAAGACGCCGACGACGCCCGCGACACCTTGAAAGAAGCCAAAAGGGAGTCCCTGCACCAGAAGATCCAGTCCGACGCCAGCGCCTCCTTCGGCTACGACACCAACATCCAGCAGAGCGCCCAGACCCAGACCATCGCCAACAAGTCCACCCGATCCGCTGGGCGCTCCCAGGTCCTCAAGCGATCCGCCCTGGGCAAGAGCAACCTCAACATGGGCCTCCAGAACTTCGAGGCCACCTACCAGAAGTACATCCGCGACAACTACGCGCTCCCGTCGCCCCAGACCAGCCAGTGGGGCCTGCCCTTGAACCTCGGCCTGGATCTGTCCGGGCGTCCCCTGGGCGATGGCAAGCTCGGCCTGTGGATTGGCTACCGCTTCTCCCAGCTCATCATCACAGACGCCGAGACCGACACCACCGGCGTCTTGCCCGACAAGGACACCTACGACTTTCAGGAACACACCCTGATGCTCTGGCTGGCCGCCAAACCCACCCCCTGGCTGGATCTGAAGGTCCGCGCCGAGGGCTTTGCCAACTTCAGCGGCCTGGTCGGCTTCGCCCCCTTCCAGTACGGCTTCAACGGCATCCTGGACGCCACCTTCATCGAGTCCAAAATGTGGCGCACCCGCCTGTATTACAGCCACAACTTCCGCCGCTCCTTCGATCAGGGGACGCCCGGCGCCACGGACCCGGCCGCACAGGGCGACGCCTACCTCAACGGCAACCGGGACCAGATCAAGCTGACCCAGGAGCTGCGCAAAAAGTGGGTGCGTCCCCAGCTCGGCTATCAGTTCACCAACGACAGCACCGGCGTCCTTTTCACCAGCCTGCCTTTTGGCATCGGCGCCCTCATGCCGCCCCCCGGGGTCTCCATCGACACCGGCTGCCCCGCCTCCGGCGTGCGCAACTGCATCGGCACCCTCACCTATTACGCGCCCCTGTCCTACCAGGGCCATCAGGTCTTCGCCGCCGCCCGCCTGACCCTGCCCCACGGCATCGACGCCTTTGCCGCCTTCCGCTACGAATATCAAGCGTACCAGGGCGCCTACTCGGCCACCTATAGCGGAGTCAAGGCCCCAGTGCCCACCCCCACAAACCCTGCCTTCATGCTCCCCGGCCTGACCCTCTTCGCCATCGACAGCGAGCAGCGCAAGGACCACCGCCTGACCACCGAGCTGTGGGTCAGCAAGGACCTGCCCCTGGGTTTCTCCGCCGAGATCGCCTACACCCTTTTGTACAACATTTCCAACATCAACAACGTCATCGACAACCGCAGCTTCAGCAAGAACACCGTGGCCGCCTCCGTGGCCTATGCCTACTGACCCAATTTCCGACGGGGCTACCGCACAAAAATGCGACCCCTCGCAGAAACACCGTGCCGTCCCGACGGGGGTAGGTCAAGCTTGACGAGAGAAGCATTCCTTTGCTACCCCCGACTGAGGACAGGAGTAGATCAGATGTATAGACCTTGGCTACCATCGCCGACCCTCGTGTTGTTGACTTTGATTGCGGGAGCCTGCGGAAACGGTGGCACCGGGGGCGGCGGCGATGCGGGCACCGACGGCGGCGCCACCCAGGACCTGGCCAAACGCGCCTGCGACGCCGGTGCCGGTTCGAAGGTCGACTTCGCCGCCGCCCCCACCGGGCGGGCCCCCGTGGCCGGTGACATCGGCTTCGGTTGCACGACCACCGCCGACTGCAAGAAGGGCCCCAGGCCGGTGTGCTGGCCCACGACGCTCTTCAACAACACCCGCTACCTGCCGACCGCGGGCGGCTACTGCAGTTCCACCTGCGCCACCGACGCCGACTGCGCCGACAGCAACATGGACCCCAACAACCCCAACCTGTGCATCGACTTTGGCGGCACAGACGGCAAGGCCTGCATCGCCGGCTGCGGCGACGCGGTCACCTGCCGCCCGCCCGGCTACTCCTGCACCTATTTGGTCAACACCGACTCCAACACCGTCCTGACCGGCTGCTTCCCCAACGGCAACCTCGACTGCAACCCCACCGACAAGGCGGGCTGCACCACCGGCACGGGCCTGACCGGCGGCTGCGTCCGCCAGGCCATCGAGGACAGTCACGGCGGCAACTGCCTCTCGGTCTGCCAGCCGAGCGACTCCTGCGAACCCGACAACAACGGCAACACGTTCCAGTGCGTCTACCTGGACTTCCGGGGCGGCGGCGACGCCTTCGTCGGCAGCCTGTGCTTCCCCGCCGTGGCGGCCCCCAAGGACCCCGGCACCACCTGCCAGTTCGCCAACGACTGCGCCGATGGCTACCAGTGCGACAGCGGCAGCGGCGGATCCAACAAGTGCCTGAAGCTCTGCCGCCAGGGCAAGCCCACCCCCAAGTGCAGCACCGGCACCACCTGCCAGGATGCCTTCAACATCTGCTCCGGCCCGGGTCTGTGCAAATAACCGCCCCAGCCGTTGGCTAAATCCCGACGCACGACGAGGTGGCCCAGCATCTCCGCCATCGCGGTGGGGGCGGGTTGTCCCCGGGCCCTCCCCGCGCTAGAATGTGCCGCAAAAGCGACCCGACGCCGCACCTGCGGCTTAACGGAGAGACCTCGATGGCGAGACGTGACCCTTTTTCGGCATACGGCACCCTTTCGACCGAAAAGGGCGCCGTGTCCTATTACCGCCTGGATGCCCTTCACAAAGGGGGCCACGCACCCGATCTCGAACGCCTCCCGGTCTCCATCCGCATCCTCCTCGAATCCGTCCTGCGCAACGTCGACGGCGAGACCGTCACCGAAGGCGACGTCAGCCGCCTGGCCCGCTGGAACGCCGCCGCCCCGGTAAAGGCCGAACTCCCCTTCAAGCCGGCCCGGGTGATCTTGCAGGACTTCACCGGCGTCCCGCTCCTGGTCGACATCGCCGCCATGCGCTCCACCGTCCGCCGCCTCGGTGGCGACCCCAAGCGGGTAAACCCCCTGGTCCCGGTGGATCTGGTCATCGACCACTCGGTCCAGGTCGATTATTACGGCAGCGCCGACGCCCTTGTGCGCAATGCCCAGACCGAGTTCCAGCGCAACCGCGAACGCTACGAGTTCCTGCGCTGGGGGCAAAATGCGGTCGACAACTTCCGCGTCGTCCCCCCCGCCACCGGCATCGTCCACCAAGTGAACCTGGAATACCTGGCGCAGGGCGTGGTCGTCGGCCCTGAAGGCATGGCCTACTTCGACACCCTGGTCGGCACCGATTCCCACACCACCATGATCAACGGCCTGGGCGTCGTCGGCTGGGGCGTGGGCGGCATCGAGGCCGAGGCCGTCATGCTGGGGCAGCCGCTCTTCATGCTGACCCCCCAGGTCATCGGCTGCAAGCTTCACGGCACCCTGCGCGAGGGTGTCACCGCCACCGACCTGACCCTGACCTTGACCCAGCTTTTGCGCAACCAGGGCGTCGTCGACAAGTTCGTCGAGTTCTGCGGCGCCGGCCTCTCCGCCCTGACCCTTGCCGACCGCGCCACCATCGCCAACATGGCCCCCGAGTATGGCGCCACCATCAGCTTCTTCCCCACCGACCACGTGACCCTGGGCTACCTCCGAGGCACGGGCCGCAAGAAGGAGGCCGTCGACCTGGTCGAGCGCTACGTCAAGGAGCAGGGCCTCTTCCGCACCGACAGCACCCCCGACCCGGTGTTCACGGATATGGTCGAGCTGGACCTGTCCACCGTCGAGCCGTGCCTGGCCGGGCCCAAGCGCCCGCAGGACCGCGTGCCGCTTTCGCAGATGAAGTCGTCCTTCGAACACGCCCTGCGCGCCCCGGTGAAGGACCGCGGCTTCGCCCTGCCGGATGCCGAAACCGCCGCCGCCGTGACGCTCATGGTCGACGGTCGAGCCAGCCGCGTGGGCCACGGCGCAGTGGTCATCGCCGCCATCACCAGTTGCACCAACACATCGAACCCGTCGGTACTGGTGGGCGCGGGCCTTTTGGCCAAGCGTGCCGTCGATGCGGGCCTGACCGTGCCGTCTCACGTGAAGACCAGCCTGGCCCCGGGCAGCAAAGTGGTCACCGAGTACCTGCGGGAGTCGGGCCTTCTGCCCTATTTGGAGAAGCTCGGCTTCTACCTGGTGGGCTACGGCTGCACCACCTGCATCGGCAACAGCGGGCCCCTGCCCGACGCCGTCGAGGAAGCCATCGCGAAGGAAAGCCTGGTGGCCGCGGCGGTGCTTTCGGGCAACCGCAACTTCGAGGGGCGCGTGCACCCGCTGGTGAAGGCCAACTACCTGGCCTCGCCACCGCTGGTGGTGGCCTACGCCCTGGCCGGCACCATCGACATCGACCTGGACAAGGAGCCGCTGGGACAGGACCCGGCGGGCAAGCCGTTGTTTTTGCGGGACATCTGGCCCACACCCCAGGAGATCGCCGAGGTGGTGCAGAAATCGATCACCCCGGCGATGTTCGAAAAATCTTACGGCGAAGTCTTCCGCGGCACAGAGGAGTGGAACGCCATCTCGGGGGTCTCCGGGGACCTGTACGCCTTCGACGCCGCATCGACATACATTCAGGAGCCGCCCTTCTTCCTGGACATGGAGATGGAGCCGGCACCCCTTCGGTCCATCGAGGGCGCGCGGCTTCTGTGCCTGCTCGGGGACTCGGTGACCACCGATCACATCTCCCCGGCGGGCAACATCGCCGCAAGCAGCCCGGCAGGGAGCTACCTGCAGGACCACGGGGTAAAGAAGGCCGACTTCAACTCCTACGGCGCCCGGCGGGGCAACGACCGGGTGATGGTGCGCGGGACCTTCGCCAACATTCGCCTGAAAAACGCCATGGTGCCGGGCATCGAGGGGGGCGTGACCCTGCATATGCCCAGCAACGAGCAAATGTCGATCTTCGACGCGGCCGAACGCTACAAGAAAGAGGGCACGTCGCTCATCGTGATCGCCGGCAAGGAGTACGGCACCGGCTCGTCGCGGGACTGGGCGGCCAAGGGCACCTTGCTTCTGGGGGTACGCGCGGTGATCGCCGAGAGTTTCGAGCGAATCCACCGGTCGAACTTGGTGGGCATGGGCATCCTGCCCCTGGCGTTCAAGGCCGGCGAGAGCGCCGAGACCCTGGGCCTGACCGGGCGGGAGCGGTACTCCATCGTGCTGACCGGCGAGACCGGCGAGATCCAGCCTCGGCAGCAGGTGACCGTGCGGGTGCAGCGGGATGACGGGACGGAGACCTCGTTTGGGACCCTGTCGCGGCTTGATACACCGGTGGACGTCAAATACTTCAAGAACGGGGGCATCCTGCAAACCGTCCTTCGAGAGCTGATCCGGCGAGCATAGACAAAAGCCGGTAAGTCCCCGCCAGTATCCCGAGCAAAGCGAGGGGAGCTGGGAAGGCTGCCTCGTCTCTAAAGAACCTGGAAAGACGTGCGCATGCCGCGGGCATAAAAAAACCCGCAGCGAGTAAACCCGCAGCGGGTAAAAAAAATCTGGCGATGACCTACTCTCCCACACAGTTGCCCGTGCAGTACCATCGGCCCTGGAGGGCTTAACTTCCGAGTTCGAGATGGGATCGGGTGTGGCCCCTCCGGCAACACCGCCAGAAACCGGTGAAACGAAAAAGACGCGAGT
The DNA here is from genome assembly GCA_038231615.1 of Polyangia bacterium. Taxonomy (GTDB): domain Bacteria; phylum Myxococcota_A; class Polyangia; order Palsa-1104; family JAEUJZ01; genus JBBRLA01. The sequence continues at coordinate 433 of JBBRLA010000088.1, read as the reverse complement.
GTCTTTGTATATGTGCGCGTATCGCGAAGATGTCTTGGTGCGCCAAGCTGATGTGCAGTTCTTGCACCCAACCTTGGCCTCCATCCCAAAGTCCGTTGTCGAACAAAGGGAAAATAAAGATGGTCAAGCCTCACGGCCGATTAGTACCGGTTAGCTCCACGCATTGCTGCGTTTCCACACCCGGCCTATTACCACGTGGTCTACATGGGGCCTTTAGAGGGATTGCTCCCTGGGGAGACCTAATCTTGAGGTTGGCTTCCCGCTTAGATGCTTTCAGCGGTTATCCGTTCCCGACATAGCTACCCGGCGATGCCCCTGGCGGAACAACCGGCACACTAGAGGTCAGTCCATCCCGGTCCTCTCGTACTAAGGACAGCTCCTCTCAAGTCTCCTGCGCCTACGGCGGATAGGGACCAAACTGTCTCACGACGTT